>CAXUEG010000188.1:6197-6485 GCA_964249935.1 uncultured Terriglobus sp.
GCCTATATGTTTCGGATGACCACGCGCGACATGGCTCGCTTCGGACTGCTCTATCTCAACCGCGGCCGCTGGAACGACCGGCAGATCGTTCCCGCAGAGTGGGTCAGTAAGAGCACGCACGCGAACGAGATGGTGCATGTCGGGACCATGCCGGTGGGCGGCTACGAATATCTTTGGTGGGTGGAGTACGGCGGGGTCCATGTGGGCGAAGCCACATTGCCCGGCATGTACTCCGCGCAAGGTGCCGGCGGCCACATCAGTCTGAATGTGCCCAGTCTCAACGTGGTC
>CAXUEG010000189.1:0-4559 GCA_964249935.1 uncultured Terriglobus sp.
CGCCGACGCAATTTTCGCAGGCGGGAACGTATCTGCGAGGACGCTTGCTCGACTGGCGCCAGTCTACGCTCCAATGCCTTGAGAAATCCGGGCAAAAAGGATGAAAGCAAGGCTGGGTGCGGTACCGCGGAGAAACGAAGCGGCCGTGAATAGAGCGACGCAGCACATGTGATGTGTAACCAACACGGTTCGAGCAACTGGATTTTTCTACTTCCAGCCACACGTCTGTTCCAGACCGCAACACCCAGCAGGAGATCCGCATGCCCACCCCTTGAAGTCAGCTGACGACGGCACGTGGTCATGTGCACGAAAACTACATTCTACGGAAGCATACGCCAACACTGATGGCGCTTTAGAGCACCCTCTGGCGCCGAGTCGTATCGGTTCCTCGGATCGACTGCAGGTCGCTGCGTGCGTGGAACGAGCATTCTGACGTGGCCCGACCGCGCTGCGTGGGCTTTCAAGGCGCCTTGGCGCTCGGCCTCGTGAGTGCATCCGCAACGGTAGTGGCCGTACATTTGCCCCAGGGCTGCTGCTCCCTGACAATTGCGACGCCATCCGCAGTCATCACACATGCACATTTGCGTTTTGATTCGTCTTGCTGTAACAAAGAGACTCAACACCGAACCACAACTCAGAAGCCACACCCGGGGGAAGGACGGCTCGCCCCTCGGCTCTATCCCCGCCACTCTTCCCCGGAGGACGCCGATGAGACGTTTTTGTGCCTACGCTCCTAGTGCTGTGGTTTTGGCCATCTCGGCTACGACACTTGCTCAGAACGCAACGACCTCCTTGCGGGGAGTCGTTCGGGATCAAAGCGGCGCGGTGGTTCCGGGAGCGACCGTTGTGCTCAATGACCGCGCCAGCGGACAGACGCTAACGACCACCTCCAAAGCGAGCGGCGACTACCAACTCCAGCAGATTCCACCGGCTACGTATGACGTGGTGGTGAGTTCATCCGGCTTCGGCAGCCAGACCAAGCGTGCCGAGTTGCTGGTCAATCAGCCCGCGACCATCGACTTCTCGCTCTCGCCACAGGGAACGGACGTTGTGGTGACCGTGACGACCGCCGCCCAAACTCTGAACACGACAGACGCATCGATCGGCAACTCGACCGACAACGCGACCATCCAGGCACTGCCCAGCGAAACACGAAACATCCCAGACCTGCTTTCGCTGAACGCGGGTGTGTTCTTCGTACCGATCCCTGCAGGTAGCGATCCGGCGCTTCAGGACAGCCGCAGCGGCGCAGTGAACGGCGGCCGTTCCGACCAGAGCAATGTGACTCTGGATGGCGTGGACGATAACGACCAGCTACGAGGTCTGGCCTTCACCGGAGTCCTGCGGGCAACGCAGGACTCAACGGAGGAGTTTCGTGTAACGACGAGCAATGCAAATGCCGATGCTGGGCGATCATCAGGCGCGCAGGTCAGCCTGGTAACCAAGTCGGGCACCAACAGCCTGCACGGCGCCGTGTACGAGTACAACCGCCCAACGATCACGGTAGCCAATGACTTCTTTCTGAAAGCATCTCAATTGTCCTCGGGCGAGCCAAACCGTCCGCCTAAGCTGATTCGCAACATCTTTGGCGGGGACCTGGGGGGTCCGATCAAGAAGAACAAGCTTTTCTTCTTTGCCAATTACGAGGGTCAGCGGCAGGCGGAAAGCTCGATCGTTCAGAGGACAGCCCCGACTGCTTCGTATCAGCAGGGAAATCTGCGATACCAAGACGTGAATGGAAACGTCGTGACATTGAGTTCGGCGCAGGTAACAGCGCTGGATGCAGCTAACGGCTGCTCGGTGTGCGGCACGGCCGCATACCCGGCCGGCCCCGGGCCGAACCCTAACATCCTGGCGTTGCTGAATCAGTACCCCGCGGCAAACGGCACGCAGTTGGGCGACGGGCTCAACACCGGATCTTTCACCTTCTCGTCACCGCACCCGATCTCGCTAAACACGACCATCGTCAAGTTCGACTGGGATGCATCCTCGAAGCACCGGGTGTTCGCCCGTGGCAACTTCCAGAAGGACACAACCGGCGGAGTGGAGCAATTTCCGGGGCAGGGTCCATCGTCTGTACTTATCGACAACAGCAAAGGGATGACGTTCGGTGACACCTGGACGCTCTCGCCGAGCCTCGTGAACGACCTGCGCTACGGCTATGTTCGCCAGGGCTATGGCAACAGCGGGATAGGCACGGGCGATTACGTCGACTTCCGGTTCGTCGACAGTCAGACGGCGGAAACCCGGTCCACCATCATCAGCGTGCCGGTGAACAACATCATCGACAACCTGAACTGGACCAAGGGGAACCACAACTTCCAGTTTGGCGGCAACTGGCGGCAGGTACACCAGAATCGCACGTCGAATGCGAACTCATTCAGTTCGGCTTCGACCAATCCTTACTTTTTAAGCGGCAACCCACCCGACCCCACTACCCTCGGTCAAACGGCGGTCGACTCGGGCTTTGGGAACTCTTACGTGATCGCCTACGCCAACCTGATTGGGACGCTGCCAAGCGTTACCAACCTGGAGAACTCCCAGGTCACCAACGCTTCCACGGGTGCCTTGCTGGCGGACGGAGTGCCGATCGCACGGCACTTCAAGGCAAACGAGTTTGAATACTACCTTCAGGACTCATGGCGGGCGACACCGAACCTGACGTTCACGTTCGGCCTACGCCACACCATTCTTCAAACTCCATATGAAACGAAGGGGCAGCAGGTTGCGCCCACGATCGATACGCATGCCTGGTTCATGCAGCGTGAGGCTTCCGCCCTGCAGGGTCAGATCTATGAACCGGATCTGCAGTTTGCGCCGAGTGGACCGGTGTATCACAAGCCAGGCTTCTGGCCGAAGTCAAAGAACAACATCGCCCCGCGCTTTGCGGTGGTCTACGCGCCCAACGCCAAGACGTCGATCCGAGCCGGTGCCGGAGAGTACTTCGATCACTACGGCGAAGGTCTGGTGAACACGTTCGATCAGAACGGCTCGTTCGGCTTGTCTTCCAGCCTTACGAACCAGGCAGGCACCTACTCCTACAACACGGCCCCGCGTTTCAGCAACCGGCGTACATTTCCTTTTAGTAACGGCGCGCCTGCAGCGACGGTACAGTTTCCCTACACGGCACCCCAGGGGCTGTTCAACATCACCTGGGGTTTGGATAACAAACTGAAGACACCTTATACCGAGTCATTTGACTTTTCGGTGCAGCGCGAGCTTCCTGGAGGTTTCACGCTGGAAACTTCGTATGTGGGCCGACTGGGCCGCCATCTGCTGCAAAGTCTGGACCTGGCCGAGCCCGTGGACTTTGTTGATCCACAAGGTGGCGGCGATTACTACGCAGCGGGTGCGCAGCTGTCGAAATTAGTGGATCAGAACGGCGGGGACAACACCGCCCAAGTACCTGCCATTCCATATTTTGAGCACCTGTTCCCCTACATGGCGGGTATCGACTACCCCGGCGAGAGCGCCACTCAAGCGATCTATACCAACGAGTGGGCGCCCTATCGCGCAAATCTCGGCGCAACAACAGCGCTGGCCGACATCGACTTCTACTGCGCTGCAGGCCACCATCCACGTTTTTGGCAGGACCAGTTTTCGTCGCTTTATGCGCTGTCAACCATCGGTATGAGCTCGTACAACGCTGGCCAGATCACATTGCGTCATCCCATGAGCCACGGCTTGCAAATGGACTTCAGCTATACCTACTCGCGGTCGATCGACATGGGCTCGGACGCGGAGCGCACCTCGGAATTCGCGAATGGTGTGGCATACAACGGCAGCAGCATCATCAATACCTGGAAACCTTACCTGAACCGCGCCGTGTCAGACTTTGACACCACGCACCTGATCACGGTGAATTACGTGTACCAGTTACCTTTTGGCCGTGGCAGGGCCTTCGCAAATGGTAGCAATGGTCTGCTGAATGCATTGATCGGCGGTTGGCAGAACACTGGTATTCTTCGCAACACCAGCGGCCTGCCGTTCTCACTGAATGAACCAGGCTGGACGACGGATTGGCAGCAGGAAGGCTACGGCATCGTGACGGACAAGAATGTTGCGAAGGTGCGGCGACACTTCGATGCAGCTGGCAACGTTCAGGTCTTTGACAATCCTTCGGCCCTGAACAGTGGGCTCTCCACTGGTACGCCGATTCGTTTGCCCTATCCGGGCGAAACAGGCGAGCGCAACAACTTTCGGGGCGACGGCTACTTTTCACTCGATAGCGGCTTAAATAGGTCTTGGAACATTGAGCACGGAAACCTTCGCTTTGCCTGGGAGGTGTACAACGTGACAAATACCTTCCGCTTCGATCCAAGCCCGAACACCAATGCCAATACGCAGCTCACTGGCGGCAGTCTCGGTATCTATACTGCACAGCTTGGGGCACCGCGCCGCATGCAGTTCTCGCTGCGCTACGACTTCTAAGGCGTTTGCGCCAAAGACCGGAGGTGCGGCTAACAAGGAGTCATGCCTTGGCGCAGCCGACCGCGGAGGCACGACCCGAGACGGAGATGTGAATGCAGGTTGGTTGGGTACGTATCTGCTCAATGGTG
>CAXUEG010000189.1:4569-6425 GCA_964249935.1 uncultured Terriglobus sp.
GTGCTCTGGCTCAGGGCGGTATCGCTGCACCTGTCCAGGGCAGCGCAACTGCTGCAACTGGCACGATTACGCTGGATGAGTACCTGAACACCACAGAGATCACTGCTGCCGAGATCTCGCCCGACGGGTCCGCCGCCGTGATCGGGACGACGAGCCCGGATTGGGCGCACGACCGGTTCGAAAAGCATCTGTGGTTGTGGAAGCGTGGCGGAGGTCCGCCGGTCCCGCTGACCGGTTCCGGGAACGACACAGAACCGCATTGGTCGCCGGACGGACGTTACCTTGCCTTTGTCTCAGACCGGCCGCTGACCGCAGCGCTTAAGCCCGCCGGGCAGGGCGATGAGAAGGACAAGCCCGGACGCATCTGGCTCTTGCCTATGGGCGGCGGCGAGCCGTTTCCGCTCTATCGGGAGGCACTGGAGCTGCATGCCTTCACGTGGGCTCCAAAAGGGCAAGCCATCGTCTTTTCCGTGGAGGAGCCCCGCTCGAAGAATGCCGAAGACGCACACAAGAAGGAGTGGAAAGACACGGTCGAGTGGCGCAATAAGTATCGCGGCGACACGCTGCTGACGCTGTCTGTGGAGGCCGCCCTGCAAGCGACAGAACAGGTGCGACAGGCGCATGACGAACCCAAGCCGCCAGCGGACAAACCCCAGTACCCCGAAGCAGCAAAGGTCGTTGCGCGCAGTTCGCTTGGAATTGCTGAGATCACCTTGTCACAAAGTGGCGAGCAGATCGCCTTTGAGACTGGGCCCGTAGCGGACCGGCTTGAGGACCCCGCAAACAGCGAAGTCTTTTTAGTGTCAGCTGCGGGCGGCGAGCCCCGCCGGCTGACGCACAACCAAGGCCTCGAAGGGCGGCTCGCATGGGATCCTGCGGGCAAAACTGTGTACGTGCTCGTGCGTGCCGCGGGCGGTTCGATTGAAGGCCCTTACCAGGACGTCCAAGGGCGCGTGTACGCGATCGATGCCGCATCTGGCGCGCTCACGCGCATGGGAACAAAGTTCGATGGATCCTGGGAAGACCTGACCGTCGGGCATGACGGCAAGGTGTTTGCAGTCGGCCTGAAGGGAATGAACCAGTCGGTGTATCTGCTGCACGATGCTGACTTCAAGCTCGTTGCGGACACGCCGGGAGCTTACGGACGGCTGAGCTTAGCGGACCACGGAGGCGCGGTCTTGTTCACGCACTCCACTATTACAGAGCCGCCTCAGGTGTACGTAGCGCCTGGGGCAGCCGCCATGAACAAGCCAGAAGCAATCACGGCGTTCAATCCCGTCTTTGCTCAACGTGCCAAGCCGGAGTGGCAGCCCTACGCATGGAAGAGCGAGGACGGCACGTCGGTCGAAGGTGTGCTGATTTACCCTCCAGGCAAAAGAGGCACGCAGCACCTGCGCATGCTGACGCTGATCCATGGAGGGCCGGCCGATGCAGACAGCAACCGCTTCGGCGCGAACTGGTATGACTGGGCAGGCATCGCTGCTGCGCAGGGCTGGCTAGTGTTTCGGCCGAACTACCGCGGGTCCACGGGGTATGGTGATGCATTCCAATTAGGTATCCGACCGCATCTGGTCAGCGCACCGGGCAAAGACATCCTGGCCGGTGTAGACACGCTGGTAAAGCAAGGTATCGCCGACCCTGACCACCTCGCGATCGGTGGTTACAGTTATGGCGGATACATGACGAACTGGATTCTGACGCAGACAACGCGGTTCAAAGCTGCAATGACCGGAGCGGGTGCGGTGGAGCATGCAGCGAACTGGGGCTTCGACGATTTGACCTTTGACGACGCATGGTACCTGTCCGGTGCGCCGTGGGAAAAGCCAGAGCTATACGCGAGCGAGGCGGCCCTGTTT
>CAXUEG010000190.1:0-240 GCA_964249935.1 uncultured Terriglobus sp.
GGTTTCGGTGCACGGCCCGGCGCACCCGGTGGCTTGGCGCCTGAGGGCGCACCCGGCACGGCAAAGCCCGGCATGCGCCCGGCGGCTCGCAAAGGCGCGGCGAATAAGAAGCGCTACGAAAAGAGCAAAGAAGGCCCAATGAAGGGCTTTGCGCCACCGTCGCGGTACGGCGGAGCGCAGGTTCCCATGGGCGAGGTGCCGATCACCCGCACCATCACCGTGACCGAAGGCATCACCGTG
>CAXUEG010000190.1:250-2888 GCA_964249935.1 uncultured Terriglobus sp.
GGAGGCGCGGGTCCGCGCCAAGGTGGTGGTGAACGCCGCCGGCCCGTGGGTGGATCGGCTGCGTCAGCTCGAAGATCCCGCGGCCGCACCCAAGCTGTCGCTGAGCCGCGGCGTGCATCTGGTGTTCCCGCACGAGCGGCTGCCCATCACCCGCACCATCACCGTGACCGAAGGCATCACCGTGAAGGACCTGGCTGAGAAGCTGGACCTGCGCGGCAAGGACCTGATCGCCATGCTGCTGATGCGGGGCGTGTTTGTCACGGTGAACCAGTCGCTCGACAACGATCTGGTGAAACAGGTCGCCGCCGCTTACGGTGCCGACGCGCAGATCCAGACGGTGGAAGAGACGATCGAGAACGAGGCGATCGAGGGCCTGCTGGAGGACACCAGCGGCATGGTGGAAATCGTGCGTCCGCCGGTGGTCACGGTCATGGGTCACGTCGATCATGGCAAGACTTCCCTGCTCGACGCGATCCGTTCGACGGCTACCGACAAGGTGGACGTCGCGAGCGGCGAAGCCGGCGGCATTACCCAGCACATCGGCGCGTACAAGATCCACGTGCAGAAGCCGGATTCGCCTGCCTTTGGCCGCGAGATCGTCTTTCTGGACACGCCGGGTCACGAGGCGTTCACCCGCATGCGTGCGCGCGGCGCCAAGGTCACGGACATTGTGGTGATTGTGGTGGCGGCGGACGACGGCGTGATGCCGCAGACGATCGAAGCCATCGATCACGCACGCGCGGCGAAGGTGCCGATCATCGTTGCGGTGAACAAGATCGACAAGCCCGGTGCGAACGCGGACAAGATCATGCAGCAGATGGCCGAGCGCGGTCTGCAGCCGGACTCGTGGGGTGGCGATACGCCGTTCGTGCAGGTTTCCGCGAAGCAGCGGACCAACCTGGACGGCCTGGAAGAGATGATCTGCCTGGTTGCCGATACGAACCAGCAGAAGGCGATTCCGGAGCGTCCGGCGGTGGGTACCGTGATCGAAGCCAAGCTGGACCGCGGCCGTGGTGCCGTGGCTTCCATTCTGGTGCAGAACGGAACGCTGAAGACGGGCGACAGCTACCTGGTGGGCAACACCTTTGGCAAGATCCGCGCCATGTTCGACGACCGTGGCCGCGCGATCGACACCGCGGGGCCGTCCACACCGGTCGAGATCCTGGGTCTGGAATCGATCCCGGACGCTGGCGACACGTTTATCGTGATGGCCGACCGCGACCGCGCCAAGGAAGTGGCACGCTACCGCACGCTGAAGGAGCGTGAGGCACAGCTTGCCAAGTCCAGCCGCGCATCGCTGGAGGGGCTGGCCGAGCAGATCCGCACGGCGGGCGTCAAGGACCTCAACATCATCCTCAAGGGCGATGTGCAGGGTTCGGTGCAGGTCCTGGAGGATTCGCTGCAGCGCATGTCGACCGAGAAGGTGCGCGTTCGCGTGCTTCACTCGGGCGTCGGCGCCATCACGGAATCCGACATCCTGCTGGCTGCCGCGTCGAATGCGGTGGTCATCGGCTTCAACGTGCGTCCGGAACGGAAGGCGCAGGAGCTGGCCGACCAGGACAACGTGGAGGTCCGCTTGCACTCGATCATTTACGAGTTGCAGGACGAGATCACCAAGGCAATGTTCGGGCTCTTGGAGCCGGTCTTCCGCGAGAATTACCTGGGCCGTGCCGAGGTTATCAACGTCTTCAAGATCACCAAGGTCGGCCAGATTGCCGGCTCGGTGGTGCGCGACGGCGTGATTCCACGGAATGCGCAGGTACGCGTGACGCGCGACGGCACGGAACTGTGGAAGGGCAAGCTGCAGAACCTGAAACGGTTCAAGGACGATGTCCGCGAGGTGACGAGCGGCATGGAATGCGGTATCGATCTGGGCTTCCGCGATATTCGCGTAGGCGACTTGATCGAGGCGTACTCGACCGAGAAGGTTGCAGCGGAACTGGGCGAGAACGTGGTGGACCGCAAGGCCGCCGTCGCCCGCCAAGCGGCTGTCGCGGCTGCAGAACAGCCCGAGACCGCCAACGCGTAAGCGCTGACGTAACCGTAAGACGAAAAGGCCGGGAGCGATCCCGGCCTTCTTGCTGCTATGCCCTCAGAACGTAAGTGACGAGAATGCGACTTAACGTACCCAAAGCTACAGGGCCGATTCTTAATGCTTCGCCTTGGGCGGGATGTAGTGGAAGCGCACGAGGTAGATCCTGTCGCCGTTCCCGTGCTTGGCGGTTTTGAGAAGGTCCAGAACACCCAAAAATCCGGAAGCGCGGGCAAGTTCAGGGGTGATGTCCGGAAGGCGGATAAGCTCAATCGAATCAACTTCGATCTCACCCAGGCCAACGCGATAGCGCCCACCGACGCTTACACGTGGACGCATCCAGATTCGGACGGAGCATGTGATCTCCCCTCCGCACACCCGATCTCGCAACCGCTTGGAAAAGACCATGCAACCTACCCCGACTGGCCGATCAGTTCGCAGTACCGCGGCGCGATGTTCCACACGTGTCCGGAAAGGTCCATGATTCGGCCTACCCGGTCGCTCAGGGCGCATTCTCAGCCGGAAGTAGAACTCTCGCCCCAGCTTCGACTGCGGCCGCAATCGTACTGTCCGGATCGGATAAATACAGGTAGACAACTACAGATG
>CAXUEG010000190.1:2898-6421 GCA_964249935.1 uncultured Terriglobus sp.
CAGATGAACTGCCGTCATGCCGCGGTTCACGGCTTGCCAAGTGTGAGATCTCGCCGTGAACCATAAACAAGGGCGTCACCGACAGCAAGGGTTTGCGTGGATAAACCTTCCGTCCTTCCACACCCGCTCTGAAAGGAGCGTAGCCCCAAATGCTCGCTTGCAGAACTGTCCGAGGCGCGAGCTGTCATTTTGCAGAGCAGGTCTTTGTGCCCGTATCGGCGACGCTGGCGATGATCCATCTTCCGTCGACGCGGACCAGATTGAACAGGTCTGTTCCGCAGTGGTCGACTTTTCCATCGATCAAGAATTCGAAGGGTGCCCAAACCACGGCGAGGTCGTTGTCAATTTTCACGAGTGGATTGTGAATGCGTTCTTCAATCTTCGTTGTGCCTGGTTTGCCGACGCGGTCCGCAAAGGCTTCGAAGGTCATCTGCGCAGGTTTGCCGTCGCGCATCAGTACCATCGTGCCGCCCGGCAGCGTGGGAGCCTTGATGGCTGCGGCATCCCGTTTCGACATGCCATCGAACATCGCATAAATCGGCGCCAGAACGGCTTGCTCCTGCGGCACCTGAGCAACGGCGCGTGAGATCGGGCAGGTTGCCAGGAGGATGCTGAAGAAGCAGGAAAGATGCTTTGTGTGCCTGTTCATGCTCGGCATTCTACCGTGTGGCCGGCAGAACGAACCGCACTGTGAGCGGACGGGATGGTTCGACAGTCCGGCTGGCCGGCAATGATGGCAGGCAATGCTGGCAGGCGTATGCGAAAGAAGCTCCGGTAGATCGATCTACGCCTAATGCCTGCGGCTTGCAAGTGTCTGCCCTACACGAGATCCCTGAAGCGTCGACAAGGGGTGCGGCATCTGGTCTGGTGGAGAGGTAACAGCCGATGGAGATGACGGGTAACACCATTCTTGTGACAGGCGGGACCAGCGGTATCGGCCGTGCGCTTGCTGTGGCGCTTCACGAAGCGGGTAATACGGTGATTGTTGCCGGACGGCGGCAGAACCTGCTGGATGAAATCGAGCAGAAGTATCCGGGCATTGTGGGCATGCAGCTGGATGTGGAGAGCAGCGAGTCGCTTCAGAGCTTTGCCAAGGAGGTACAGGACCGGTTTCCCAAGTTGAACGTCTTGTTCAACAATGCCGGTATCGCGGGCATGGAGGACTACAAGGCCGACACCGTCGATGTTTCCCATGCAAAGCGGACGATCACGACCAACATCACCAGCGTGATCGAGCTTACCGCGGCGCTGTTGCCTGTGCTCCGCAAGCAGCCTCAATCCACGCTGATGGTGACGACCTCAGGCCTGGCGTTTGTTCCCTTTCCTCCTGGTCCTGTGTACAGCGCGACCAAGGCGTTTCTACACTCGTGGCTGGAGGCGGTGCGGGTGCAATTACGTGGCACCAGCGTGGAAGTGTTGGAGCTGGCGCCGCCGTATGTGCAGACGGAGCTGGGTGGCGCGCGGCAGGCCAGCGATCCGCGAGCGATGCCCCTGGATGAATACACGAGCGAGGTCATGTCGATCCTGAGGGATCGCAGCAAGGTCGAGAAGGGCGAAGTCCTGACAGAGAATGTGAAGCATTTGCGCTGGGCCGAGCGCGACGGGCACTACGATCAGGTGCTGGAAATGTTCGCGAACTTCTAGGTCGGCGGCTGAGAGCGAAGAGGTGTACGGCGAACGCCAGAAAGAAGGCCGGGAGTTCCGGCCTTTTTTCGTGTCGCATCTGGCCTGCTGGCCTCTGTAGGATGCGTTCCGTGTGGAACGCATCCTACAGAGCCAGGAGCACCCATGACACGTCTCGCTCTTTTTGCCGCTGCTGCTTTTTTCTGCAGCAACGCGTTTGGACAGTATGCTCCGGCTGCTCCGCCCCTGAATGGCGTACTGGGTTACTGGTCGACAGACGCGGGCTCCGTCTTGCACATCGACCCTTGCGGTCAACATGTTTGCATCACCATCGTAACGATCTCGAAGACAGCTCCAGGTGTGATCGACGAGCGCAATCCAGATCCTTCACTGCGAGCCCGGCCAGTGTGCAAGCTGGTGATCGGCACCGCATTCGACCTGAAAGACGCGAATCATGCGGAGGACGGCAGAATCTACGATCCGGAGAGCGGGAAGACGTATAAATCTGTGATGACCAGCGATGGTAACGACTTACATCTGCGCGGGTATGTCGGTTTCAAGGCGCTGGGCCGCAGCCAGACCTGGCACCGAACCGCAGCCGAGTACGCCACGTGTAGTGGAACGACTCACCGCTGACGCGACACGATGCCGCTGACGGCGGGCAGGAGGTTGAGCACCGGTGAGAGATCCAGGATCGGGACCGTGGCGCGGTGCAGGCGTGGGATTTCGAAGTCGGGAAGGCGTTCAAAAGCAGGCTTGGCAAAGAGGTAGCCCTGCATGAGACGAACGCCGCACCGGCGGATCGCGCGAAACTCTTCGTAGGTTTCTACGCCTTCACCGATGACCTCTGATCCGAAGCTGCGGCACAGTCGTACCAGAAAACGGACGATCGCCTGAGCGCGCGGTCGCCGGTGCAGATCGCGCGTCAGGTCCATGTCGAGCTTGACAATGCCGGTGTGCAGACGCGCCAGCAGATTCACGTTAGAGAAGCCGGCGCCGAAGTCGTCGAGTGCAAGGGTAAAGCCGTGGCGCCTGTATTCGTCCGCGATGCGCTGCAGGTGCTCCGGCGAATCCATCTGTTCGTTCTCAGTGAATTCGAAGATGAGCCGGTGAAGCGGGAAGTTTTGCTCGCGTGCGGTCGCCAGGGTCAGTTGCACGCAGGCGGCAGGGCTATAGACCGCGCCTGGCATGAAGTTGATCGACAGTTTGGCATGACGCTCGGCGAGGCCGAGCTGGCTGGCCAACGTGATGGCTCTGACGCGGCAGCTCTGGTCGAAGCTGTAGCGATTCTGTTCGGTGACCTGGCCCAGAACGGTGCCGGCACCCTCGCCATTGGGACCGCGCACCAATGCCTCGTAGGCGAACGCCTTGTTCGCGTTGACATCGATGATGGGCTGAAACGCCATGCTGAAGCGCATGGGCGGTTCGACACCGTTGCGGCAGGCGTTGCACGACTGATGCATGGTGCTGCTCCTTTCTGCTACAAACCGCTTATCGGCAGCGTGCGAGGCGCGAGTATGTCCAATGCCGCGCCAGGGGATTCCCCTAGTTGCTCATCGTGCACCGGGCGACGGAACTTGAGCGTTCCCTAGCGAATCAGCGTGAAGAGGCTGGAGTAGTCGTCCGTCCAGAGTCGCAGGTTGGAGCGAGTTTCTGTCGCTCTGGATCGCTGCCTAACTTCGGTCTGGTCGAGGAACGCCTGGTTTCCCGTGAGCAGCACCCAGGTGGAGCGAAACTCGCCGCGGCTGTCGTTTGGCGCGTTGCTGACAGTACGGGCCTGCAGCCCGGCGTTGGCTGCCAGCTTCTGGATGGCAGGCTCGAGATCGACGTGCTGGTTGGAGACGTGAAAGGCGAGGATGCCGCCGGGTGCGAGGTGGCGGAGGTAGATCCGCATGGCTTC
>CAXUEG010000191.1:0-6402 GCA_964249935.1 uncultured Terriglobus sp.
CGCGTCGATAACCAGCTCCGCGGCCGCGCTGGCCGCCAGGGCGATCCCGGTGCCTCGCGCTTCTATCTCTCGCTGGAAGACGATCTCATGCGCATCTTCGCGCGCGAGTGGGTCATGAACAAGCAGCGGGAAGCCGTCTACGGCCTGCGCCACGGGCTGCGCGAAGGCGTCGACCAGAAGGGCCTCATCCTCGACGACTACGTCACCACCGAGCTGAGCAACATCCTGGACGCGGACGCACCCGCGAACGTGCACCCCGATCAGTGGAAGATCGATGACATGCGCCAGAAGCTGGGCGATGTCTTCGGCTCCACGCTTGAGGAGGTGAATGCGGGCGAGCTGAATCGTCACGAGCTCGGTGAGTCGCTCTTTGACAAGCTGCGCGAGCGCTTCGAGGTCAAAGAACAGATCCTCGGCCAGGACGCGCTCCGCTATCACGAGCGTGTCATCATGCTCAGCATCCTGGATAGCCTGTGGAAAGATCACCTGCTCTCGATGGACCACCTGAAAGAGGGCATCGGTCTGCGCGGCTACGCGCAGCAGGACCCGCTCGTCGCCTACAAGCGCGAAAGCTTCGAGATGTTTGAAGCGATGATGAACAAGTTTCAACAGGACACGCTGCGCAATCTGTTCCGCATGCAGATCCTGGCGCCCAACGGACAGCCCATCGAAACGCTCGAGCAGCTACAGCAACTGCAACAAGCCGCACAGCAGCAGGCGCCGAACATCATCCCGCCCGCCGCACCGCAGCTGCCGTCCGATCCGTTCCGCGGCGCACGCGAGCAGCGGCTCAACGAGCCCGCAACCACCAACGCCGACAACGGCATCGTCGAACGCTTTCCATCGCAGAGCCGCAACGGCGGACAGGGTACCAACGGTCAGCCATCGACCAATGGTCAGCCCTCCGGCGACGGCGCCTATGCCCCGACCAAGGGCCGGCGAAGCCAGAAGCCCAAGCGCACCAGCCGCCAGTAGCTACCGCCGGAGCCGGGCCGCGCCTCAAGCTTGAGCCGTTGTCAGCCAACACCAAGGCTGCTTTGCCATGCAAAGCAGCCTTGCTACTTCAGCAACTCATCCAGCAGCACGCGAGCCTTGGTCGCCAGCGCGAGCGTCGCTGCATAATCCGAAGCGTTCCACGAATCCGCAGCCGACTTCAAAAAGCGGCGCGCCTGCTCAATTTCGGTCGCATGCGCCGTCTGTACCGGACCGGGGATCGTCGCGAAGCGGTCGCGTTCGCGGCGAAGCGCCTGCGCTGCACCATCGCGTGTCGCGGCGGGATCGTCCGTGCTCGACGTCAGCTGACCCAGGCTCACCGCGGCGGACGGCGGCGCTACCGGGGCAGGCGCCGGGACCGCAATGGCCGCGGGATTATTCACGGCCACCACAGGCGGCGCGGGTTGTGGGCGGCGCGCCGACTTTCGTGGCGGACGCACCGGCTTCACCACGGGAATATCGCTGCTCGTGGCAACGCCTTCGGGCACGTCAGTGGAGCGATGCGTCGGGGGCGGCACACTGACCATCACTGGGCCAGCGTTTGCGGGCGCAGGCGGCGGCGGCGCGACCGCGCGCACCGCGGCGTGATGATGGCAACCCGCCAGCAGACACACCGCCCCCAGGGCCGCGCCATAACCTGCGCGACGCGCGCTCACGCGTGTGCCTCCACCGCACTGCCGCGACCACGCGAATCTTTGCCCAGCGGCAACTCCACGGTAAACAGCGTACCGTGAACGCCGTCCTCGTTTGTCGTGTTTGACCGTACCTGCACGGTGCCGCCCAGCATTTGCACAATGCGCCACGTCATCGCCAAGCCGATGCCAGTACCCGTGTTCTTGGTGGTGAAGTACAGGTGAAAGATGCGTTCCAGCAGCTCCGGTGCAATGCCGTGACCGGTATCGCGCACGCCGATCGACACTGCGCGTGCGCTGCGCTGCAGACTCACGGTCAGCGTTCCGCCCTCGCTCATGGCGTCCATGGCATTCAGGACGATGTTCAGCAGAGCCTGGTGCAGCAGCTCGCCGTCCACATGGGCCACGATGCCCGGCGCGCTGTCCTCCACGGCGATCACGATGCCGCGCTCCGCCGCATCCACCGAGATCAACCGCAGAACCGCGTCGACAAGGGGCCGCAGCCGCTGCTCGCGCAGCTCCGGTTCCAGCGGCCGGGTAAAGTCCGCCAGCGTTTGCACCACCCGGTCCAGCCGCGACATCTCGCTCGCCAGCACCTCTACATGGCGTGTCGCGTCGTTGCTCTGCGGGTCGCGTAGCTTGCCGCGCAACAGCTCCAGGTGCAGGACCATCGCATTGATGGGGTTCTTCACCTCGTGCCCTACGCCCGCCGTCAGCCGGCCGATGCTGGCAAGCCGCCGCCCTACTTCAATCTCCTGCTCCACCGCCTGCTGCGCGGCTGCATTGTGCAGCGTGAGCATGGCCCCGAAGCCCGCGCGTGGACCTCCAACCGAAACCGGAGGAAATGTCAGCGTCACCTCCACGGGTCTGCCGTCGGGCAGCTTGGACGCTTCCCTATGCAGCGCATGCCGCCCCTGCAGCGCGGTCAGCACAAGGCTGCCCAGCGGCGTCGAAACAGGAAACAGATGCGCAAGGTAAACGCCGGCTGAGGCCTGGCTGCCGTCCGGCAGAAACTGCTGCACTGCATCGCTTGCCACAATGATCGCGCCCGCCGCATTCAAGAGCAGCACGCCGTCTTGGAGCGTGTGCAGCATCTGCGACAGGTTGGTTTGCAGATCGGTGGTCAACTCCTCGGACCGGCGCATACGTTCGTCGATCCGAGCAATGCTGGTGTCGGCCTGACGCACTGTATCCCGCTTGCGAACGGCAGCGACGGCGGGAACGGCTGGCTGCGCAGACTCCGCTTGTTCCGGTGCAGTAGCCTTTCCCAGTGATTCCAGCCGTTGAACAATCTGCTCCAGCGGCCGCAGCGCAAGCGACGACAGCAGCAGAGCCGCCGCAAAGGCGCAGCCCAGCGCAAGGCTGCCGATCCACGTGGCTTGCCTCAGCCATGGCGCCAGCGCATTGCGCAGCAACGACGACCGGATGCCGATGTGTGCGAACAGGAACGGTTTGCCGTTCCGGCGCAGTGCGAAACCAGAGTCCAGTACCTCCGGCTTTCCGAAGATCAGGTTCAGCTGCCGCGGCACTGTGCCGTGAACAGCGGCGTCGAAGCTCGCGCGGCGCGGGGGAATCCTGTTCTGCAGCAGCGGATCAGTGGATACGAGCACCCGTCCATTCGCACCCGTGATCAGCACATCCTGCACCGTCGGCGCATATCGAACGATTGCGTCCATGTTGTCGCGCAAGCCGACATCACCCTGCACCGCGTCGGACACAGCCTGCTCCAGCGCGTCATCGCTTGCGTCGGTAGGCGGCTTCTTCACCAGCCCGGTGCTGAGTGCCTGGCGTGTGGATAACAGCAGACCTTGCCCAAGTGTGCGGTTGGCCGCGGACACCTGGTCCAGACGCGCGCGCAGCAACTGCACAAAGAAGATCGAAAGCAGCGCAAGCGTCAGCACCGTTGAGAACACGGTGGACGCCAGCACGAGCTTGGTCTTCAGGCGCATCGCCGGCGACCCCCGTCAGCGACTCGCGTCGCTGTTATATTCCTTTAGCTTGTTCTGCAGCGTCTTCGAGCTGATGCCTAGAATCTCCGCGGCCCTGGTCTTGTTGTTGCGCGTGGCCACGAGGGTTTTCAGAATCAGCTGCTTCTCCGCCTCGTCCACAGTGGTGCCAACCGCTACCTCCACCACATTCGGCGCACTCGAACCGGGTTGGCCGCCGTGTACCACGACGCTGGCTGAAACCGGCGGGTGCGACCCGGCCGCCTGGTTTGCGGACGACATGTGCCCCGGTTCGCCGAAGCCATCCGGCAAGTGGTGCGGCGCCAGCCGTTCATCGCCGGCCAGAATCACAGCGCGCTCCATGGTGTTGCGCAGCTCGCGCGCATTGCCAGGCCACGCATACGTCTGCAGCCGGGCCATCAACTGCGGCGAAATGCCCGGCACGGTCGTTCCGTGGCGCGCGTTCATCTCGGCCAGCATGGACGCGGCGATCAGCGGAATATCTTCGGCATGGTCGCGCAGCGCGGGCATCTGGATGTGAAACACGTTCAAGCGGTAGTACAGGTCCCCGCGCAGTTCTCCATTTGCCACCGCCGTCTGCGGGTCCTTGTTTGTCGCCGCGATCACGCGCACATTCACGGAGGTCTCCTCGCGCGCGCCCAGCCGGCGCAGCTTGCGATCTTCCAGCACGCGCAGGAGCTTGGCTTGCGTGGCGGCCGGCATCTCGCCGATCTCATCCAGCAGCAGGGTTCCGTCCTCGGCCAGCTCAAAGCAACCGGCGCGACGCTCCTGCGCCCCGGTGAAAGCGCCGCGCTCGTGCCCGAAGATCTCGCTTTCGATCAGCGTCTCCGGAATCGCCGCGCAGTTCACCGCCACAAATGGCTTCGCCTTGCGTCCGCTGAACTGGTGCAGCGCGCGTGCCGCCAATTCCTTTCCAGTACCGCTTTCGCCGGTAATCAGCACCGACACGTTTGTGGAGGCAATGCGCTCAATGGTGCGAAACACGGCGTGCATCGCGGGCGAACTGCCAACCAGTGGTCCCAGGTGATCCACGTCGTCGTTCAACGTCGGCGAAACCGGGCGTGCTCCTTCCGCAGGCGAAGCGCTGCTGTCGATCTGGTCTGCGGCATTGCGCAGAATCGTCCGCAGCTTCGCCGGATCGACCGGCTTTTGCAGGTAATCGAACGCGCCCATGCGCATCGCAGTCACGGCGGAGTCGATCGCGCCATGCGCCGTCAGGATCACAGCAAGAAAGCTCTGCGGCAGCTCGCTTAGCCGGTCCAGCAGCTGTAGGCCGTCCATGCGCGGCATCATCAGGTCGCTGACCACAATATCGGGCGACCACCGCTGCGCCATGTCGAACCCGGCGGCTCCATCCGCGGCAGCTTCCGTGCGGTAGCCCCAGGAGGTAATCAGCTCCGACAGGCCCGCGCGTGCGTTGGCCTCATCTTCCACGACAAGTACTTTCTTTGGTGGCACATTTTCCCTTTCAATCGTTCGATGCGCAAGGCACGCGCCGGTTTGCGTAATCGCCGCCACCTTCGACCGCCGCGTATGCTGGAGGGGTGCCCCCCTACGAAATCTCCGTCGCCGAACTCGCTTCACTCCAGCAGGAGGGCAAAGCACCCATCGTTGTGGACGTTCGCGAGCCCTGGGAGATAGCCACGGCCTCACTACCCGGCACGGTCAACATCCCCATGGGCGAGGTGCCCGCGCGGGCACACCAGGAGCTGGACCCAGACGCGCCTGTGGTGGTCATGTGCCATCATGGCGCCCGTTCGCTGAGCGTGACCAACTGGCTGCGTCAGCAGGGCTTCGACCGGGCGCAGTCGCTGGCCGGCGGCATCGACCAGTGGTCGCGCGAAATCGACGGCTCCATACCCCGCTATTGACACGCTCAATCCCGCTCCGCGCGGAACCTTAGCCGGACATAATCGGCCCACCAGACGCCACCCCTGTCGCACAGCATGGGCCGCAGCAACTCCACGCATCTGGCAATCACAGCGTCGCGCTCACTGGCAGCCGCTTGTTGCAGCACGCCATTGCGGAAGGTGCGCAGCCATTCCTCCATGCCACCGGGCAGGCGGGTCGGCCGTGGGATTAGCGCGATGCTCCTCACCCGAAAGCCTGCTTCCGTCAACAACGCAGTGTACTCGTCCGCAGAAGGGAAGAACGACGCCGCATGTTCCTCCGCGTCCACACCATACGGCCGCAGCACCATCTGCATTGCCGTGCGGATCGCTGCGATATTGCCCAGACCGCCCATCTCCGCGACGAACCGGCCGCCCGGCTTCAACGCACGGTAGACACCAGTCAGCACGGACCTCTGCGACCGCGTCCAGTGCAGGGCGGCGTTCGAGAACACCGCATCGAACTCGCCCGCGAAGGGCAGGGCAGTCATGTCCGCCTCCACCGTCCGCAATCCACGCGCGGCAGCCGCGGCGAGCATCTCCGGCGATCGGTCGCACCCGGTCACCTCTGCGCCGCTCGCCGCAAGTCGCTCCGTCAGTGCGCCATCGCCACAGCCAAGGTCCAGGATGCGCTCGCCCGCCACCGGCGCAAGCAGCGCCACCACCTCCTGCGCCAGGTCTGCCACGAAGCGCCCATGCGCCGCGTACTGTGCCGCATCCCACACCTGCCCGGTGCCCGCCGCTGCTTCCATGGAGCCTCCGCTTCGGTTCTATGCTTAGTCTCAGGCGCGATGCGGGCGAACTTCCACCTTTATGCGCAGAACGAACGAGGTCATAAGCATGTTGCACGATGCGCTGGCGTTTGCCGCCAGCAACCAGGATCACGCTCTCGAAGAGCTCAAAGCGTTTCTCCGCATCCCA
>CAXUEG010000192.1:0-5601 GCA_964249935.1 uncultured Terriglobus sp.
CATCGTGTGAGTCCTCGTGGAGAGCAGGCGTGCTCAATGCCTTCGGTCCAACATGCGGCGGACGGACACCCTGTCGGATAAGGCCATGTAAGCGATAACATTGACGCGCAGTGAATGTCCAGCAGACCTTACTTCGCGCGGCTCGAATCACGGCAGCTAGGGCACGGCCGGATGCGCCAGCTTCTTCCAGTCCTGCGATTCCTGGGTGCTCTTCTTTTCCTGCTGATCGCGGATACGGATGTACTCCTGCTGCGCGGTCTCTGCTTCGGCCGTGCGATGCAGCCTGCTATCGATGCGGGCCAGTTCATACCAAGACCGCTTTCCGATTTCCCCATCGCGGTCTGCGACGGCGCTCCGCTTGAGCCAGCCGGCTGCCTCATCGTACTGCCCGCTGGCAGCCAGCCCGCGGCCCAGAAAGTACTCCGCGACGGGAGAATCGGGATAGATCTTGATCATGGCTTGCAACAGGGGGACACCACGCGCTGGATCGCCGCGCTCGACCGCAATGCTGCCCACGTTGTACATGGCAACCGGGTTTGCGGGTACGAGTTCCAGTTCTTGACGATAAGCGTCCGCTGCGGAATCCAGTCGGCTCGTTGCCCGGTACTCATCGCCCAATGCTTCCAGCAGATCCGGATTGTGCGGCTGCTGCTTTAGCGCGGCCTGGTATTCGGTAATGGCTTGGGTGTGTTCGCCTGTTTCCGCATACAACTGCGCCTGCACGCGATGCACGTGCCAGCTGTTCGGTTCCAGCTTGGCCATGCGGGTGTAGCTGTCACGGGCTACCTGATTGTGCGCGCGACCTCGCAGCTCCAACAGGTTCAGGTCATTCGGAGCAAGTGCAACGGCGCGGTCGAGTGTGGCGGCAGCGAGCTCCGGACGACTCTGCGCCAGCTCCACGGTTCCAAGCCAGGTCAAAGCTTCCACGTTGCTCGGGTCCAGCGCCAGCTCAGCTTCGAGCTCCGTGTGTGCCGCGTCGGGCTGATTGACCTGGAAGAGGAAGATGCCAAGGAACAGGTGGGCGGAGGGCAGCTTGGGGTTGAGTGCGACCGCTTCGCGCAGCCTGGTGACCGCCTCCGGCAGCTTGCTTTCTCGAGCCAGCAGCAGTGCCAAGTCCAGGCGGACTTCGGCCAGCTTCGGGGCCAGTTGAACTGCTTGGCGGAACGCGGCTTCAGCTTCGTCCATGTGCCCGCTGCGCAAGGCGGATGTTCCTCGTTCCACGGCGCCACGCACCCCTGGATCTTGCGCGTACGAGTCACGCCTGCCGTAACAGAATAAAGGGAGCAGCAGAGCCGCAGTGTACAAGCCTGGAATGTTTCGTATGGAAGGTACCACGCAATCACCATAGCGCCGGAGTCCGGCCATTGCAACGCTGCGAGGCGGCAGTGCGCAGCGATGCCCGCGTCGTGACCGTCGCGCTATGATTCACACACACCGTTCGCCGCAGCCGGAGCTTCGCCGCATGAACATTACCGCCGTCGCACGGAAGGCACGTGTTTCCACAGCTACGGTTTCGCGCACGATCAACGGCTCCAGCAGCGTGCAGCCCAAAACGGCGGAGCGCGTTCGCAAAGCCATTGCGGAAATGGGCTTTCACCCCGACATCAATGCGCGCGCACTCGGCTCGGGGCGCTCCAGCCTGTATGGACTGATCATCTCCGACATCACGAATCCGTTCTTTCCGGAACTGGTAAAAGCGTTCGAAGATGTGGCCGTCAAGCACCAGAAGGAGGTGCTGATCGCGAACACAGGCTACGATCCAAAGCGGCTGGACATATGCGTGAACCGCATGTTGCAGCGAAAGGTCGATGGCGTCGCCATCATGACTTCAGAGATGGATGATGCGCTGCTGCAGGTTTTTCAAAAGCGCATGATTCCGGTAGTTCTGCTGGACGCGCACGCGGAGGGCGCGGGCGTAAACAGCGTCCGCATCGACCATGCCGCAGGCATGCTGGAGGCAGTGCAGCATCTGGCGGGCCTGGGTCATTCCGACATCGGCTTTATCAGCGGCCCGCTCAGTCTTTCGACGGCACGGCAGCGCCACGAGGGCTTTCAAGATGCCTGCAAACGGTTCCGCATCCGGTTGGCTGCCAAACGGATTGCGCAGGGCGATCATGGGGTGAAGGGCGGCTACGAAGCCATGCAGCGGCTGTTGCGCGGCAACACCGATCTTACGGCGGTCGTGTGCTCAAACGACCTGACCGCGATCGGAGCCATGGAGATGATCTTCGAACACGGTCTTCGCATCCCGGAAGACATCTCGGTCGTGGGCTGTGACGACATTCTCCTAAGTGCCTACACCCGTCCCGGCCTGACCACGGTAGACGTGCCGCGCGAAGATCTGGCGGGCGCCGCGTTTCACAGCCTGCTGTCGTACACGCAGGGCGCAGACCTGGACACAGTCGGCCAGGAGCACATCTTCACCCCGAAGCTGGTCTGCCGTCGCTCCACGGCGGCCGTCCCAACGCGGGCAAGTCAAGAGGCATGAGGTTCAGGTTGCCGGGACTGTGCCGCTGCTGGGTACCGTCCGTTTTGCTGCTGCTTGGGGCTTTGCTTAGGGGGCAGATCGCGCCATTGCGGCCTGGGGACAGCGAAGACGTCGCGTGCCGGAAAGCTTATGCCGCGAAACAATATCAGGAGGCTGCGGACTGCTTTGCCCGGATCGCTGGGAGGGAAGCCGACCGTCCGGATCTGGCTGGCGCCGCGCTGCTGATGCAAGCCAAAAGTTTGCTGCACAGAAACGAACTGGAACCAGCGGAAGCGGCGTTACGGGCATCGCTGACAGCGGCACCTCAGACACCTGAGGCGTTGTACCTGCTGGGCCATCTGCTTCAGCAACGCAATCGAGCCAAGGAATCGCTGGAGTTCTACACCAGGGCCGCGGCCCTGCAGCCACCCAGCGGGGGTGACCTCCGCATCGTTGCGCTCGACTATGTGCTGCTTGGCAGCTACCGCGATGCCCTGCACTGGCTGGAGCGGGCGGTGGCATTCAGTCCAGATGACGCGGAAGCCTGGTACGACCTGGGCCGCGTGCAAATGCACGAAGGACGATTCGCGGAGGCCGCGGACGCGTTGCGAAAAAGCCTCGCGATCCAACCGAAAAGCTCGAAGGCTGAGGACAACCTGGGCGTCTGCCTGGAGGCACAGAATCAGTCCGACGCTGCCGCTGCGGCGTATGCGCGGGCGGTTGCGCTGGCGGAAACGGAGCCACACGCCGAAGAGCAGCCGTTCATCGACTACGGCAAGCTGCTGAACACGCGAAGCCAATTCGAGAAAGCGCTACCGTTGCTGAAAAGAGCGACAGAACTCAACCCGAAAAGCAGCAGCGCCCTTGCGGAGCTGTCCCGAGCCTACAGCGGCGTCGGCGATAAAGACATCGCACGCGCGACGATGGAGCAGGCAGTCGCCCTGGACAGCACCAACTCGCGGCTGCATTTCCAGTTGGGTCGCTTATACCGGTCCGCCGGCATGACAGTGCAGGCGCAGCGCGAGTTCGATTTGAGCTCGAAGCTTTACGGCCAAAAGTCAGCAGAATGAACGATCGAATCGTTTCGAGTGAGGCTGAGCTGGATTGTATGTACCTGAGGCGCTTCCTCCTTCAATGGATGGAGTTGACAAACGTTCCAACGACTGAGTAATCTTCGCGTCGATCGCAAAACCTGTAACCGATTACACGCGAGACGGTGTAACCGTTTACAAACAAGATTTGCATGCAGCACATGCGAGCAGGCCCGGCTCGGCTGTTCTGCATAGCCAGCCACGAACTACTGTGCTCAGTGCTTTTTTGGAGGAAGTGTGAAATACGCAATCCAGGTACCCCGTGTCCTTCTCGGCGTTCTGCTGCTGATCTTCGCGGCGGTTTATGCCGGTGCACAGACCAACCAAGGTCAGATTGCCGGCAACGTCGTGGATAGCAGTGGCGCTGCAATCGCCAACGCCGAGGTCACGGCAAAGGGCGACCAGACTGGCGCTACCTATACGGCTCGATCCACGTCGTCCGGGAACTACCGCTTTCCTTCTATTCAGCTCGGTCGCTACACCATCACGGCCACTGCTCCCGGTTTCAAGTCGACCGTAAGCACTGGCGTTGAGGTGCGTGTCGGAACCGTATCTAGCCTGGACATCACCCTGGCCGCTGGTGGCGCGACCGATACCGTGACGATCACCGCGAATGCACCGACGGTCGAGGCAGAGTCGTCCGACGTTGGTGGAACTGTCAATACGCGGCAGATCGTCGAACTTCCGCTTGCCCTCGGCGGAGTGGGCGCGTTGCGCGCACCGGAATCCTTCGTGTTCTTAATCCCCGGCACGGTCGGGCCCGGTTCTGGCAACAGCAACAACGGTGTGTTTATCTCGCAGATCGGCGGGGGTCAGAACTTCGGCAACGAGGTCCTGCTCGACGGCTCTTCGCAAACGCGGTCGGAGAACGGATCGTCGTTCGACGAAGAGGCGCCTTCCGTCGAAGCTATCTCGGAGTTCAAGGTAACAACGTCAACTCCCGCAGCTGAGTTCGGTCGTACCACCGGCGGTATCGAGAACTTCGTCACGAAGAGCGGCAGCAACGCATTCCACGGCACCGTATACGACATTTTCCGCAACGAAGAGCTGGACGCCAACGATTGGTTGGATAACCGCTACGAGAAGTGGCTGCAATCGCAGAACGATCCCACTGAAGCGCTGCACAACCGTGGCAACGACAAGCAGAACGACTACGGCGGCAACCTCGGAGGACCGGTCTGGATTCCGCCCGTGTACAACGGCCGCGATAAGCTTTTCTTCTTTTTCAACTGGGAACAGTACCGGCACAGTCTAGGCGGACCCATCACCAGCACGGTACCGACGCTCGCCGAGCGCGGCGGAAACTTTGCCGACCTGCTTGGATCGCAGCGCTTCGACAATAACGGCAACCCTATTCTGAATCCGTGCGACGGGACGCCCATCTACAACGGTGAAATCTTCGACCCAAGCACGGCTCGAACTGTGAACGGGGTGCAATGCCGGACGGCCTTCGCGAACGGCGGTGTTCTCAACAGCATTCCCCAGGGACGAATCAGCCCGATCGCGCTGAAGCTGCTTGCCTACTATCCATTACCCACCTCGCCGGCGATCACGAACAACTACACGCTGAACACGTCCTCGCCCCTGTCCAACACGACATACAGCGTCCGTATCGACACGTCCCTGAGTAGCAAGGACAAGATCTATGCGTCGTACAACACGCGTGAAAATACGCGAAACAGTCCGCAGAATTTCCAGTTGCCGGCTCCGGTAACCCCCAATATCCAAACGCAGGACTTCATCACGCATTTCGGCCGCGCGGGCTGGGACCACATCTTTTCGCAAAATTGGTTGAATCACCTGAATTTGGGGTATAACCGCTCCAATTCGATCAACGGTTCCATCTATCTGGAAGATAGTACGAACTACGCCAGCCAGCTGGGGATTCCGGGGCTCGTGACCGGCTTCCCGCATATCGCGGGGAACGGCTACGTGGACCTGAGCCGTAACCAGAATGGCGATAACGTCGACAATGGCATTCGCGTAAATGACTCCGTTAGCTGGCAAAAAGGCCGTAATAGCTTTACGTTCGGTGTGGATTTT
>CAXUEG010000192.1:5611-6390 GCA_964249935.1 uncultured Terriglobus sp.
CAGCAGTACTCGGCACTGGCCAACGATCAATCGAATGGCCAGATCAATTTCAGCGCTAACCAAACGAAGGCAGCGCGCACGAGCCCCTACCAGGACGGTACGGGGTTGGCGCAAGCCAGCTTCGTACTCGGCCTCTTCGATAGCGCCAGCCTCACCATTCCCAATCACCAGCCGCGCTGGATTAGCAATTACTGGGCCGGCTTTCTCCAAGACGATTTCAAGGCTTCCAATAGCCTTGTTCTCAATCTGGGAGTTCGCTACGACATCGATCAGCCGCGTCGTGAGGCGCAGAATGAGACCTCCAACTTCAGCCCGACCGCAATCGATCCGTACACCGGCACGCCGGGTGCGCTGGTTTTCGCCACCACTTGCGGTAACTGCAACAAGCGGTGGGCGGATACGTGGACCAAGGACATTGCTCCACGCATCGGTTTCGCCTATTCGCCGGCCTCGCTGAATAACAAATTCGTGCTTCGTGGCGGGTTTGCTGTCCTGTACGGTCCGCTACAATACGCTGATTTTGGCGGAGCGACGACAACCGGGTACAACAGTCCGGTCAACCTGAACGGGGATGGATTCGACCCCACCTTCAATCTGTCAACTGGTTACGGTAACCCGTCATTCGCGGCTGACCTCGATCCGGGCTTCTACGACAGTCGCGATTCCAGCGCTCCGCGTAATTTCAGCAATTACATCAAGCCCTCGTATGGCCGGCCTGCGATGGTCGAACAATGGAACCTGCAGATTCAGCAGGAGCTGGCGAAAGACCTGATCTTTAC
>CAXUEG010000193.1:0-1287 GCA_964249935.1 uncultured Terriglobus sp.
CCGGTGCCTCCGGTGCCGACGATCACGTGAATGCGCGGGTCGGCGACCCAATCCCGAAGCTGCGCGGAGATGCTGACAGCATCGTCCGCAAGCAGGGTGCGCGCCTCGATGCTGTGTCCGGCGGCGCTGATTCGGGCTGCCAGCACATCGCCGCTGGCATCATCGGTCGCGCTCCGTGTGTCGCTCACCGTCAGCACGGCAAAGCCAAGCGGGGCGGGTGCGGCGGCGCGGTGCGCAGCGGGATCGGTCATGGCAGTTAGAATAGAGCCATCCCACTCCGCGGCGCTGCTCCAGCCTCTCGCCGCCTTTCAGGACGGAACGCCTCGTGTTTCCTTTTGCACTGCTGCTTTTCCAAGCGTCCGGCTTCGGTGGACTCGGCCTCTTGCTGCCGGTCGTGCTGATCGGTTTTGTTCTGCTTACCGCAATACCGCAGCAGCGCAAGCAGAAAGCCTGGAACGAAATGCTGGGCAAGCTGAAGAGCGGCGATCGCGTGACGACCAACGGCGGCATTCGCGGCCAGATTATCAGCCTGAAGGACGACTCCGTGGTGCTGCGCGTGCAGCCGGACGGCTTGAAGCTGGAGTTTGTAAAGTCCTCAATCGCCAGCGTCACGACGGAGGAAGAAGAGGCATAGGGACGGGAGTGTCTGAATCTGCGTCCAAATGCGATGACGCGGAGGGTAGGCCGTGTCAGGATTTGAGGTGAAGATTAGGCCCGAACGGGGGCGTCACACCCGTTTGGGATTTCTGAAGCTCGTCACTTCAGGTAGTTCTGGATCAGGACCAGCGCCAGTGCAATCAGCGCCGGAACGACCTCCTCTGACGCGGAAAACGACCAGCTTACTCCTGGTTTTTCTCCATCGCTTCACCTCCTACAGAAATAACGGCTCCGGGGACTTGTACTCCCGGGAGCCGTATTTGCTTTCAGGGCAAATCTTGTCGGCTTTCGGGTGCCCTGAAGCGTTACGACGATCCTGTGGCGGCGTCTGCAGTATGGCGGGTTGTGAGCCGGATGCGAAGACCAGGTGGAGCTACATACTTTCTGCGCAGCCCTTGCTAAAATGTTGCGGTACTCCACGCGCGGGTGGCGTTGTTCCCACGGCGCGTTCCCCGGCTACCGTTCGGGACCACTTCGGCCTCCGGCGACGGACGGCACCAGAAAAGACGCGCACGGCATGACCGGAACGGTCCGGCTGCGCGAACAGGGCCATGCAGACAAATCTTCGCGGCAAAGTTGTCGCCATCATCGCTATTCTTCTTGTCTTCCTGTACGGCATCTTCGGTATCC
>CAXUEG010000193.1:1297-6383 GCA_964249935.1 uncultured Terriglobus sp.
GCACGGCAGCCTGAAGCAAACCCTGACCGACCGCATTCACCTGCCTCTGGACCTGCGCGGGGGCACGCACCTGGTGCTCCAGGTGCATACGGATGAGGCGATCGCCGCGCAAAGCGATTCCGATCAGCAGCGCCTGCAGCTTGCGCTAAAGGATGTGGCGCCCGCCGCGACCGTGACCAAGCCGGATGCAAAGCAGGCTGTGCTTCTCATCAACAACGTGCCCGCGGACAAGAGCCGGGCGGTGGACGACCTCGTCACCGGTAACGCCTATGGCGATTACGAGGTCTCCAGCCAGGCGGGCGGCTTTCGCCTGGCGATGAAGCCCAGCCAGGTGAAGGCACTCCGCGAGCGCACGCTCGATACCAGCATTGAAACCATCCGCGGCCGCGTCGACTCGCTTGGCGTTTCTGAGCCTGTGATCCAGAGGTACGGCCTCGGCGAGGACCAGATTCTGGTCGAATTGCCGGGTGTTTCGGATCTGGATCAGGTGCATCGCATTGTGCAGTCGACCGCGCGGCTCGAGATCCATGAGGTGCTCGGCAGTCCCACCGGCCAGGCCCCCAGCTTTACAACCAAGGAAGAGGCCGAATCCTCAGCCATCGGGCAGGACGCCGTGGTGCTGCAGGGCGGCAATACGAGCGATGCTACCGCGTGGTGGGTGCTTCGTCGCATTCCGATTGTGCAAGGTCCGGATTTTCGTGACGCCCGTCCCAGCAAGGACGAGACCGGTCGCGACGATGTTTCGTTCAACCTGACGACCGCCGCCGGCGACCGCTTTTACGACTACACCAGCGCGAACATCGGCAAGTACATGGCGATCGTGCTGGACAACAAGGTGAAGGAAGTCGCGAGCATCAACGGATCGATTCGCGACAACGGCCAGATCTCCGGCGGCTTTTCGCGCGAAACGGCGGCGGAGCTTTCGCTGATGCTGCGCACCGGCTCGCTGCCCGCGTCGATCAGCTACCTGGAGGAGCGGACGGTTGGCCCATCGCTGGGCGCGTCTTCGATCCGGCAGGGCGTGATCGCGGCCGTGGTCGGCATGCTGGCGGTCATGATCTTTATGCTCGTCTACTATCGTGGCGCGGGCATCAACGCCGACCTGGCACTGTTCCTGAATCTGGTGATCCTGCTCGGTTTCATGGGCTTCTTTCATGCGACGCTCACGCTGCCGGGCATTGCGGGCGTGATTCTGACGATCGGCATGGGCGTGGATTCGAACGTGCTCATCTTTGAGCGCATCCGCGAAGAGATTCACATGGGCAAAAGCGCCGCGGCGTCCGTCGGGAACGGCTTCAATCACGCCTGGGTCACGATCCTCGACACGCACGTGACCACGCTGGTGTCGGCGTTCATTCTGTTTTTCGTTGGCACGGGCCCGGTAAAAGGTTTCGCGATCACGCTGGCTTTTGGTCTGCTCGCCAATTTATTCACCGCGGTATTCGTGTCGCGCGTGATCTTTGACGGCGTCCTAAGCCGCAAGCAGCGCGGTGAAGCTTTATCGATTTAGTTGCGCCACTTGAGCGTGGAGCGAGGATCTGCTCCCGATAGAAGGAAACGGCAGCACACACGAAACGCAAGACCCTTCGCTTCGCTCAGGATGACGATGTCATCGGGTGAAGCGAAGGGTGTAAGGATCGGGAACAGACATGGAACTCTTCCGCAACGCAAATATCGACTGGCTGGGCAAGAAGTGGTATTTTCTCGGCTTCTCGCTCGTCTTCTCCATCGCCGGCCTGCTCAGCATGCTGTTCTGGCACCACGTGCCGCTTGGCGTGGACTTCAAAGGCGGCACGCTGGTCTACGTCAGCTTTCCGCAGCAGCCGAATGAGGACCACATCCGCCAGGCCATCGACGCCGGTGGTGTCCGCAACGCGCGCATCCAGCGCATCAGCGCAAAGCTGGGCGCGACCGGCGATGCTGCCAACCAGGTGGTGATCTCGCTTCCCGAAACCACGGACGCCACGCAGGACGCCGCCCGTGCACAGATCGGCCGCGCGCTCACCGACCACTATCACGACTCCACCTACGCGATTCAGCAGACTGACATCGTCGGCCCCACGGCGGGCGCGCAGCTGACCCGACAGGCAGGCTGGGCGATCCTTTGGTCGCTGCTGGGCATGCTCATCTACCTGTGGTTCCGGTTTGAGTTCATCTACGGCGCCGCCGCCGTGATCGCCGTCTTTCACGACACGCTCATCACCATCGGTTTCTTCTCGCTCCTGAATACCGAAATCACGTTGACCGTGGTCGCCGCCATTCTGACTCTGGTCGGCTACTCGATGAACGACACCATTGTCGTCTTCGACCGCATTCGCGAAAACCTGCAGCAGATGCGTCGCTCTACGCTGAGCGAAGTGGTGAATCGCAGCATCAATCAGACGCTGAGCCGGACCATTCTCACCTCGGGACTCACCTTTCTCACGGTGTTGTCGCTGTTCGTTTTCGGCGGCGAAGTCCTGCACGGCTTCTCGCTGGCCCTGGTCATCGGCATCCTGATCGGCACCTACTCGTCGATCGCGGTCGCCGCGCCCATGCTGGTGGCCTGGACGGACTGGCGCGCCGCCAAAGGCAAGCGGACCGCCCTGCCAACCGCGAAGCGCGTCGCGGCGTAATCAGGCTTTGTAAACCGCTCCGCTCGAATGCCGTCAAGCTTTTCGGAGCGGCTGGTAGGTGCGGTAACTCTCGTCCTGGATGGCCGTGTACGGCTTGTGTGTGACGGTGCCGGTGGCATGATGCACGGCCACACGGTCGCCTGCGGTTGCCACCTCCGCCCGCAGCAAAGCGGTTTCCTCGACTTCGACCGGCCACACGCCGGTTGCCATAAAGACGACTGGACCTCGCAGAAGCGCGGCCAGTTGTGTGCTGCCGGCCGTTGCAGCGGTCGTGGGTTGGGTTGCGGCCGGTTCCACCTCTGCCAGCGGCGCGGAGGGCTGCGGCGGCGCTGCATTCGTCCGAACCGCTGCGACCTGCAGCGTCTCCGTGCGCAGCGGCATGTCGAATTCGATCTCCACACGGTCGCCGTTGCGCCAGGTGCGCCGCAGGGTGTGCCAGGCGCCGGGCTTCACGGCAGCGGTCTCGGCTTGTCCGTTCACCGTAACGCGGGTGCCGGGACCGGACCACGCGGGAATGCGCAGAGCCAACGGGAATTCCGCATCGCGCTGCAGTGTGAAGAGCAGCGTAGTGGTGGCTGCAGCGGGATAAGCCGTCTGCTGCGTCAGCGATACCGGCGAACCCGCGTGATCCCACGTCACGCGCGAGGGCACATACAGGTTCACCGTGAGTCCATTGCCCTGCGCCGGTTGGTCGCCGTTGCGTGGCACTCCCGCGAAGTACGATGAGATGCCGTAATCCGCCGCGATCTGCGGCAGTGTTCCGCTGCAGCACGGCCACCTGTCGTGCGCATAGCCCTTGTGCGCGGACATGGTGAAATCCGAGTAGTAAAAGGAGGTGCCGTCCGCGAGCAGCGGCTTTGCGCCGAGCACCGTGTTGTAGAGCACGCGCTCCATGCTGTCGCCATACCTGGGGTCGCCGGTGACGGTCAGCAGGTAGCGCGCGATCTTGAAGTGACCATAGGCTCCGCACGGTGTCTCAAACGAGGCTGCTTGCGTGAACAGCGAGCGACCCAGATCGTCCGTACCGGGCCGCAGCAGAGTTTCGCCCGGGCCCCATCCGCCCGTGGCGAAGCTCTGTTCCTGCAGCATGCGAAAGCCGTTGGTGGCGGCACGCAGGTGCTTATCGCTGCCCAGGGTCAGGTAGGCCTGCATCGCCGACGAGAACGCGTTGACGTGGGAGTAGGCGTGCTCGCCGGGCAGCACGTTGATGTCTTCCGCCAGCGGGTTGAAGTAAAGATCGTCCTCCAAAAAGCGGACCGCCGCATCGCGGAACTCCGCGCGGCCGGTGAGTCCGTAGGCAAGAAACAGATTTTCCGGCAGGGTGTATGTCTCGTCCCAGGTCTCAGCGTCGTTACGGTGTGGCCTCACATGCTGCTCAGGCCGTGACAACGCCTTCTCCGGCAGGTGCGGCAGTGCCGCTGTCAATGCAATCGGCATCAGCGCGGGGGCCTGCTTGGATTGCGCGTACCGCTGAGCGTCCACCAGACCGCACAGGATCTTGTCAAAGGTGTAGCCCGGCAGCGTGTAGCCATCGTAGAAGCGGCTGGTCACGGCGGGCGCCAGGCCGGCCAGCAGCGCCTCGACCTTCTGCCGCTGGGCGGCGTCGCCGGTGATCGCCGCCCCGCGGGACAGCGCAGAAATCCACTGGCCCAGCGAATGGCCCGGCACGAAGCCCTCAAACGAGCCGTGCGGATCGAAGAAGGGCGAGTTGGAATACCAGCCGCCAAGGTCTTCACCAGGCGCGGCGAGCCCAGTGCGCTCGCGAAACGGCTTCAGCATGGCGTCGTTGTCCAAACCGAGCAGCACATGCTGGTGGTACTGGAACTGCTGCTGCATGGGACCCGGAAGCAGCGTGACCGCGCTGTAGTCGAGGCGTCGCAGCTGCGCCGCTTGAACAGTGCGCGGCTCCGCTCTGAGCCCGCGGAGCGGACCGAATGAGCCTGCCGCAAGCGATGCGGATTTCAGAAAGGAGCGGCGCGTCAGAAAGGAAATCATGGTGAACGAAATCTTACGCGCGCATGGGCCCAAGCCTGAAGGTGCGCACCGCAGCTCAGGTCACCGTGGGCCTTTTCTGATCACGAAACGTCTTCCAGGCTCCTGCCTTGTAGTCCTCTGCCGTTCTCGCTTTTACGGTCCAACTGCGCGAAAGTTGCCAGTTGTGAGAGCAAGCAGTTAGTATCGCCTTCTCTTGGGCGCAGACGCTTGCATCGAGCGCCTGCGGATTGAATCAGGGCCGGTAAACTTTCATGCAAACGCCGGGAACAATCGGCACAGGCGTGGTGTCTACCGACGCAGCTCTACCTCTCGCAGAATTGAGGTCGCACAATGTTCGAAGACTCGATGGTCGAATCCGGGGGCAAGCTGAAGACCAAATCCAAGTACTGGATGATTGGCACGGCTGCTTTCAACTTTCTCATTCTCGCGGTGCTGATCCTGATTCCGTTGCTGTATCCGGAAGCGCTGCCCAAAAC
>CAXUEG010000194.1:0-6348 GCA_964249935.1 uncultured Terriglobus sp.
CAAAGTTCTTTCTCGCAGGCCTGCTGCTTGGCGGCATCGCTCTCGCGCAAACGCCGCAGGCCGGTAAGCCCGTTGAGGGCTCGCAGCCAACGGCTCTCAGCGGCGCTTCCACTGGCGGGGCACACACGCCGGTGCTGGATTCGCAGCAACGTCCCATCACCGCGGGCGGCTTCGTAAAAACAGGCCCCGTCGTCTTCCAGGACATCGCGGAGAAAGCCGGACTCACCACGTTCCATCACAAGGTGGGTACGGCAGAGAAGACTTACATTATCGAAACACTCGGCTCCGGTGTCGCGCTGCTCGATTATGACAATGACGGCTGGCTTGACATCTATCTCGTCAACGGCAGCACCTATGACGCGATGAAAGGTACGGCGGCACCGCCGCGTGCCGCGCTTTTCCACAACAATCACGACGGCACCTTTACCGACGTCACCGACAAAGCGGGTGTCGCTAACGAGCGCTGGGGGATCGGCGCGGTCAGCGCGGATTACGACAACGATGGCTGGCCGGACATCTTCGTTTCGAACTACGGCAAGAGCCGCCTCTACCATAACAACCACGATGGCACCTTCACCGATGTTGCCCCGAAGGCAGGTGTGACCTTCGACGGCTGGGCCGCCGGCGCTACGTGGGGCGACTACGACGGTGATGGCAGGCTCGACCTGTTCGTGCCGGGTTATGTGCACTTCGAAATGCCCGACTTGAAGAATCCGGCGAAGCCCGCCGACGCCAACTTCGCCTTCTGCTCCTTCCGTGGCGTGGCAACCATGTGCGGCCCGCACGGGTTGCAGGGCGAGCCGGACAAACTCTTCCATAACAATGGCGACGGCACCTTTACCGACGTCTCCGAGAAGGCCGGCGTCGCAGACAAGCGCGCCTACTACGGCCTGGCATCACTCTTCATCGACCTGAACGGTGACGGCAAGCCCGACCTGCTGGTCGCCAACGACTCCACGCCCAACTATCTTTACCTGAACAAGGGCGATGGCACCTTTGAAGACGCAAGCTACGCCAGCGGCTACGCGCTGAATGAGAGCGGACGCGAGACCGCCAGCATGGGCATTGCCTCTGGCGACTTTCTTCACAACGGCCGCATCGATCTGTACAACACCACTTTTTCAGACGATTACAAGCCGTTGTACCGCAACGATGGCGACGGCAACTTCACTGACGTCTCGTTCCAGATGGGCATCGCGGAGCCGACCGTCCCGTTTCTCGGTTGGGGTACCGCATTCTTCGACTACGATAACGACGGCTGGCTCGATCTGTTCACGGCCAACGGCCACGTGTATCCACAGGTCGACCGGAATAACTGGGGCACAAGCTTCAAACAGCGCGCACTTCTCATTCACAACGTGAACGGCAAGCTGCAGTTCGTGCCACCCGTCGAAGGCACCGGCCTTTCCAAGCTGCAGGCCGCGCGCGGCATGGCCTTTGGCGATCTGTTCAACGACGGCCGTATCGATGCCATCACCAACAACATCGATGACACGCCTTCTCTTTTTCAGAACGTCTCAGAGAACAAGCACCACTGGATCGAGCTGAAGCTGCAGGGGACCGGTAAGTCCAACCGCGACGCGATCGGCGCCATCGTCATGTTGACCGCCAACGGCTTCACGCAGCGGGGCGATGTGATCGCCGGAGGCTCCTTTGCCTCATCGCCAGACAAGCGTGTCCATTTCGGCCTGGGCGATGCGACCGTCATTGACAAGTGCGAGATCCGCTGGCCGGACGGAACAAAGCAAATCGTCAAGCTCGACAGCGTCGACAAGATCGTCGGTATTACCGAGGGCCAGGGCTCAGCGAAGTAGCACATGCCTGTCGCGCAACTCACTCTCGAACTCGCTATCGAGCACGCGCAGTCGCTGAAGGACCGCCGCCAGGTCGTGCGCTCGCTCAAGGACAAGCTGCGCCACGGCTTCAACATCTCCGTCGCCGAGCTGGATGAGGCGCTCGTGTGGAATCGCGCCACCATCGGGGTGGCCGCCATCAACAGCTCGCGCGACTACCTGCTCGGCCAGATGCAGGAAGTGGAAAAAGCCGCCGAGCGCATTGTTCTCGCGCTCGGCGGCTCCGTGCTTGACAGCCAGGTGGAACTGATCGACTAGCGGTGGTTCAGCTTCGGATCGTCCTCACTTACCTCACCCTTCGTTGCACCCCTCACAAGATTTCCAAAGTTCTTCATGTCACTCAGGTTCACGTTGCCCTTCAGGTGAATCAGGCTCAGCTCCTTCGGCTCGGCGGAGATGATGACCATCTCCTTGGTGACACCCTCCGCGTCCTGCCGGATGCAGATGTCAGTCATCTCCTTCTGTTCGCGGGTGCGCACCAGGTGCTTCCAGCCGCCCTCGTCCAGCTTCTTGAAGATCGGTTTCAGGTCGTCCATGTTGTATTCGTTTTCGCGTGCGAACTCATAGTCACGCACCACGATGTAATCCAGCTTCTGCGCCAGTTCGCCTTTTTCTCCGCCCTTGCGCGCAGCCAGTCCCAACATATTCTTGTCAAGATTGACTTCGTTGGACTCCTTGGCCTTCGCGCCCAGCTTGTCGACCGCGTCGAACAAGTGGTCATCGGCCTGCCCTCCATCCTCACCAGCAGCTACTGTGGCCGTGGCAAGCTCCAGCGCCGCTGGAGCCTTGCCGGCGTCCTTCGTGGACGCAGCATAAGCCGTGCGCGTCGTGAGTGTTCCTGTCAGTACCGCCATCACCGCAAGCGTCGTTATTGTCACCCTCTGCTTCATCATCGACCTCCCTCGTTTGTTTCCAGCGCACGTTGAACCTCACCGAACTCCGTTGTTTCCAGCTTCGCGCTCACTTGGTCCAGCGCATGATTCGTCACCTCCAGCGCTGTGTCCAGTTGCGCGGCTGCCATGTCCGCGCGCCGTTGTTCCGTTCGCCTGTGCTCCACACGCAGTGTGCCGGCAGTAAGGGCCAGCACTGCCGCCGCGGCATACGCCGCTCGCCACACCGGCCGGTTTAGCCTCAGCAGGACACCACGCCTGCCGCCTGCGTCACTCCGGGCGGACCATCTCGTCTGACTCTGCTGCTCTGCGCCAGCCATTACCCGGTCCGTAAAACCTTCGGGCGCATCCAGGCGACGCAACGCCGTTCGCACCTGCTGCGTGTAGACGGCATCCTCCAGCCCCGGCCCGTTATTGCGCCAATCCTGCAAATCATCGTTAGCCACGAACGAACTCCCTCAGCAAAACTTGACTCTTGCGCCGCAGCAGCGCCATGCCGCGTTGCAGGTTGCTCTTCACGGCCGGTACCGTCTCCCCGGTCACGCGCGCAATCTCATCCGGAGACAGATCTTCCTGGTAGCGCAGCAGCACCGCGGCGCGCTGCTGTTCCGGCAGCGTCAGCAAGGCGCGCTCCAGCCGCGCGCTCAGTGACACGGCGCGATGCTCGTCGCGCGCACCGCCGCAGGCAAAGATGGCGCGCTCGAAACTCTCCTCCCACTCCTCCGCCGCAGCTTCCGGGCGTATGTTGCGCCGGCGAATCGCATCGGTCGAGCGATGCGTCGCGGTCCGCCGCAGCCAGAACGTCACGTGCGCATCACTTTCGAGCCTGTTGATCCAGCGATACAGCTCCAGAAACACATCCTGCGCCACTTCTTCCGCGATACCGTAGTCGCCCAGCATGCGGTACGCGATGGAGAACACCATCGATTTATGCCGATCCACAAGGGCGCGAAACGTCTCAGCATTGCTATCCACCGGTCTGCTGGGCTCGTTCATCTCACTCTTCCGAAGCTTGCGCGCTAACCACCTATACGCAAAGCCGGTCTGAATGGAATTAACTATTTCGCGGCGGGGAAAACATTGCTGGCGGAAACAGTGTCTAAATCTTTGCTATGCTGCAGAATCAACAGGTTTTCAGTATGCCGCAGCAACGTGGAAGAGAACATCATCGAAATCGTGTTGCCGAAACGCTGCGCGAAGAGATTGCCGTCATCATCGAAGGCGAGCTGTCCGATCCTCGCGTCGGCTCTGTTCACGTTACGGAAGTGGCACTGGCACCCGGCGGCAAAAGCGGCCAGGTTTATGTGGCGGTCAGCGGCAGCGAAGCCGAGGAGAGGCAGACCCTGGATGGCCTGCTCGCGGCTCGCGGGTACATTCATGCGGAACTGTTGGAGCGAATGGGAAAGCGGCGCATTCCCGACCTAACGTTCCACATCGATCGGTCCGAAAAGATAGGTGCACGCATGGACACGCTGCTGGACCGCATGAAAAAACGAGCGCGTAAAGGGGAGGCTGCGACTTCGTCGTGACTTCGGCCACACTTTCGATTCCGGGCGTGCCCATCCCGCTGTCCCCACTGCCCGCGGGGTGTTACGGCGCGCAAGCAGACCTGCCTGCCATCGCGGCCGCGATCCGTGCGATGGATCGTTTTGTGCTCACCTCGCACGCACGCCCCGACGGTGACGCCATCGGATCGGCTCTCGCCTGCGCGGATCTTCTCCGCCATCTCGGCAAACGTTGCGATGTGGTCTTTGCCGATCCCGTTCCGCAGGTCTATCTCACCCTGCCCGGCATTGAGCAAATCGTTCAGGCGGAACGCATCGACATCGGCCGTTACGACTGCGCGATCGTGCTGGAGTGTGACAGCACAGCGCGCACAGGCCTGCAGGGATTGCAGGCACTGCCCGTACTCAACATCGACCACCACATTACCGGCGCCAACTTTGGCGCACTGAACTGGATTGACGACTCCGCCGCCGCGGTCGCGAGCCTGGTCTATCAACTCGCCCAGTACCTGGGCGTCCCGGTGACACCGGCCATGGCCACGTGCCTCTACACCGCCGTGTTCACCGACACCGGCGCGTTTACTTATCCTGGAACGGCGAACGGCGCTCTGCCCATCGCACAGGAGCTGATTGCCTGCGGAGCCGATGCCGACCGTATCGCGCGGGACGTGCTCTACTCCGTCTCCACCGCGCACATTCGCCTGCTCGGGACTGCGTTGTCCCGCATGCAGCTGCACGGCGCGACCGCGTGGAGCTTCATCACGGTGGATGACCTTGCCGCCTTCGACGCCACCGACGAAGACAGCGAAGGTACCGTGGACTACCTGATCAGCATCGCCGGTGTGGACGCCGCGCTGTTCCTTCGCGAACTGCCGCCCGAGCCTGGCTCGCCCCAGCGATTCCGGGCATCGTTGCGCTCCAAGACCGGTCTCGACGTATCTTCCGTTGCGCTCGCCTATGGCGGCGGGGGTCATCAGCGCGCCGCTGGATGCTGCGTGGCAGGGCCGCTTGAACATGCCTCGGCAGCGCTGCTTGCCGGACTTGAGCAGCGCCGTGGCACTGCCGCCTAGCTCCATCCCGGCGCGGCGCGCTGCAGACCAATCTCGGCGAAACGCGCATCCAAACATTGCAAGCGGCACACTATGTCGCGCGGAGCAGTGCGCTTGACCGAACATACCCCATCTTCCTCAGGGGCCAACGCGCAAGACAGCAGCGCTCTTGCGCAAGCTGTGGAGCACGGCAATGAGGTCCAGGCGCGCGTGATGGAGCGGTCCGTGTGGGCTCACGTGTCCCACAATCCCATCACGTCCATGTGGAACCTGCAGGGTTGCTCGGTCAAGGAGATCGCCAAGCGCACCTGGCAAGGCATCGATGAAGACAACCTGTTCGGGCGCGCCTCGCAGCTGGCCTATTCCTTCTTCTCTGCGATCTTTCCAGCGCTCATCGCCATGAGCTCGATCATCGGCCTGGTCGCAAAATCGTCGACCAAGCTGTACATCTCCCTGCTTGACAAGATTGGCGGCCTGATCCCGCCGGACGCCTTCCAGCTTGTGCTGCAAACCTTTCAACAAACCACCAGCGCCAGCACCGGGGGCAAGGTGATTCTGGGCGTTGCTGTCGCTTTATTCTCTGCCAGCACGGGCGTGTCCGCCGTTCAGGACACGCTGAACACGGTGTACCGGGTGAAGGAAACGCGGCCCTTCTGGAAATCCCGGCTTGAGGCAATGGCGCTCACCCTGCTCGTCGCCGTCATCGTTACCTTCGCGCTGCTCACCCTGTTTTCCGGCGACCTGGGCGCGAACTGGCTGGAGCACCGCTTCTACGGCAGCTTCGCCCTGAGTGTTCTGCTGCGTATCGCAGCCTGGACGCTGGCATCACTGCTTATGGTGCTGTCGTTCGAGGTGCTGTATTACTACTGCCCTGATGTCCAGAACAGTAAGTGGCGCTGGTTCACGCCGGGTGGCTTGGTAGGCTTGCTGGGCTGGGTAATGGGTTCGCTGGCACTGCGCATTTACCTCCACTATTCTCACAGCTATTCGGCAACCTACGGTTCCCTTGGCGCCGTGATCATCCTGCTTCTCTGGTTTTACCTGACTGGCG
>CAXUEG010000195.1:0-2648 GCA_964249935.1 uncultured Terriglobus sp.
CCGCCTGCACGTTGCCAAACTCGCGCGGAACACCGTTGACTGTCAGCAACAAGCCCGAGTCCCTCAAGTCTTACTCTAACAAGCGCAAGGTCTATGCAGTCGGAACACCGCTCAGGCGTTACGCTTGCGCAGCCGGCCCTGTACCCATTCCTGCACGCGCTGATGAACTGGCACAGCGGCCACACTCTCCTCAAAGATGCTGCGAGAACAGGACATCAGGATGCGGAGCGCGCAATTGTCGGCGGCTGTGGTCCCGCCCTCGGGCAAGCGCGAGTCGATCAGATACTCAATCGAATGCCCCAGCACTTCCAGCGCACGACCCTGCTGCGGCGTGGTGCGACGGCGGATAGGACGCGACGGAAGCTCCGGCAGCGGTGGCGTAGCGGTGAGCGAGATCGTGGGAAAACAAAGAACGGCGGCGGTGGCCATGATCGGAACTCCTTGGCGGCTGTTCCCTTTTATCGGCGGCACGAGTCCCAGCTTGAATATGGGTCGGGGCCCGCACCAAGCAAGTTCGTGGGACCCTTTCCCGCACCATGTGGCCTCGCCGTCCGGATCGCCTGCGTCACGAATGCCTTCGCCATTGCAGCCGCGCGCGGCCAGTCCTTTCCCAGCAGGCGGGCAGCAAGCAGTGCGCTCGAATAGACGCATCCCGTGCCGTGTGTCGCTCTCGACCCAAGCCGCTCGCCAGGAATCCATGTCCCGTTGCCCTGCTGCCAAACCAAGTCGCTGGTCGGTTCCAGGTGGCCTCCAGTCACAACGGGCACAAGGCGCGGATAACGCGCCGCCACCGCGGCCGCGCACTGCTCGGCCGCTGCCGCATGCCGGCACGCAAGCCCGGTAAGCAGCGCCGCCTCTGGCACATTGGGCGTCACCGCGTCCACCAACGGCAATAGTTCTTCGCGCAACATGTTCACGCCGGTCTCGTCCAGAAGCACCGCACCGGAACTCGAGACAAGCACGGGATCGACGACGACCGTAACCTTGCGGCGCGCCCGCACCGCCTGAAGAAAGTCCACCACCACGCGCACCTGTGGCGCTCCTCCGAGCATGCCGATTTTGATGCCGTCCGCTGGCAGGTCTGCTTCCAGTTCCTCCAGCGTATCGCGGAGCAGCGTTGGATCCACCGGCTGCACACGGCGCACACCCCGCGTCGACTGCACTGTGAGCGCCGTGACAGCCGAGCTCGCGAAGATTCCGAAGCGCGCGAACGTAAGCAGGTCCGCCGTAATCCCCGCTCCAGATCCAGGGTCGAACCCGGCAATGCTGAGCGCCGTCGGTTTCGTTATCTTCCCTCCAGATGTTCCGGTCTGCATCGTCTCTTCAGCATAGAGCGCGCCCCAGCGTCGGACCCGCCCACGCACGATTACACTGCTGCCATGGCCGCACGGGAACGCCTGATTATTGCCCTGGACTACCCCGCGCGCGAGCCCGCGCTGGCATTGGTGGACACTTTAGGCGACGCGTTGCTCTGGTACAAGGTCGGCCTTGAGCTCTATCTGGCCGAAGGCGTCCGCATCGTCGAGGAACTGCGCGGCCGCGGCAAGCACGTCTTTCTCGACTTGAAGCTGCACGACATCCCGAACACAGTCGCGGGCGCTGTACGTAGCGCAGCCCGTACCGGAGCGGATCTGTTGACCGTCCACGCAATGGGTGGCCCCGCGATGGTGCAGGCGGCGGTCACTGCTGCCACGGAAACCTCACCAGGCCTGAAGATCATTGCTGTCACCGTGCTCACCAGCATGAACATGCAACAGCTGCGGGCGACCGGTTCCTATCTGCCGCCGGAGCGGCGAGTGCGTCGACTGGCAAACATGGCCATGCTCGCCAACGCGCACGGCGTGGTCTGTTCACCACAGGAAGTCTCGGCGATGCGGGAGATCGTCTTTCCGAAGATCACGGTGGTGCCCGGCATCCGTCCGGAAGGTGCTGCCAAGGACGACCAGAGCCGTACCGCTACCGCGCGCCAGGCCACACTTGACGGAGCTTCCATGCTCGTCGTGGGCCGGCCCATCACACGCGCCGCCCATCCGCTCGACGCGGCTCAGGCCATGTTGCTGGAGATGGATACCGCCTTCCGTTCCTGACCGAGCACAGGGCACGAACGCCGCAACAAGCCACCGCAGACAGCAGAAAGCCCGGCGCTGGCGGCCGGGCTCTCCCTGATTGCGTCTGCGCTTCGCGATTACAACCGCTCGAAAAAGTCGCAGGCGGAGCAGGAAATGTACATGCCGCCGGGTGTACCGCGCTCACGGTCCTTTACGCGCTTCGCTACGCGGGTGGGCTTGCCGCACTTCGGGCAATCGGTACTGCGGCTGGTGTCCATGACCTTTTTACGGTCGCCAGTTTTGGCAATCTTTGCCATCGGTGTTCCTCTTCTTGGCCGCGTGCGGCGCTGTGAAATCGTGATTCGCGAGTGCTGCGATGCGGACATCGCGGGCGAGTTCGCCGGACCAAGGAGGGTCAGCAGACTCTATCGCGCAACCTTTCAAGCATACCATCGCTCAGCGCCCGCTCGCCTTACCCCGAGCAATGCTGGTACAGCCAGCTTTTAGGAGCGCTCTCCACGGTTCGACCTACGTACTGCGCATGTTTTACCGTGAGGCAACCTGCGCGCCCACCTTCGCCGGAGCTGGATTCAAAGACGG
>CAXUEG010000195.1:2748-6066 GCA_964249935.1 uncultured Terriglobus sp.
GCCTCGCCTTTCTTTTCCGCATCGCTCCGCAGCGACGGCGCCTTTCGATCCTCATCATTCGGCGAAGCATCGCCACCCAGCACCACGGTGTGCGTGCGCGAAGGATCGCGATACTCGGCAAGTTCATCCTTGTCGCGAGTTTCCAGCGGCTTGCCCAGCGCACCGGTCTTCAGTAGAATGACGCGATCGCCGCGAAACCGCACAAAGCGAATCGTCTGCGGCGTGTGACCGTACACCCACTCTTCAAACACCTCACCGGTGGTCGAATCGGTGGCACGCTCGCGCAGCTTGCTCTCCGGCTGGCCGGCTGCAGCCAGGACCATGCGCTTGTTCATGCCGACCAGGATCCGGTGCTCCTCGATCGCCTGCTTGATGGGCGCGGGCAGCGTGTCGGCGTAGGCCTGTTCCCTCGATTTCACGCCAAAATCCAGCAGCGGCTCCAGCAGGCTTTTCAACTCCGCGGCGCTCACGCGCGGCACCGGCCCTTCAAACAGCAGCGCGATCCGCGTCCCGGTCGCATGCTCGCCCACTTGTCCGTCGCCCGCAAGTGGGATGTCGTTGATTGAAATGTGGCGCAGGAACCGGTGCGACAGGTACGGTCCGCCGTTTACGTCCACCAAAATGCGGTCCCGCTCGAAATGGAGGTCGGTGACCATGACGCGGTCGCCGCGATCCGCGCACATACCCTTCTCGTACAGGCGCTTCTGCAACTCCGTCGGACTCACCGTGAGCCGGCCGTTTACGTGCATTTCAAGCCCTGGAGCGCCCAGCGGCAGCGGCTGATGGGCAAAGCCGAGTTCGGCCAGCAGCATGCGCACCAGTTCACGCCGTCCTGCCAGATCCAGCGGTTCCGTCGGTAGCTCGACACGGGTCGGCTGGAAGCCCTCCAGCGGATTTCCGATCGCCGTCTCGCGGCCCACCACGAACACGTCTCGCTGCTGCTGCGGTCCGGGCGTCTGCGCGCCCACGCATACGCTCGCGGCTGCGATGGCGAGCAACGTGCACAGGCGAAGAAAACGCATAGAACAACCCCAATGCACACGAATGTATCGCCAACGCGGAGCAGTTTGCAAACTCCGCCTTACGCCTAAGCTTGGCCGATCCTTTACATCCCGTCGGCAGCGTCGCTCCGGGCCGGCGCGGCATCAGCAAAGGTTGACGCCACACCACCGATCTGCACCAAAGGAACGGCTTGCAATGCAGTTTGCTCCATGCGAAGGTGCTCCGCCGGCGGCGGCACGTCCAACGCATAGCCGGCACTCACAATCGGGTCAAAGGTGTAGTGCCAGGCATAGTCGCGTGTCAATCGCCAGACCACCATCAGTGCGGTCGCCACCACCAACCCCGCCCAGGCCGCAGCCTCAGGGCCAAAGGCGCTTCCCGTAAGCCAGCGCGGGCCAGACACGCTGCTCTGCACCACGCCCTGCGCGGGTGGCCACAAAAACGATGGCAAACCGAACAGCAGCGTGACCGTCAGCCCCCAGACGAACTGCAACGCCGTTCCAAGCCAGATCGCACGCGTGCGTGCCGCGGCCAATCCGAAGACCAGTTGCGCCATCGCGGCCAGCAGAGCTTCAGCCGCATCGCCCCGAGCGGTGTAGATCGTGAGTAATGCAGCGACCCCGGCGAAAGCCACCGAAGCGAACAGCGGCGACGTCGCCTGCGAAAGGCTGCGGAACGGCAGGCCGCATAGCACCAGCTGCCGGCCTGACACAAACAGCAGCAGAACGAGCGTCGAGGCCGTCATCGCTCCCAGATGAAAGCCATCCGGCAGAAGCGTGCTGTGCATCCGTAGAGCAATCACCGCCGGGAGCAATAGTGCGAGACCGATCGCCCAGCCCGTAGCCGCCCCCAGTCCGACTTCCCTGCCCGCCGAAGGCCGCCGCACCAGACCGATCGCACTCAGCGGCCGCAACTCTGAAACTCGCATGCGCGCAATCATCAAGAACCCGGCGAGCAGAATCAGCAGGTTCAGCAGCGGTACCGTAAGCGGAACTCCCGCTGCCGGCCGAAGCAGCTCCAGCAGCCGCGTCACCAGGCCGACCACCGCCAGCGTCAGCGTGAAATATACCGCGCAGAGTAGAAACGTTACCGCGGCGCGCTTCGGCGCGGCGAACGATTCCGCAGGACCTGCCCCTGGCAGCATATTCGGCGCGATCTCCTGCTGCATCGGGAAGCCTACTTTGCCGCTACGGTCTCTGCCGTGTAGAACGGCGCGATATTGCGGAACTTACGGTATCGTTCCTCCAGCAGAGCTTCCAGCGGCTCAGCTTCCAGCAGCGCCAGATGCCTGCGAAGCTCCTGCGCAACCAGTGCAATGCCCGCCTCGTGGTTGCCGTCCTCCGGCTCCAGAATCACACCATCCACACAGCCCAGCGCGCGTACCTCTGGCGCGGTGTACTTCAGCGCCGCAGCAGCCTTCTGCCGCTTCGCCGAATCCTTCCACATAATCGACGCACAGCCTTCGGGCGAGATCACCGAATAAATCGCGTTCTCCAGCATGAGCACACGGTCGGCAACCGCCAGGGCCAGCGCGCCGCCCGATCCACCCTCACCCGTAATGACTGCAATCGTGGGAACGCGAAGCTGCGACATCTCGATCAGGTTGCGCGCGATCGCCTCGCCCTGTCCGCGCTCCTCCGCACCCAGGCCAGGGTAGGCGCCGGCCAGGTCAATCAACGTAATCACCGGTCGCCCGAACTTTTCCGCCAGCTTCATCGCGCGCAGGGCCTTGCGGTATCCCTCTGGCTCCGGCGAACCGAAACGATACCGCATTCGCTCTTTCGTCGTTCGCCCCTTGCGATTGCAGACCACCATGACCGGCGCCCCGTCCAGCCGCGCCATCGCGCAATACATTGCGCAGTCGTCGCTGAAACCGCGGTCGCCGTGCAGTTCCTGGTGATCGGTAAAGATCGCTTCGAGGTAATCCATGGGGTGCAGGCGCTGCGGGTTGCGGGCTACCTCGGTTTTGCGCCACGCCTCATTGGTCTCAGCGGGCCGGACTGCTTCCATCTCTGCCATGTGCTCTGCTGTGCATTCTACCGCCCGCCGCAGATGTGGCGGGCCAGCGTTGCCCGAAGCGCCACTTCACGTCTACAGGGCTGCTTCTGCGGTAATCCCCCATCTTATTAAGAGATGTGCCGGCTGAAATAGTAGCCGCAGAAGGATTTTGCAATGAGCAGCTTACGAAGACGATTGACACTGGCCGTGCTGGCATCCAGCCTTGCGCTTGGGACTGCCGCGGTTGCGGGTGCGGCATCGGTCTACACAGATTATGACCACAACGCCAGCTTCGGTCAGTACCACACCTTTTCGATT
>CAXUEG010000195.1:6076-6316 GCA_964249935.1 uncultured Terriglobus sp.
CAGCGATCCACTGATGGAGGGTCGCCTCCGCACGGACATCGAGGCTTCACTGCGCGAGCGTGGCTGGCAGGAGGTATCGCAGGGCGGTGACTTGGCCGTAACCGCGATCAGCAATGTAACCAGCCAGCAGGAATACACGACCTTCTACGACGGCCTGGGTGGTGGATTTGGCTACGGCGGGTGGGGTGGACGGTACGGTTGGGGCGGTTTTGGCGGTCGAGGCTGGGGTGGCGGTTTCGG
>CAXUEG010000196.1:0-3063 GCA_964249935.1 uncultured Terriglobus sp.
CCGTGATCTCTGGCCCGTGCGACCACCCGCCGCCGAACCAGCTGGACATGGACTTGCGCTTGAGTTCGAAGCGAACGGTGTTCCCATTCTGGCTTTCCTTCAGGTCGTAGCGGGCCGGGTCGGCATCGTGGAAATCGACTTTCACCCGCACGGTTGCGCATTCTCCGCAATTGGAAGCATTGATGGATGCGTCGTCGGCACTCAACTGGAGCGCGGCGTGACCCTGCAGGCGGTAGGTCTTCTCAGCAACCTTGCTTTGGGCGTGAAGCGCAGGAACCGCGCAAAGAAGCACCGCGACACCAGACAAACGCAGAATGTAGAAAGCCATGAAGATTCCCCCTGCGAAGCTTAATACGTGAACTTTGGCTCCAGGTTCCACGATTTTTTCGGACAGGTCTGTTTAGCGAGTGGCAAAAGTAAGCACCTTGCAGCAATCTGCAACCTCAGCCCGCGCCGTTTCATCCCACAAGTCGTGAATCTGCGCACGCCCATGTTGTTGGCCGGCCTCTGTGCCGGCATCCTCCACGGCCAAACGGCCGCGCCTCCGCAGGCGGGCGCGCCTGGCAATGGCAGCAGCACCAGGGCAGGCGCCGCACCCACCCGTGCCACCGGCCAGTCGCCTACCGCGCCAGGCCTGACCGGTACAACCCCGAGCTACCAGCCGCTCGGCAACGCGAATGCCGCCGGCAACGGCAACACCGTAGCGAACGGTGATAACAGCACCGCAGCCAACGGAAACAGCGGCAACTCGAGCGGCGGCGGTAATGCGCAGGGAGGCAATAACCAGCCACCCGCTCCCGCTGCCACCGGGAACGTACAGGTCACGGGCCGTCCAGCCCAAACCAGTAACGTCACCGCGGATCGCCCACTCCTGCCCATCGTCGGCCCCGGGAACGGCCTCGGCATTCGTTCCGGCACACCCATTCGCGTCAAGCTGCGAGTCGCGGTCGACTCCGGTCACGCCCGCAACGGGGACATGATCGACGGCACACTCGCCACCTCCATCGCAGGTCTGCCGGTGGGCACGCCGGTTCGCTTGACGGTCGTGCAAGCGGTGTCCGCCGGAAGGCTAACCAGTTACGGCGAGCTCTCCCTTCAGGTGGTCAGCATCGCCGACCGGCGCGTGCTGTCGGATACCATCACCGCTCAGGGCAAGGAAGGTCCGAAGGATCTGCCCGACGCGGCCCCGGCGCGCGGTACCGAGGCCATCTTCACTCCCGACCAGCCTATCTCTCTGCCCGCCTCCTGACCGGTTGGCGCTCTCTTCACAGCTGGTACGGTTTGGGCAGCGCAAAATGACCAAACGTAAGCGCTAACGTACCGCCGCCGCCCGGACTGCCGCAAGCATCTCGGCCGCATGGCCTTCGGGCTTTACCGCGCGGAACTCCGCCCGGAGCTTGCCATCCTTATCGAACAAGAATGTCGACCGCTCAACTTTGGTGACGGGCTTGCCGTACATGCTGCCCTGCTTCACCACGTCGAATTGCCTGGCCACGGTCATCTCCGGGTCGGCCAGCAGCGTGTACGGCAGGCTGTACTTCTCCGCAAACTTCCGCTGCTTGCCTGGGGTGTCGCGCGAAATGCCCAGCAGCACCGCGCCCGCCGCCTTCAGGTCGGTGTATAGATCACGGAACTCGCATGCTTCCGTCGTGCACCCCGGCGTGTCGGCGCGCGGATAGAAGAACAGCACCACCGGGCTTCCGCGAAACTCGGACAGGGACACGGAAGCGTCGTTCTGATCGGAAAGGGTGAAATCCACGGCATCGCCAATCTGCATACGCCCAGCTTAGCGAACCTGCGCCATCCAGGCGATTAGCTGAAGAGCATTGCCATCAGCGTCCGCTCTGCCTGGACCGCACAGCACCACAGACGGTACTTGACAGCGGAGCGGAAGAATGTTCCACGTGGAACAATTGCGCGGCAACCGAAGTGCCGCTGACTCCGTGAATGGCCGAAGCGGCGTGCGTGGCTGCGATAATGGCCGCATGCCGGAGATCCGCGTCAAGACCGACTCTGCACATTACTCGGTGCACCTTGGCAAGGGCACGCTCGCGCATCTTCCCCATCTGCTGCAAGGTCTGCCAGGAAGCGTGTCCCGTGTCTTCGTCGTCACGTCGCCGGAGATTGAGCGCGTCTGGGGCGAAGCCGCTCTCCGGCCACTCCGCGAAGCAGCTTTCCCGGTGCAAACCCTGTACGTCCCCGCCGGCGAGCAGCATAAACGCCTCGGCACGCTCGAACGCCTTTGCGAAGAATTGGCCGCGGCTGGTGCGGACCGTGACACGGTCCTGGTCGCCCTGGGCGGCGGCGTGGTCGGCGACATCACCGGCTTTCTGGCTGCCATTTACATGCGGGGCATCCGCTTTGTTCAAGTGCCGACCACGTTGCTGGCGCAGGTCGACAGCTCCGTCGGCGGCAAAACCGGTGTGAACCTTGCCACGGGCAAAAACCTGGTCGGCAGCTTTCAACAGCCGGTCGCGGTCATCGCCGACCTGGACACCCTACGTACCCTGCCCGTGCGCGAACTGCGCGCCGGGCTTCAGGAAAGCGTGAAATCCGCCATCATCCGGGACCCCGCGCTCTTCGACTTCATGGAACAACATGTTGACGCGATCCTTGCCGGCGATCCCGCCGCGCTCGAGCGCGTGGTTGAAGCCAGCATTCGGGTCAAGGCTGCCGTGGTCGCTGAAGATGAACGCGAGGGCGGCCTGCGCATGATCCTCAACTTCGGCCACACCGTCGGCCACGCGATCGAAGCGGCAACGGAATACAAACAACTGCTGCACGGCGAGGCGATCGGCTGGGGCATGATCGCCGCCATCGATCTGGCTCGGGCTCGCGGCGTGCTCACCGAGCACGACGCCGATCGCATGCGTGCACTCATCCGCCACACCGCTGACCTTCCGCCGTTCTCTGCAAAGGCCGATCGCCTTATTGCGCTGACCGGGTCCGACAAGAAAAGGCGCAGCGGTGCGCTCTCCTTCGTGCTGCCGGTCGCCATCGGCCGGGTAGAGATCGTCAGAGACGTGACCGAAGCCGAACTGACCGCGGCCGTTCACGCCATGC
>CAXUEG010000196.1:3073-4817 GCA_964249935.1 uncultured Terriglobus sp.
CCTGGCAACTGGCCGACCTGCTGCTCGTCCGTCTCGACCGGCTCAGCGACGACGCCCGGCAGATCGTGCACGTGGCCGCCGTCGGTGGTCGACGCGTCTCGCACGCCATGCTGGCCGAGGTCGATGCCGCGCAGCCTGCTTCCGTACAGGAGCCGGTCCATGTCGGCTGAGGTCGAGGTCGCCCGCGGCGCGCGTCCCGAGGGCACTCGCGATGCGGCCGAAGCTTCACGCGCGGTGCAGCAGATGTTTGACAGCATCGCGCCCCGCTATGACCGGCTGAACCACATCCTGAGCTTCGGCATGGACCGCGTCTGGTGGCGCCGCGCCTCGCGCACCTTTGCCACTGTTCTGCAGCGGCCGGAAGCCAACGTGCTGGACCTGTGCTGCGGTACGGCGGACATGACCGCTGCCCTGCTCGCGCAGCGTCCCCCCGCACGGGACGCGGCGCCCATTACCGCTGTCGACTTTTCGCACGAGATGATCGAACGTGGCCGGGTGAAACTCACTGGCCGGCCCGTTCACTTCATCGAGGCCGACGCCCTCGCCCTGCCACTGCCCGACGCCTCGCAGGACCTGGTCGTCTCCGCCTTCGGCTTTCGCAACCTGGCGGACTACGACGCAGGACTCTGCGAGATTCGCCGCGTTCTTCGACCCGGCGGACGCATCGGCATTCTCGATTTCAGCGAGCCGCCAGGCTTGCTGGGCACGGCCTACCGGCTCTATTTTCGCCACGTGCTGCCGCGCATCGGCGGCATCGTCTCCGGCAACGCGGCATCTTATCGCTATCTGCCTGCGAGCGTGGAGCGTTTCCCGCCACCAGAACAGATGTGCGCCAAAATGACCGCGGCTGGCTTCGGGGACCCACGCTGGCAGCCGTACCTGTTCGGCGTCGCCGGGCTGTGGAGCGGTACCGTCCTCCACTCCGCCTGAACGGCGCCACGTCAACATTCCCCGATCCACTCTTTGAGGAGTTCTACCCATGTCTCACGCTTCCGGATATGCCGCGGCCCAGCCCAGCGCGCAACTGACCCCGTTTGAGTTCGACCGCCGCGATCTCCGCGAACACGACGTCAACATCGACATCAAGTTCTGCGGCATTTGCCACTCCGACATTCATCAGGTCCGTGACGAGTGGTTCCAGGGCATCTTCCCCATGGTTCCCGGGCACGAGGTCGCGGGCGTTGTCTCCGGCGTAGGCAGTGGCGTGACCAGGTACAAGGTGGGCGATCATGTGGGCGTCGGTGTCTTTGTCGATAGCTGCCGGCAGTGTATTGAATGCAAGGCCGGCGAGGACCACTTCTGCCAGGTGAAGCTGGTGCAGACTTATAACGGAACGGACATGGACGGTGCGCCCACGTACGGCGGCTACTCCGACCACATTGTGGTCGATGAGAATTACGTTCTACGCATTCCCGAAAACATTCCGCTGGACGGTGCCGCACCTCTGCTCTGCGCCGGCATCACGGTCTACTCGCCGCTGAAGCACTGGAACGCCGGACCGGGGAAGAAGGTCGCCGTGGTGGGCCTGGGTGGCCTTGGCCACCTGGCGGTCAAGTTCGCGCATGCCCTGGGCGCTGAGGTCACCATCCTGAGCCAGTCGCTGAAGAAGCAAGGCGACGGCAAGCGGCTGGGAGCAGACAATTTCTACGCAACCAGCGATGCCGAAACCTTCAAGAATCTAGCCGGCAGCTTCGACCTGATCATCAACACGGTGTCTGCCGCCGACGACTGGAACAAGCTCCTC
>CAXUEG010000196.1:4827-6299 GCA_964249935.1 uncultured Terriglobus sp.
GTGGTCGGTGCGCCGGAGCACCCGGTGCCGGTCGGTGCGTTCTCCATGATCGTCGGCCGCAAGTCGCTGGCTGGCTCCATGGTTGGCTCCACTCGCGAAACCCAGGAGATGCTCGACTTCTGCGGCGAGCACAACATTGCCGCCGACGTCGAGACGATCAACATCGCCGACGTGAACGACGCGTACGAGCGCGTGCTGAAGAGCGATGTACGCTACCGCTTCGTGATCGATCTGGGCACACTGAAGCCGAAGGCGTAGTTCTTCGAACCGTTGTCGCTGGAGAGCGGCAAGACACTGTTTTTCTGTGCGCCGGATCGCCGGCAGCAAGGAAATGGTCTCTTGCCACGCTCCTTTCAGCAGCCGTCTCCCTGTACGCTGAACATCCATGCCAGAGCACGCGGAAGCAGCAGATGTGCAGCACATCAAGCGCGAAACCGCGCTGCGCAGCGTGCTGGCCGCCTCCGCCATCACGCTGCTCAAGCTCATGACCGGCGTCGCCACGGGTTCGCTCGGCATGCTCAGCGAGGCCGCGCATTCGGGAATCGACCTCCTTGCCAGTACGCTGACCCTGCTGAGTCTTCGCGTTGCCGACCGCCCGGCAGACGAGGAGCACACCTACGGTCACGGCCGCGTCGAAAGCCTCTCCGCCTTCGTCGAAACACTCTTTATGCTCGCCTCGTCCGTGTGGATCATTTACGAGGCTGTGGAACGCCTGGTGCACTACCGCCGCGGCGAGCCCATTGCGCTGAGCGTTTCACCCTGGCCTGTGCTCGTGCTCTTGCTCTCGATTGCGGTGGACTGGACACGCTCGCAGGCCTTGCGCCGCGCCGCCGAACAGGCCCACTCGCAGGCGCTGAAGGCCGAAGCATTGCACTTCGGCACGGACATCTGGTCGTCCTTCGCCGTACTGCTTGGGCTGGTGGCGGCCTACATAGGGCAGCACTTCGGTGTGCGGGGTCTCGATCTTGGAGACCCGATTGCGGCATTGGCGGTCGCGCTGATCATCCTGCGCGTTACCTGGTCTCTGGCGCGGGAGACGGTGGACGCCTTGCTGGACAAGACGCCCCCGGAAACCCGGAACGCGATGACGGCCGCCGTGGCGCGCGTGCCGGGCGTACTCTCCGTTGGCCGCCTGCGGATGCGGCGCTCCGGTGGCAGCTATTTTGCGGATGTGACGGTCGGGATGGCGCGCACCATCACCTTTCAACGCTCGGAACAACTTGTGTCCGCGATTACGGCAGCGATCCAACGTGTGCTGCCCGCCACTGACGTCGTCGTGCACACGGTTCCAGTTGCGGCCAAGCAGGAGAGCGTCTTCGATCGTGTTCGCGCGGTGGCGGCGGGCGCCGGCCTTTCCGTTCACGACGTTTCGCTGCAGGGGACGGAACAGGGTCTGCTGCTGGAGCAGCACCTGGAACTGCCCGCAGGGACGCTCCTGCGGGACGCACACGAGACTGCAACGCAACTGGAAG
>CAXUEG010000197.1:0-6236 GCA_964249935.1 uncultured Terriglobus sp.
GAGACGCTCGTCGCGCTTTCGCAACGGCACGACGCAGAGCCGCTGACGCTTGAAGCCGCCCGGGCGCTCTACGTGTATGAGGATTTCCAGGGCTTTCTGATGGCCTTTAAGGCTGTGAGTGAGCGGTTGCAGGCGGCTGAGGACTATGAGCTGATCACCTATGAGATGGTGCGCCGGCTGGCGGCTCAAGGCGTGCGCCACGCCGAGGTCTACATCAGCGTCGGCATCATCTTTCGGTTCAAGCAGCAGCTGCGCATAGAGGACGTGATCGCCGCGGTCGAGCGTGGGCGGCTCCGCGCTGAGCTTGAGTTCGGGACAACTGTTTTCTGGATCTTCGACGCGGTGCGGCACTTCGGTGCGGAGGAGGCCGCGGCCGTCTTCCGGAAGGCGGCGGAGATGCAGCAGCAGTACCCGAGCATCGTCGGCATCGGCATGGGTGGCGACGAGGCGCGTGGCCCCGCCGAGGACTTCCGCAGTCTTTACGCCGAAGCGAAGGCCGCCGGGCTGCACCTGACCGTGCACGCGGGCGAGTCGGTGCCGGCCAGCTCAATCTGGAGCGCGATCAACATCGGCGCGGAGCGGCTCGGCCATGCGCTGAGCGCAGTCAACGACCCGGAGCTGCTTGACCTCTTGGCCGAGCGGCAGATTCCCCTGGAGCTGAACGTGACCAGCAACCTGCGGACCGGCTGCTGCGGCGCCATCGAGCACCACCCGGTGCGGCACTACTTCGAGCGCGGTCTGATGGTCACGCTCAACAGCGACGACCCGCCGATGTTTGGCGCCGACCTGTTGGACGAGTACGAGATGGTACAGCGCGAGTTCAAGTTTTCCGACGAGCAGATGCGTGAGTTCGCGGCGAACTCCGTGGAGGCCAGCTTTTTGCCACCGGAGCGGAAACTCCCACTTCTACAAGAGGTTGACGCCTACCCGGATCGGTAACGCAAGGCAACGGGCGCCTACTGCGGGTCGTCGGCGCTGTGCGTGTGCAGGGCCGGCGGATTCTGCATCGGCTGGCTGGGAGCGGGTGCGATCGGGCCGGTCGCCACATTTGGCACGGAACCAGGAGCGGGTGCGTAGCCGGGGGCTGGCGCGTACCCCGTGGGCGGTACGGAGCCCTGTGGCGGCGCCGGCACCATGACGGCGTTCGCGTCCACGGGCGGAATGCCGAAATGACCTCCCAGGTGCAGCAGGTCTAACGGCCGCAGGTTGCAGTCCACGGTGATCGCGTTCATGTTGCGGTCGCCGCGCGTCAGCACGACCAGGCTCGTCACCATGGTTCCCTGTGTGCGCAGCCATAAGTCGGTCAACATGGGAGAGCGGCTATTTGCGTTCGCGTTGACCAGGTGGTGGTACCCCGCAGCCTGATACGCGGCGCTCAGGGATCCCAGCGCGGCGCCGTCATAGCTGGCAAAGTCGTGGTAGTGAAAATTCGTAAACGTGATGCTGTTCAGCCCTGCAGCGATGCGCCGGCCGTCAGGACCGGTGCCGTTCAAAAAACCATCCGCCGCGGCCAGCATGGAGCGGTCCAGCGTGAAGCTGCTCTGCTGCGGAGCCTGGCGCACAATGCTTCCGAATGCCTGCGGTGGTGGCGGATAGGGCGCCTGCGCAATGGCTGCCGATGCGGCCAACGCAACCAGCGCCAACATACCCGAGATGGTTCCAAGTCGATTCATAAGACGGCCTCGCACCCTGAAGTTAGACACGGGCTTTGGGCAAAAGGTGCGCTGAGCGCGCGCCGGAGACGAGCGAAAGACCACGCCGCGGTGCGCCCGCGCCTTGCACCCAACAGACCGGCCCAGCAGTGTCACGAGACGAACGAAAGTGCTACGTGGGCTATTTGAAGCGCTGCGCTATCATGTGTCGCATGAGGTTCAACCGCCAACGCCGCGCGCTTTTTCAACACTTGGAACGACGCATCACCGGCCAGTTCGAGCAATGGCAAGAGCTGCCGGCGAGGCTGGAGGCTGCGGTAAGCGAGGGTTTGTCTGAGGTTTCCGCGGCAAAGATTGCTGTGACCGCGGCCTGGGTCACAGGAGCGGTCGCGGTCGTTGCGGCCGGCCTGTATGCGGGCAAGGAACTGCGGTCGCGCTACAAGTTCAAGCGGCGCACGCCATACGACTACTACGCGCACTCCGGTGACCGGTCTGACCTGGAGTTCGGCGTCGGCATTTAGGGAGCGGGCCTGACCGGCTTGCCAGGTCCGCTCTGGCCCGGCACCGCAGCGGTATCATCGTCCTCATGAGCGCCGCACGGAGCATCGCCTTCCTTTTCCCCGGCCAGGGATCCCAAAGCGTCGGCATGGGCCGCGAATTGCATGACCAGTTTCCGAGTGCAAAGGCCGTCTTCGACGAGGCAAACGAGGCGCTCGGCTACTCCCTGTCCGACCTGTGCTTCAACGGCCCGGAAGAGCAGCTGAAGCAGACCGAGTTTACGCAGCCCGCGATCCTGACCGCGAGCGTTGCGGCCGCGCGCGTTCTGGCTGAGCAAGGCATCGCGCCCGCGCTGGCGGCCGGCCATTCGCTGGGTGAGTATTCCGCGCATGTGATCGCTGGAACGCTCAGCTTCGCCGACGCTGTCGTTACGGTGCGCAACCGGGGCCGCTACATGCAGGAAGCCGTGCCCGCGGGTAAGGGCACCATGGCCGCGATTCTTGGCCTGGCAACCGAGCGCATCAACGACCTGTGCCAGCAGGCGAGCGACGATCTGAACGAGACCGGCGCGCCCGCGAACCTGAACTCGCCCGATCAGACCGTCATCAGCGGCGCGACCGCAGCGGTCGGGCGCGCGGTCGCGTTGTGCAAAGATGCTGGCGCGAAACGTGCAATCGTGCTGCCGGTGTCCGCGCCATTTCACTGCAACCTGATGGCGCCTGCGGCCGAACGCCTGCACATGGACCTGGAGCGCAGCGTCTTTAACGATAGCTGCATTCCCGTGGCAAGCAATGTGGATGCGCGCATGATCACCCGGCGCTCGGATGCGCGGGATTGCCTCATCCGACAGGTGACCGGCGCGGTGCGCTGGACCGAGTGTATGGCGCAACTAAAGGCATTCGGCGCCACGATATACGTGGAAGTGGGACCGGGCCGCGTTCTGACCGGGCTGCTCCGCCAGATCGATCGCGAGGCGACCGGCCTCAACGTGGAAGACTCGGCCAGCCTGCAGAAGACGCTGGCGGCCCTGCAGCAAGCCCCGGAGCAGGCCGCCTGACGAACGAGGCGACAGCCCCGACGCAAGCCCTGCTGGAGGTCGAAAACCTCCGCATTCGTTTCGGCGAACAAACGGCAGTGGACGGCGTCTCGTTCTCCATCGCGCCCGGTGAAACGCTGGGGCTGGTGGGCGAGTCCGGATCGGGTAAGTCCGTGACATCGTTCGCGGTCATGCGGTTGCTCGCGCCCTCCGCGCAGCTCACTGGAGCAGTCCGGTTTCGCGGTCGAGACCTGCTCGCGGTGCCCGACAAAGCGATGCGCAGCCTGCGCGGGCGCGAGATCGCCATGATCTTTCAGGAGCCCATGACGGCGCTGAACCCGGTGCTTTCTGTCGGCGAGCAGATCGCGGAAGCAGTGCGCGCGCACCATCCGAAACTTGCCAGGGCCGAGGTGCGCGAACGCGTGCTGCAATCGCTTCACGAAGTTGCCCTGCCCGATCCTGCACGGCGCTATCGCGACTACCCGCACCAGTTCTCCGGCGGTCAGCGCCAGCGGATACTGATTGCCATGGCGGTGGTAAACCAGCCGGCGCTGCTGATCGCGGATGAGCCCACCACTGCGCTCGACGTGACGGTGCAGGCGCAGATCCTGAAGCTGCTGCAGCGGCTGCGTGAGCAGCACGGCCTGGCGATGCTGTTCATCTCGCATGACCTTGCCGTGACCGCGCAGGTGGCCGACCACGTCGCCGTGATGCAGCATGGTCGGATTGTGGAACAAAGCCGCGCGGCGAAGTTGTTCCGGCACCCGCAGCACCCCTACACGCAACGTCTGCTGGCAGCCGCGCCCACGATGAGAACGGATCGATCCTTGCCGCTGGCGACGGTGCACTGAGCTGCTATCCTGCCGCGGCATATGATGGCTAGGGTTCTTTCGAGCCTCGTCCAATCGCATGCGCGCGCTCGTTCTCTCTGACATTCACGGCAACCTGGAAGCTCTGGAAGCGGTGCTGGCCGTTGCGCCACCGCACGACGCCGTGTGGAACCTGGGGGACGTGGTCGGTTACGGTGGCAGTCCCAACGAGTGTGTCGCGGTGGTGCGCGAGCGCGCCAGCGCAAGCGTCCGTGGCAACCACGACAAGGTGTGCAGCGGCGTGATGCCGGCGACGCACTTCAACCCCACGGCGCGGCAGGCGGTGGAGTGGACCATGGCGGTGCTCACCGAGGAGTCGCGCGGCTGGCTGGAGGCACTGCCGCAAGGGCCGCTGTCGCCGCGCGACTCGGCGAGCATGATCTCGCACGGCTCGCCCGCCGGCGAAGATATCTACGTCCTCAACATTCGCGACGCGTGGGGTACCCTGCAGACCGGCGAGCACCGCGTCACGCTCTTCGGTCACACCCATGTGCAGGGCGGCTTCCACGCGCGGGAAAAGCATTGGCTGCGGGTCCAACCGGTGCAACGCGGCGGCAGCAGTCAGTGGACGCTGCCACTGCTGACCGACGGTACGCGCTACATGATCAATCCGGGCTCCGTCGGCCAGCCGCGCGATGGCGACTGGCGGGCCGCGTTCGCTCTGCTTGACGAAGAGGCCAACGCGATCACGTTTTACCGCGAGCCGTACGATTTGCCACGGGCGCAGGGCCGAATCCTGATGGCCGGTCTGCCGGAGCGCCTGGCATTGCGGCTGCGCGAGGGCCGCTGAGCGGCTTCGACCGAGTTCCGGAGCGTAGGCGGCAGGGCAGAAAAGATCTCCGGCTATTCAGAATGTAACGAGAACGCATCCGGCTGCACCTGCACACGCCATTCGCGCCGCAGCCGCAGCACGGTGACCACGTCGGCGCGCATGGAGGGCAGCGGGTCGTCGGAATACAGACCGCGCACATAGGCGCGGGCCATGCGCCGGAGCGCCTGCCGCTTGTCGCCGTGTATCAGCCGCTCGGGCGCGTAACGATCCCGCTGCGCGCGCGCTTTCACCTCGACGAAGCAGAGCGTCTCGCCGTGCCAGGCGATCAGGTCGATTTCGCCGTCCAGGTTGGGCGCGCGCCACTGCCGGGCCACGATCACATAGCCGAGCCGCCGCAGGTAAAAATACGCGCGCCGCTCACCGGTTTCGCCCAGCGCCTGCCGGCGCGCGGCTGTGGACCGGTCTCGGCGCGCACACACCGCTGCCAGCGCATCCAGCGCCCCTTCGCACACCCGCAACCACGGTCGCATCGCTCATTCATAACAGGACAACGCTGCACAATCCAACCGGGGATGTCACGCATCGTATGACCGGATCATGACTCGGATACGCTCATTCCTGCTACGAGGCGGTATAGCGGCTGCATGTTTTCTAGGCGCACTCGCACCTCTGCGTGCAGGGGCGCAAACATCCTCTCCCGACGCAGCCGCGGCACAAGCCGGGGCAGCAAGCACCGCGCCGTCTGACAGGAGCACAAGACCCCAGCGCAACGGCAACAACGGCCCGGCCCCGGAGGTCGCACCGACCGGCGCGCAGCCTCCCGTACAGCTCGCCTGGCCGGCGCAGGACTTCAGCGGGCGTTCGAACGCGCCCGTGCTTAAGCCCGTCTACACACCGCCCCCGGCTCTCGGCCGCAAGCGCATCGGCCTTGCGCTCGGCGGCGGCGGCGCGCTGGCGCTGAGCGAAATCGGCGTGCTGCAGTGGTTCGACGAGCACCACATCCCGGTAGACGCCATCGCCGGAACCAGCATGGGTTCACTGGTCGGCGCGCTCTACGCCACCGGCCACTCGCCCGCACAGATCCAGGAGCTGACCAGTGACCAGGTGTTCTCGCAGGTGTTTCGCCTCAGCACCGACTTCCGCCAGATTAATTTCCGCCGCCGCGAGGATGCGCGCTTCCTGCCCGGCGGCTTCAACCTGGGGCTGAAGCACGGCGTTTCGTTCCGGAACGGCGTGCTGCTGGATTACGGCCTGGACGAGTTCCTGAACGCGCAGTTTCTGCCCTACGGCGCGGCCTACGACTTCAACCGCATGCCGATTCCCTTTCGCTGCGTCGCGACGGACATCCTGGTCGGTCGCGAGGCGGTCTTCACACAGGGGCCGCTGGCGGAAGCGGTGCGTGCATCCAT
>CAXUEG010000198.1:0-6168 GCA_964249935.1 uncultured Terriglobus sp.
GCATCGCGCGGGCCGCAGCCGGTTCTGCTCACACTTCAACGCTTGTATGAGGGTCGAAATGGTTCGTACCGCCGCGAGTTGTGCTGTCTTTGTGGGCAGCGTGGGTGCACTGTTTGCGCAGTCTGATGTTCGCATCAACCAGGTCCAGGTGGTTGGTAGCCATAACAGCTATCACGCGGGTTTGACACCGGGGGTAAAGGCGATTCTTGCGCAGAGCAATCCCAAGGCGCTGCGGAGCCTGGACTACAGCCACCCCTCGCTCACCACGCAGTTGAACAACGGTGTGCGTCAGCTGGAGATTGACGTGCATGCCGATGCGAAGGGTGGCCGCTACGCGCACATTGCGGCAGACGACGTGATCGCGAAAGCCGGTTTGCCGCCCGACCCGCCGTACAACACGGACGGCAAGATGAACCAGCCTGGCTTCAAGGTGATGCACGTGACCGGCCTCGATCAGCGCACGCAGTGCACGTTGTTTACCGACTGCCTGCGCGAGGTGCGCGCGTGGTCAGAGGCGCACCCGAAGCATGTGCCGCTGTTCCTGCTGATCGAGGCGAAAGAGGAGCAGCCGCACCTGCCCGGCACACCCACGCCTGAGCCGTTCACGCCCGCTGTCTTCGACGCGCTGGACGCGGAGGTTCGCAGCGTGTTTCCGGCCGGCAAACTGATCACGCCCGACGATGTGCGCGGCGCGAGCGCGACGCTGCCGGAGGCCATACAGAAAGGTGGTTGGCCCACGCTCGACAGTGCGCGCGGCAAGGTGGTGTTCCTGCTCGATAACCGCAAATTCACGGCGATGTACTCGGAAGGTCACCCGGCGCTGCGCGGACGTGTGCTGTTTACCAACTCGGCGCCGGGCACGCCGGAATCGGCGTTCGAGGAGCAGAACGACGGCACGGCCGAATCGATCGATGCGTCGGTGAAGCAGGGCATCATCGTTCGCACGCGAACAGACGAGGGCACCGAGCAGGCCCGCACGAACGATACGACCCGCCGCGAACTGGCGCTGCACTCCGGCGCGCAGATCATCAGCACGGACTACCCGCCGGGCGAAAAGTCGCAGTGGACCGACTTCATTGTGCAACTGCCGAACGGCCTGGCGGCACGATGCAATCCTCTGATCGCACCGAAGGACTGCAGCGATGGCAAGGTGAACGACCGCTAGAGAAGCGAGGGCCAACGCAGCGGCGTAACGACACCTTTCTGCTAACCGTTGGCTCTTCTCAAAGCTGCGTGAAAAGCGTTAGCGTGGCGTGCATGACAGGTGAGGTCCTCGCCGCGCACAACGCGCCCGCCGCTCCCATGCCTTGGCGATGGTGGCAGCGCGCACTGTTCCGTTTCTCATTCGCCTTCTGGGCCTTGTGGCTGCTGCAGAGCGGCATCTTGTGGCAGGCTACGGCATTGACGCCCTTCGTCGCGCGCTGGGTCTTGCCGTGGCCGTTGCGCATTCTGAACTGGCCTGTACAAACAATCACACATCTGCTGGCAACCCACGTCTTTCACCTGACCGGTGTCGCGGCCACGTATCACCAGACCGGCTCTGGCGACACGGCGCTGGCCTGGACCGGCATGCTGGCGATGCTGCTCTGCGCTACCGATGCCGGCGGGGTCTGGACCGCGGCCTCCGAAATGCTCCATCGCCGCACGGAGTACCGGACTTTATACGCTTTTCTGGGCCTTGGGCTCCGGGTCTGCCTTGGGGCGGCCTTGCTGAGCTATGGATTTTCCAAGGTCTTCCAAATGCAGTTCAACCCACCGGGTCTGAGACAACTGACAGAACGCTACGGGGACGCATCGCCCATGGGTCTTCTTTGGACATTTATGGGCTATTCGATCCCGTATACGCTCTTCGCCGGTCTGGCGGAGATTACGCCCGGCCTGCTTCTGCTGTTTCGCCGGACGGCGACGCTGGGCTCGCTGCTTGCAGCCGCCGTCCTGCTCAACGTAGTCCTGCTGAACTTCTGCTATGACGTGCCGGTGAAGCTTTACTCTTCCACACTTCTGCTGCTCAGCTTGTTTCTGCTTCTGCCAGATTTCCCTTCGTTGTGGAGCTTTCTGGTGCGGCATCGCTCGGCTCAGCTCAGGCCGACTGCGCTGCCGAAGCCGCAACGCAGGCACTTGCGCATCACCGCACACTGCTTGCAGGGTTTCGTGATTGCATCGTTGTTGTATGGGACGATCTCCGATTCTTACTCTGCGTGGTGGCGACACCCCGGCGCAACGACCGGGCGCGCAAGGCTGGCCGCCACGAACGATCCGCAGAGCATTGATGGAAGTTGGACCGTCGACAGCAGCACCGGCTGGCCGCCCGGAGCGGAGTGGGTTACGGTCAGCATCGGAACCAGTCGCCACGGCAGTAACGACTATCTGCAGATCCTGGAGCGCAACGGATCGCATTGGTATGTGCTCGTCAGCACCGACGCTAACCAGACCATACACTTTCTGCGAAAAGAGAATACAGAACTACACTGGAGCGCCGACGCGGGAGGCCGCGTTACTCTGCAGGGCCGATGGCTGAACAAGCCCGCGACGTTGACCATGCGGCCCGCCACTGGCGCCGAGTTTCCGTTGAACCTACGCGGGTTCCATTGGGTGCAGGAGTACCCGTTCAACCACTAACCGCCGGACGGCAGCATTACGAGCGCGGACTGCCACGTCCGTTGCGCATGCCGCGTTTGTCCGTTACAGCCGGCATACGGCGATGCGATACTTCTTGGAAGTCAGGAGAGACCCTTTGGCTTCGTTGCCTCGTTCCGATGGTTCGCCTCGCACCGACCCGCAGCACCGTCCGGATGGATCGCATCGTTCCGAGGGGTTGCAGGGGAAGCGGGCGGGACGCATCAAGATCCAGGATGTGGCGCGTCTGGCGCAGGTGTCTCCCAGCACGGTTTCGGGTGTGCTGAATGAGAAGAGCAACGTGCGGCCGGAGACGCGGCAGCGCGTGCTGGACGTGATCGCGCAGCTTGGCTACACGCCGAACATTTTCGCCAGCAACCTGGCGCGGCGGTCGACCAAGCTGATCGGCATTATCGTGAGCGACCTGTTGAACCCGTTCTTTGCGGAGATCGCGGCGGCGCTGGATGGCGAGGCGCGCAAGCACGGATATGAGACCTTCCTGGCTTCGACCAGCTTTCACCAGGATCAGCAGTGCGCGGCGGTGCGGCAGATGCTGGCACTGCGGGTGGCGGGCGTGGCCATGATGACGAGCGAGAACGATCCCGAGGCGTTCAGCATCCTGAAGGGAAGCGGCACGCCCGCGGTGTACCTGGACAACAATCATTCCGCGCCGCACATCGGAACGGTACGAGTCGATAAGAGGCATGGCATGTTCATTGCGGTGCAGCACCTGTTGGAGCTGGGCCACCGTAAGATTCTGCTGATCAGGAACTCGCAGCAGGGCTCGGCCGAGCCGCCGCTGCTGAGTCATCAGGAGCGGCAGATCGGCTTTGACGAGGCGCTGCACCAGTACCGATCGCAGGAGATGGACGTGCACGTGATCGACGAGCCGGGCGAGCCGGCGGGCGCGGGCATGCGCGCGGTGGAGCGGGCGCTCGGGCAGTACAAATTCACGGCGGTGGTGGCGATCAACGACCTGGTGGCGCTGGGTGCGTTTCGCGCGCTGCAGGCGGCGGGGCTGGCGATACCGCAGGATGTGTCGGTGGTCGGGTTCGACAATACGTACCTGTGCGAGTATCTGCACCCGCCATTGACCACGGTGGCGACGCCGCGCGCGGACCTGGCGAGCAGCGTGATCGCGATGCTGATGAGCTACATTCGCGGGGATGGCGCGCCGCCCGAGCCGATGCTGCCAGCGGCGATGGTGCTGCGCCAGTCCACGGCGACGCCGCAGGCGTAAGGGACGGGTATGCGGCGCGTTGGGCTATGGATCGTTGCGATGCTGTTGGTGCTGTTGCAGGCCGCGGCGCAGCAGCGAATTGCAGGCGTTGCGGCAACTCCGCCGATGGGTTGGAACAGCTGGGACGCGTACGGGCTCACGATCGATGAACAGCAGTTTCGCGAGAACGTGGCGGTGCTCGATGCGAAGCTGAAGCCGTTTGGATGGAAGTACGCCGTGATCGACGAAGGCTGGTACCTGCCAAATCCGATGGCACCGGCGCGCGAGTTTCGCTTCACGCTGGATGCGAATGGACGGTACACGCCGGCGTTGGAGCGCTTTCCATCTGCCACCGGAGGGTCCGGCTTTGCGGCGCTGGCGAAGGACGTCCATGCGCGCGGCCTGCTGTTCGGGATCCACATTGTGCGTGGCATACCGCGGTCGGCGGTTCTGAGCAATGCACCGATCGCTGGCAGCGGCTTCCATGCAAAGGACGCTGCCGATGTGAACGACGGGTGCCCTTGGAATGCGGACAACTGGGGCGTGCGGGACAGCGCCGCGGGGCAGGCCTGGTACGACTCCCTGCTGGAGCAGTACGCGGGTTGGGGCGTGGACTTCCTGAAGGTGGATTGTCTTTCGGATCACCCGTATCGGCCGGGCGAGATCCGCATGCTTTCGCGTGCGATTGCCAAGACGCACCGCCCCATTGTGCTGAGCCTGTCGCCGGGCCCGACCTCGCCTGCGCTGGCGAGCGAGGTAGCGCAGTACGCGAACCTGTGGCGCATCAGCGACGACATGTGGGATTTCTGGAGCAAGCCGAACGAGGTAGGCCGTGGGTTGCGCGACTCGTTTCTGCTGATGGCTGGATGGGCGCCGCTGGCGCGGCCGCGGGCGTGGCCCGACGCAGACATGCTGCCGTTGGGGTTCCTGGGGCCGCATCCCGGCGATGGGGCCGCGCGCGAGACGGGCCTGACGCACGACGAACAGCGCACGCTGGTGACGCTGTGGAGCGTGGCGCGGTCTCCGTTGATCGTGGGCGCGAATCTGACGAAGCTGGACGACTGGACGACGGGGCTGCTGACCAATACGGACGTGCTCGCGGTCGATCAGCAGAGCCGGAATGGGCGCCCTGTGGCACACGACGGATCAATGATCGCCTGGGTCGCGGATGGCGAGGCTGGCGCCAAGTACCTAGCGCTTTTCAATGTGGGCGAGCGTGAGATCACAGTGCGCAAGCGGTACGACTTTTTCAACCTGCCGGTGCGCATGGGCGGACGTGAGCTATGGACAGGTGCGAAGATTCCGGCGGGGGAGGAGCTACGCGTGGATGTGGCGCCGCATGGGTGTGCGCTATTGCGGTTGAAGCAGTGACGGCCTTGGCGATGGACGGACTGGGTTTTCGGTTCGCGCATGTTTGCGCTGGTACATTGGGAGCCCGCGCGGACGGGCAAAACGCTCGTGCTTCGGCCGGAGTGACACGAGTGCGTGGGTCAGAATGTTGCGGTCTGGTGACCGGTGATGCTGGTTCCGGCTATGTTTGTGCAGAAGCCGCAAATGTGAGCAGCAGGGATGCTGTTGTGGGCAGGAATGTTCTCGTGCTTGCATGTCTTTCCTCTTCCCTCGTGCGAGCCATTCCTTTGTTTGTAGCAACCGCGACCAGGCACTTGCTCTGACCTGAGGCAGGATTGCAGCCCGAAGGGCAAGCAGGTCCTTCACTGCGCTTAGGAGGACAATGCTTTTGTGATCGCTGCATGCTTCACGTGCACGGCTTAGAGCTGGCTGGCGAACATGGCGCGTCAGCGGGAGGCCTGCGCCGTGGTTGGGGCCGGCTGTTGCGATTGCAGATAGTTGCCGTAGCCGACGATGAGCGTGGAGCCGATGAGCAGGGTGAGGCCGGCGGTGACGAGGGCTTTGGTGCGGCCGCTGGTGCCTCGCCACTCCTTGAGCGCGAGGCCCCACAGGGTGGCGAAGATGATGATCGAGGCCATGTGGAGCGTCCACGAGCTGAAGTCGTACTTGCCCATTTGCGTTTGGCCGAGTGAGTAGAAAAAGAACTGGAAGTACCAGATGACGCCGGCCATGGCGGCGAAGAGATAGTTCTTCACAAGTACGCCGGGCGCGATGCGCTGGGCGAACTCCATGGGGTCGATGTCCTGCAGTGTGCTGCCGGTTTCATGCGAGGCGCGCATGGGGTTCGCGCCGGGTTCGCCACCGAACTGGGCGGCGGAGCGCTTGCGCGCGATGAGGATGCACGACCAGACGAAGTTGGTGGCGAAGCCGCCCCACAGCACAACGACGAGGATGGGCAGGTTTTGCCAGAGCGGCAGGTGGCC
>CAXUEG010000199.1:0-5729 GCA_964249935.1 uncultured Terriglobus sp.
CTGCCATACTGCGCATAGGTCTCACCGGGCAGGTAGAAGTTGAAGCCGGTGAAGGAAAGCGTGCTCGATCCGAAACCGAAATCCCACAACGCGATCGCTCGTTGAGGCGCGAGCAGCACGTTGCCATAGAGCTGCAGCGCAGCGCTCGAAGAGAGCACGGCGACGGCACTGTTGCTGCCCGAGTTCGGATCCATCTCTACGGTGCTGAAGCGAAGGAGGTCGTTCGCGCCACGAATCAGAATGGCTGTCTGGTACCAGGCGCTGCCCAGGTTTGTGCCGTGGACGAGCAGGTTCTGCAGCAGCGTGTTCGGGGCTACCACGTCTAAGGTCGCCTGCGGCCCCGAAATCTCAACACCATCCACCAACGCGCCGTTACCATCCACCTCAAGTCGCGTGTTCTGCAACAAGCCGCCGGTCATCTTCACTGTGCCCGCGTTGTTGTCCGCGTTGCTGATCGTCGCCGAGGCGCCTGTCGATTGCAGGCCATCCACCCACAGCGAAGTCAGCGTGGCACCATGATCCACGAACGACTGATACACGGTGTTGTCCTGCGGATCATCCATATTCGTAGCGCTGATGTTGTGCCACTCGGAAGTCTGGCTCAGCAGGCCGGTGCTCGAGTCGCCATAGCTGACATAGGCTGACGCGCCACCCGAGGCCTGCTGCCCTGGCGCAGCGTAAGCCGCCGTCAGGTCGCGCCCCACAAATGCGGTGCTGTTGATCACGCCGAAGTTGTGCTTGCCCGCGTGATACGCCTCGCAGCCGTTCAGCTGCACATCCGTCGATCCCATCACGCGAAAGCCATAGCCGCCGTTGTCGTCGTAGCGCGCGCTCTCGTCGGTGACCAGGTTTTGAAAGACAAGGTGGCTCTGGTAGTTGCTGTAGACCACGTCGTCGCGCAGCACGGCAGTGTAGAGACGGCCATCGTAGCGTGGATCAGAGCTGGGAGAATTGATCAGCAGCTGGCCGCCGAGGTCGGACCATGAGCCCGCGACGTTGTACGCCGGCTGCCCGAACGAGTAGTTGAAAAAGTTCTGGTTGGCAAGCACGGAATACACCGGCACGCCGATGTTGTACGAGAAAAGGCCGTTCCCGACCGGCTCAAACTGGCTGTTGTTCAGTGGAATACTGCCCCAGAACTTTGGCTTCGCGCCGCTGCCGTAGTCAGCAAAGGTGATCGGTTTGCCGGCAGCGCCACTGGTCGGTGCGATCAGCGATTCATGCCATTGGCCATTGCGCTGAAACAGCACGGTGTCGCCCGGCTGCAGGGCGGTGCTGTTCACCCGCGCGACGGTCTGCCACGGGGCGTCCTGCGAGAACCCGGTATTTTGATCGTTACCGCTCGGGCTTACATAGTAAGTGTTTGCAGCAAGGGCGGCGGCTGGAGCGCCCGCCAAAGCGAACACGGAAAGGGTCGCAAGCAGAGCTCGCGAGGAAAGCAGGCGTTTGGACAACAGAAACTCCTTGTGACTTCATATCAGGGCTAAACGTTCTCTGGATTGCGACAAGCAGAGGGTGGGCTGTCAGTAGCAGCCAATCACGCCAGGGGTCTGCTGAACTGCGTCATACCGGGTATGCGCGCTCTCAAAACAAAGCAGACAGTTAACGTGCGAGAACAGCAACGGGGACCTTCAGAATATCGCAGTCTTCGTGAATGGTGTGATAAAAGCGGCTGAGTGGCGCGACTATCGCTCACTCACCCGCCTGCCTGCTGATGACTCGCCTGATTTGCGTTCTGGGCCATGCCAGAGAGGTTGTTGCCTCTGTGCTGTTTCCGCAAGCTTCCGGCAACTACCGGAGATCAACCTGTTTACTGCCATGGCGCCCACACCACTCGCTTCAGTTCAGCATGTGCGATTCCGCTGGTTGGCGGCGTGGTTTGACGCACCGCAGCTTGCGGAGCCTGCAGGCGGTGCATAGACTCAGCTTCGGTTTTCCAATCTGCTGCTGAGGCGTCCAACCGTCGTGAAGCCACTTTTCTTGGAACGTGCTTTGCCTGCTGTGCTATGCGTTTTCTTTGCGGCTTCGCCGCTGCAGGCGCAGGCTCCCAGTTCATCCAACGGCGACGTTGCGGCGCAGTCTGCGCCCGTGCAGCGCCGCAGCGTTGAGGCCGCGGGCTCTGCGGTAACGCTGGAAACGAGCGAGCAATTGTTTACCGTCGCCGCGGCGCTGAATGCCTGCGGCTATGACGCCGGCCTGAGCGAAAGCCTGCCGGTGCGCGCGGCGGTTCGCCACGACATCGCCGAGCAGATGGAGAACGTCGACGGCGGCATTCCGGCGCAGCGCGCGCTGTGCGGCTACATTCAGGCGCACCAGCTTCCGGGCTCGCAGAACCTGGCGCAGTTCGTATCCATGGCGCTGTTTCTCTCGCCGGATCTGCAACTGAGCTTCCCGGAAAACGAGATGCCGCCCGACGCCCTGAACGTGGTGAACGTTTTGCCGCTGCTGCGTACCTGGGCCGAGACGGTCCACTTGCACGCCATCTTTGTGAACCATCGAGCCGAGTACGAACAGGCCGTGCTGCAGGTGCATGACACCGTCACGCGCATGCTGCTGGAGACGAACGCCTATCTCCATCAGCCGGCCACGGTCTACGACGGCCGTCGCTTTCTGGTGCTTCTGGAGCCGATGCTCAGCCCCGAAGCCGCGAATGCGCGCATCTATGGCACCGACTACTTCGTAGTGCTCAGCGCCACGCCGCCGGAAGCGGACGCGAAAACCGAAGCGATGCGCAAGGCCGGCCTCCACTTGGAAGAGCTGCGCCACATCTACCTTCTCTACGAGATCGATCCCATCATTTACGCACGCGCCTCGGCGACGAGCCGGCTCATGCCCATCCTCAAAACGGTGCAGGGCGCCCCTATCGATTTCCTTTACAAGAACGACATCAACGCGTTCCTGACCGAGTGCCTGATCAAGGCGATCGAGGCGCGCACGATGGAGACAGCGATCGAAAAACCTTCGCGCAAGGCGAACGGCAAAGAGCGCTTCGACCCCACGGGCTTTAACGTCGCATTGGCCGACTATGAGCGCCGCGCCGAGGTCGTGCGGCGTCAGCAGGTGATCCGCGACATGCGCTCCGGCTGGGTGCTGACGCAATACTTCTACGAAAAGCTCTCGACAGAGGACCGCGATGGCATCAGCCTGAAGCAAAGCATGGGCGAGCTGGTCTACGGCATGGACGTGCCGGCCGAGGCCGATCGCGACAAGAAAATCCCGTTCTTCGCGGAGGGTAGCCCGGACCTGGTCGGTGTCAGCGGCACCGGCGGCAGCACCACACGCCGCGGCAAGGCGATCAAGCCTCAGCCGCTGACCGCCATGGATCAGGCCGAGCGCAAGCGGCGACTGGGCGCCCGCGCGGGCGCGGCCGAGCTGGCGGAGAGAGAGCTGGCCGCGCATCCTGATTCGACCGAAGCCATGTACGTGATGGCGCGGCTGCACCTGATGCAGCGAGAGCCCCAGGAAGCCTTCGATGCCTTCGAAAAGATCATCGCCACCGGCAAGGACAACCGCACCGTAGCATGGTCGCACGTGTACCTGGGCCGCATGTACGACACCGCCCTCGCGCAGCCCGACCGTACCAAGGCTGTGGCGGAGTACAAGGCGGCACTCGCGATTCCCGGCATTCAGCCTGATGCGCAGGCCGCCGCGGAGCAGGGTTTGAAGCAGGCGTTCGCCGTTCCGCAGCGTGCGCCACAGCCGGCCGCGAACGATGAAGACGACATCGACGCGATCACCCGCAAGCAGAAGGAAAGCTACGTGCCTGACGAGCAGAAAAAGCCGCAATGAAAGCTTTCTTCCGGTAGCAGCCCCGAAGCGAGGCGGGGTACACTGCTGCCGCGAGGTGCTGCATGCGCTCTGCCGTTCTGCTTCTGTTCGCCACGCTTGTATCGTTATCGCTTCGGGCCCAGATGACTACTGAGGTCGCGCCGCCACAGTATCCCGGCGTGCAGACCCGCGTGCGTGGCGTGTTCGTCACGCCCATCCCCAACATACCCATGACCGCGCTGGTTGACATCAGCAGCATGCGCGTCCTGCCGGACGGCAGCACGGAGCTGCAGCGCACCGAAGCGCATATTGCACGCACGTCCAGCGGCAAGATCTACAACGACATGCGTGCGATGGTGCCTGCCGCGTTCCAGGGGCAGCCACGTTTGCTGGGCATCCACGTGTACGATCCGCAAACGCGCGTCAGCCTCATGTGGAACCCGTTTCAGAACGTCGTGCGCAGCATGACGCTCACGGGCCAGCAGATCGCCGAGCGCAAGCCGTTCCTGGTTTCAGTGCCGGGCACGACCGACCAGGATCTGGGCATGTCCACCATGAGCGGTGTCACGGTGCGCGGTATGCGCCGCACACGTCAGGTCCCCATGCAGGGCACCGGGCCGGCTGCAAAGCCCATCCAGGTCGCGGACGAATACTGGTACTCCGAAGACCTGCACCTGATCATGCTTGAGAAGCACAACGATCCGCGCACCGGTGAGCAAATCGTCAGCATCGTCGACGTGAAGCGGGCCGAGCCGCCTGCGCAGCTCTTCGACCCGCCAAAAAACTACCGCGTGGTGGATGTGACGGGAACGGGTCCGGAGACGGCAGACATCGATCCGTTCGCAACACCGCCTCAGGCGCATGCGCCGACCCAGACGGTGACAGTGCACTAGAGCCGCACAGCGCTAACTACTTCTGGCAGTGTTTGCAGAAGTGCGTCGAGCGCCCGCCGATCACAATCCGCTGAATGGGCTTTCCGCAATCGCGGCAGGGCTCGCCGGTGCGGCTATACACGCGGTGTTCCAGTTGAAAGAAGCCGCGCACGCCATCCGCGTCCACGTAATCGGAGACGGAGGAGCCGCCCAGTTCGATCGCGTGCTGCAGAACCGTCTGTAACGAGCCGTGCAGCTTCGCAAGCTCGGCACGCGTGAGCCGGCCGGCGTGCCGCTTCGGCCGAATGCCCGCGCGAAACAAGCTTTCGTCCGCGTAGATATTGCCAACGCCATGCAGCAGCGACTGGTTCAGCAGGGCGGACTTGATCGGTGTCTTACGGCCTTTGAAAAGCTTTGCAAAGGCATCGGGATCGATCGTCGTCGGCTCCTACCGGGACCCTCATATCGCGCTTCAGTTTCCACGATTCCGATGCGGCCGAAGCGCCGCGGGTCGACAAACCGGACCTCACGGCCGTCGTGCAGGTGCAGCACCGCGTGCGTGTGCGACGGCATCGGCACATCCGCCTGCGAGACCAGCAGGCGCCCGGTCATGCCCAGGTGCACGGTCGCCTGCGCGGCGGTGCCATCACGCCGTTTCACATCCATCACGACCGTCTTGCCGACGCGGTGCACGCGGGTGATGCGCGCTCCGGTCAGCGCTTCCTCAATGACATGCGCAGGCGACTTCAGCGGCTCAGGCTTCGATCCCAGCGTGACACGCTCGATCCGCTGGCCGCGAACGCGCGCGTCCACGCCATTCGCTACCGTTTCGACCTCAGGAAGTTCCGGCACGGCTGATTAGATGTTCAACCGCCGCCAAGGTACCCGCCCGCCCTCATCATTGTCATCCTGAGCGCACACCCCCACCATCAAGCAACTGTCATTCTGAGCGCGCATCGGTCACCCTCAAGTAAATTGTCATCCTGAGCGCAGCGAAGGACCTGCTTTTTGCCCGGAGTGGAACGGCTGCAAAGGAAACGTAGATCGCTATCCCTGCTGAAGATCGCGACCGCCAGTCCAGTGCACACT
>CAXUEG010000199.1:5739-6166 GCA_964249935.1 uncultured Terriglobus sp.
GCACCGCGCCTGACCTCCGAACGGACCCACGCGACTCGCGCTACCCCGCAGGTCCTCGGCTCTTCTCGCGCCTCCTCACCCGGCAGATCTTTGGCACGCGCCGTCGCCAGAACCCGGCCGAGTTCATGCGCTCGGTCGCGCAGGACTATGGCGACCTCACCCACTACAACATCGCAGGCAGGCACTTCTACCAGTTCCACCACCCGGACCTGATCGCCGACTTTTTCACCACCGACGCCCCGCATCACCACCGCAACCTGGTGATGCAGCGCAGCCGGGACGTACTCGGCAACGGCCTGCTCACCAGCGAAGAGCCGCTGCACATGCGGCAGCGTCGCCTCGCGCAACCGGCGTTCCTGCGCAGCCGCATCGCGGGCTATGCCGACGTCATCGCAGCCCACACCGCGACAATAATGCTCCGCTGGCA
>CAXUEG010000200.1:0-6152 GCA_964249935.1 uncultured Terriglobus sp.
ATCGGCATTGGCGGGACGGCGGGTGCGGTGCTCGTTCAGTTTCCCTTGAATGTTTTTCTTGCCGCACTGAAAGGTGTGATGGGCGTCTTTCTACACAAGGGTGCCGATAGCGAGAAGATGATTACGCTGCTGGTTGAGTTCGCAAACAAGGCGCGCAAGAGTGGTATCGTCTCGCTGGATGCCGACCTGGGCAAGGTCGACGATCCATTTCTGAAGCAGGGACTCATGCTTGCGGTCGACGGCACCGAGCCTTCGGAGGTCCGCAAGATCATGCAGCACGAAATCGATAACAAAAGTGAGATCGAGGAAAAGGTCCCGCAGGTATTCGAATCCGCGGGCGGCTTCGCGCCTACGGTAGGCATTATTGGCGCAGTGCTTGGTCTGATTCAGGTGATGCAAAACCTCGACAATATCGACGAAGTTGGAAAAGGTATTGCCGTCGCCTTTGTCGCCACCATCTACGGCGTCGCTCTGTCGAATCTCTTCTGTCTTCCGGCCGCAGGCAAGCTCAAAATTCGCCACAAGGAAGCTTTGATGGCGAAAGAAATGATGCTGGAGGGCGTGGTTGGCATCTTGGAAGGGCTGAACCCACGCATGATCGAAACGAAACTACGCACCTTCCTGGCGCACGGCAACGCGGAAGCAAAGGCGTAGGCGAATGGGCAAGAAGAAACACGCGGAACACGTCAATCATGAGCGCTGGCTGGTCAGCTACGCGGATCTGCTCACGTTGCTGTTCGCCTTTTTTGTGGTGCTCTTCGCATCCAGCGTAAGCGACAAGAAAAAGACAGCAGCCATGGCCGCGGCAATGCAGAGCGCTTTCAGCGAGAGCGGCGCCTTTGACGCACACTCCAAAACGCCCCCGCTCGAAGCCGGCGCGGGCAACAGTCAAGGCGCACCCGCACCGCTGATGATGCCGCTTCCGACATCAACTGAAAGCGGCGGCGCTGACGCGGAAGCTTCGCCGAAAGCTGTAGAAGCTGCCATACGGAAAGCCGTTGCAGGTGATGTGCTGCAGGGCTCTGCCTCAGTGCACGCCGATGCGGACGGGACTACGATCTCACTCAGCGACGCTGGCCTGTTCGCCTCCGGCTCTGCGGACCTGAGTCCGGCGGCATTCCCGCTCTTACACAAGATTGCAGCACATTTGCCCAACCGGGACCTGCGCGTGGAGGGCCACACGGATAATCTGCCCATCCACTCCGACCGTTTCCGTTCCAACTTCGAATTGTCCACCGCGCGCGCGGCTGCGGTGGCGGAAGCGCTGATGCAGGCAAGCCAGATTGCACCGTCACGTTTCGCTCTGGCGGGCTATGGTGAATTCCGGCCTACTGCTTCCAACTTGACGGCCGAGGGCCGCGCAAAGAATCGTCGGGTCGACATTGTTGTGACAGGTTCCGCAGCATCGCGGCAGGCCGTATTTTCCGCATCGCGCAATCCGAGCGCAACCATGGTCCCGGTCGCCGCGATCGCAACGACTCAACCGCCTGTGCGCGGCACACTTGCAGAACAGTTGGCGCCTGCGGCCGACCGCGCCGCAATGCGCTAGCGATCGAGTGCTGCGCTTGCGGCTGAGTGCGAGTAGTTGCACGATCATGGCGCCGGATTACTTTGTGATGCCAAGCACCTTTACGATGACGCGCTTCGAGCGCTGACCATCGAACTCCGCGTAGAACACGCGCTGCCATGTACCCAGGTCCAGCCGTCCCCTGGTCACAGGCAGCGTCGTTTCGTGGTGCAGCAGCAGCGCTTTCAGGTGGGCATCGGCATTGTCTTCACCGGTCTGGTGATGCTTGTAGCCGGGCCAGGCCGGCGCAAGCTTTTCAAGCCATGTGCCGATGTCTTCAATCAAGCCGCTCTCGTGGTCATTCACATAAATGGCAGCAGTAATGTGCATGGGCGAAACGAAACACAGGCCGTCATCCACGCCGCTTGCGCGCACAATGCGCTCCACCTGGTCAGTGATGTGGACCATCTCGTAACGCTTCTGCGTGCGAAAGGTCAGGTACTCGGTATGTGATTTCATCTCTGGCATGGCAAGACGGCTCCCTACGCGGGCTGCAGTTCGTTCCTGCGTTTCAGGTGTGACCATACAAACCAGATGAGGCCGGCAAGCATTACAGCCAGCACCGCTGCGTCCGCCTTGTGCAACATATGTTTTAGCTTCGAGTTCGGATCGTTCCAGCTCGCGCCCGCCTTCATCCCCACATAGGCCAGCATGAAGCACCACGGCCACGAGCCCAGAAAGGTATACACATGGAAGCGCATCTGCGGCATACGTGCGATCCCTGCCGGCAGTGCAATGAACGTGCGGACCACCGGCAGCAGCCGTCCGATCAGGACCGTGATGCTGCCGTACTTTTGGAAGTAATGATCGACGCGATCCAGATCGCGTCGGCTCATCAGCACATAGCGGCCGAATCTCTCGACTAACGGACGGCCGCCATACGCACCGATCCAGTACGCGACGACGGAACCGACATTGCAGCCGATCGCGCCCGCCGTAGCCGCGGCAAACAGGTTCATCTTGCCCTGCCAAACCACGTAGCCTGCAAATGGCATGATGATCTCACTCGGCAGCGGAATGCAGGCGGACTCAACGGCCATGAGCAGCGCCACACCGGGATAGCCAATCGCGACAATGAGGCCCGTGATGTACGGCAGCAGGAAATCGATGATCTTTTCGGTCATGTGGAGGTCTTTTGAAGTATAGCGACCAGCCGCTCCGCATCGAGTGACGGCCCTCTGCGCTTGCTGCGGCCGTGCCGGGCTCGTATCCTTGTTATATGGCAGAGACCGCAACCGCTCCCGAAGTCGGGGCTCCCGAAGCAAGTTCGTCCGCGCACACCATCACGCCACAGGCTCCGCCTCAACGCGCACCCGTCACAGGATATGGCGCACGTCCGCAGCAGGGCGGCGGCACGCCGGTGAAGCGGCAAATCGTTGCCTTCTCGTTCTACAAGATCATGCCCGAGTGGAAGCGGCTGCCGGAGCACGTAAAGGCCGAGCACAAGGCCGCCTTTGCCGGTGTTCTGCAGCGCTGGAACAGAGCGGGTGAATTCCTGTCGCTTACATATTCCACGATGGGGACACGCGGCGATACGGACTTTTGCGTCTGGTCAATCTGCTACTCGGTCGCGGAGATGAACACAATGCGAGCGGAGTTGCTCGCCACCCCGCTCGGTGGGTACCTGACCACCCCGCACAGTTTTCTCTCGATGACCAAACGGTCGCAGTACCAGATCGACCGCGAGGACGAGAGCGAAGGCGAGGGCCGCGGCGCCATTCGGCCGGGCGGCCACAAGTACATCTTTGTCTACCCGTTCTGGAAGACGCGGCCGTGGTACCTGCTTTCGCTTGAAGAGCGGCGCCGCCTGATGGACGAGCACATTCGCATCGGCTTGGCTTACCCTCGCGTCAAGCTGAATACCACCTATAGCTTCGGTATTGACGACCAGGAGTTTGTCGTGGCGTTTGAGACGAATTTCCCCGAGGACTTTGTCGACCTGGTCCAGCAGTTGCGGGAAACAGAGATCAGCATGTACACACTCAAGGATTACCCGATCTTCTCCTGCGTTCGTATGACTGCGCTCGAAATGCTGGATCAACTCGGCTGATGCCTGCGAAGACGACACGAAGCAAACGTGCAGCAGCGAAGAAGGGCGTCGCCGTGACACGAGGCTTGCGTGCGCGGCAGATCGCCGCGGCTGAGCCGGTGGCGCCGAAGAAGCGGCCGGGCAAGACCAAGAAGCCGCTCGCACCTGAGCGCATCGCGGCGCTTGTCGATGCGCTGCAAAAGACATACCCGGATGCGGTCTGCGCGTTGAACCACAGGGACGCGTGGGAGCTGACGGTAGCTACGATCTTGAGCGCACAGTGCACGGACGCTCGCGTCAACATCGTCACACCCGCGCTCTTTCACGCGTACCCGACGCCACAGGCCATGGCACAGGCGCAGCCGGAAGCAATTCAAGAGCTCATTGCGAGCCTCAGCTTTTTTCGCCAGAAATCCAAATCTCTCGTGGGTGCGGCGAAAGTCGTCGTCAACGAGTTCGGTGGTGAAATTCCCCGGACGATGGAAGAAATGCTGCGCATCCCAGGTGCCGCGCGCAAGACCAGCAATGTGGTGCTCGGGTCCTGGTACGGCATTGCAAGCGGCGTTGTCGTCGACACCCATGTGCTGCGCCTGTCACGCCGGCTGGAACTGACCACTCATGAAGACCCGGTCAAGGTCGAACGCGACCTGATGTCCATCCTTCCGCAGGAGAAGTGGATCAACGTCGCCCACCAGCTTATTCACCACGGCCGGCAGATCTGCGAGGCGCGCAAACCCAAATGCGCCGACTGCTCGCTTGAGGCCAGCTGCAATTCAGGTGACAAGACGTGGGCCTCGCACTAACTACGTTCGAGATAGCGCGCCAGCATGCTCGCTAGCACCTCAATGTCGGCGACGGGAGTTTCCACCTGGGGCTCATAGCCGAATTCCTGCAGCGTTTGCGAAGTAATGGGACCGATGCTGGCGAGCACAACTCCGCGCGGCAGCTTCACGCCTGCGTTCTCGCAAAGCTCCAGTAAATTGCGCACGCTGGACGAGCTGGTAAAGGTGATCGCGTCCAGTTGCTGCATTTCGCGCCGGAGGGCCTCGGCGGATTTGAGTGGCGTGACCGTGCGGTACGCCGGCGCGATGACCAGTTCGGCCCCGGCTTGCTGCATCGCGCGCGGCAGCACTTCGCGTGCGGACTCTGCCTGCACCAGCAGCACGCGTTGGTTGCGTACATGCGGCTGCAATGCCGCAGCAAATGCTTCACTAACCGCCGTGCGGGGCTGCAGGTTTACCTGCATGCCCGCTGCGCGCAACGCCCGTGTGGTTGCAGCGCCAATGCTGCCTATCCGGCAGGGTACCCACTCCAAGCCAAGCACTTGAAACTCGCGGGTGAAAACTTCCACGGCGTTTGCAGAGGTAAAGAGCAGCCAGTCGAACTCGTCCAGCCGCTCCATTTCGCGGTGAAGCGTGGCATATTCGTCGCTCGGCGGCTCCATGGCAATGGAAGGTATGGCAATGACGGTGAGCCCGCGTGCGGCGAGTGCGTCCCCCAGCGCAGAGGCTTGGTGCGCTGCGCGCGTGACCAGGACACGCTTGCCCGGGACCGGCATGAGTGTCTACCGGAGCGAGTCCGCGAACTCGTCATCGAGCACATCTTCGCCGTTCAGCAATGACAACGCGCCGAGGCTCGCCAGATGACCGGCAACGCGCGTGCCAAAGATCTCTGCCGATTCCTCGCTGGCGGCCTGCTCGGTCAGCGTGATCATGCGCTCACCGTCCGGGGCGGTGACATTGACCTGCAGCGTTGCAAGGCCGTCGCGCGCGGTACAGAGCGCTCCTACCGGCAGGCTGCAACCACCGCCAAGACCGTGCAGCAGCCAGCGCTCGGCTTCCACAGCGAAGCGGGTCTCCGCATCATCGAGTGGCGAGGTTGCCGCGATCACCTCTGCGGCGCTGGAAAGTGTTTCGATCGCAAGCGCACCCTGCCCAGGGGCCGGGCACAGAACGGCCGGATCGAAACGCTCTCGAATCCAGTCCGCCTGACCAGGCATGTCCTCGGCGTGGCGCATCGGCACAAGGTGGTCGTGATCGGGATGCGTAACGCATTCGATGTGCGGCTCGCGCCCGAACTCCGGGTGCTGCGGATCCAAATCGACCGGACGCAGAAGGCCTGGGCCGAGCCGGTCTATACCGGCACAGGCCAGCACCAGCGCGTCGCACTCGCCAGCGGACAGCTTCCGGAGGCGTGTGTCGATATTGCCGCGGACCGCAATGAACTGCAAGTCAGGCCGGTGCGCCAGTAATTGCGCGACACGCCGGGGCGATGTGGTTCCAACACGCGCGCCCTCCGGCAGCGTGTGCAACTGCAGCCAGTCGGGACACAGCAGGGCGTCGCGTGGGTCGGCGCGTTCGGGGATCGCCGGCAGCGCAAACCGCTCGTCCAAGGTGGTGGGCAGATCCTTAAGAGAATGCACCGCCAGGTCAATTGTGCCGGCAAGCAGTGCTTCTTCGATTTCCTTGATGAAAATGCCTTTATTGTCGAGCTCCGGCGTGACGGGGTGCGTCGCGGCGTAAGCAGGATCCTGCATACGGTCGCCGGTGGTGCGGA
>CAXUEG010000201.1:0-1724 GCA_964249935.1 uncultured Terriglobus sp.
GGCGTTCATGCTGCTGCGCGCGATCCTCACAGGCAAAACAGCGTCACCGCCGCTGCTTGAATCGCTCATCATCTTCGGCAAAGCACGCGCACTCGACCGCATGCGGCGTTTTCTGGACACCCAGAAGAAGACGCTGGCCCTCCAAGGACGCGGGCGATAGTTCAGAACTCGTCGGGAAAGCGGCCTCTCCTGACACGTTGCAACGCCACGGTCAAAGCACCGAGCCCAATACCGGCAACTGCGCCCATCGCGTCCAGAACGATGTCCGTCCACTCAAGCGGGTTGTGGTACAGCCTCCATTCGGTGATCTCCGTAACGCACCCCAGCAATGTAACGCCGAGACAGAGCAAGACACGTACGGCCGATGAACGCGTGCTCCAGGCAGCCAGGAACGCCACCAAGGTAAACGCGGCAATGTGCAGATACGGATGGAGCGGGCCGCGCGTGTCAATCAGGGAGCGCCGGTCCTCCGGCAGCGTCGCCGCAAACAGAAGGGCTAAGGTGAGAAGCAGCCCCAGCAACGCTGCGATCCTTCGCAGCACAGCTACTTGGCCGTAAACGGCTGCTCCACCGCCAGCGTCTTCGGCGGATAGCACGCGGCTGCGTCGCAAGCCTGGTAGCGCAGCACGCCCGTCAACGCACGCTGCCCTGGTTGAGCAATCACATGCGCGGTCAGCACCACCTCATTCGTATACACATCAAGCTTCGTTTGCGGTTCAAAGCTGAAGCTGTACGGCTGGCCCGCCGGGAAATCGACGGCCTGCACCTTTAGGCCGTCAACTTCGGCGACGGCGATCTTTGTCGGAATCAGCATCTCGCTCTTGGGCGTGTGCGAGTTGATGTGAAAACCCGCATCGACGCGAAAGTGCAGCAACACCGTCCCGGGCTTGTTCGCGGCAATCGCCTGCGGCTCCGCGGCGAACTGCACATGGCCCGCCGCGGCTGGCTTCGGCGATTGGCTCAGGTCGATGCTCTGCGCGTGCACTACGCGATTCCATCCATGCCAATGAATGTCCATGCCGAGCGAACCCAGTAAAACACCCAGCAGCATGAAAGGAAGGCAGATCGTCGTGAAGCTTGCAACGACTCCTACCAATGCCGCTTTCCATACACGCATGGTCAACTCCTACTGCAGAATCTTCTGCACGTTGGCTTCAGCCTCATCCCGGCCCGCAAGGCCGATCGCCTCCCCCCGGCCCACCCCATTCTTGTCGATATAGAAGGTCGCCGGCAGCCTGTCCGGCCCGCCATACGCGTCGCCAACTCTGTGGTCGCTCAACAGAATTGAGTAGCTCACGTTCAGCCGCTTGACCGTATCGGCGACCTCGCCTTTCAGCTTGTCCGGCTTGACCTCATCGTCCTCGTCCACACCGACCACCTGCAAACCCTGCGCCGCATACTTCTTGCTGAACTCCTCAAACCACGGCATCTCCACCTTGCACGGCGCGCACCAGGTCGCCCAGAAGTTCAGCAACACCGGCTTACCCTTCAAGTCGTTCAGCGAAACGCGCTTCCCGTCCATCGCGGTCAGCGTAAACACCGGAGCAGCCTTCCCGCGCAGGTCCGGCGCGGTGCCGAACTGTGACGACGCTTCCTCAATCGAAGCGGTCGCTCCTGGCTTGTCCACGCGGAGCGCCTGCACCTGCGCCTGTTTCGCCTCGTCCGCCTTGCGACGCCGATTGCTGCTGATGCCGGACCACACCAACAGCGCAACTACCACAACG
>CAXUEG010000201.1:1734-6142 GCA_964249935.1 uncultured Terriglobus sp.
AGATGTCGCAGCCCCAGCTTACGATGCCGCCGCATACGTTTCTGCGCGATCACAGCGCAACGGCAGAGACCGCCCTGCACATGGGACGGAACCGCACCCGTAAAATGAGCAAAGAAAGCCGAGACGTTTACTCAATGCAACGCTGGTCCACACTCTTCATTCCCACCCTGCGCGAAGCGCCCGCCGATGCTGAGGTCGCCAGCCATCAGCTGCTGCTGCGCGGCGGCTACATGCGCCAGCTTGGTGCAGGCATCTACAGCTACCTGCCGCTGGGCACGCGCGCGGTCAACAAGATCGTCGCGATTGTGCGCGAAGAGATGGACCGTATCGCGCAGGAGTTCTTCCTGCCCGCGCTGCACCCGCGCGAGGTGTGGGAAGAGAGCGGCCGCTGGACCGGCATGGGCGACAACATGTTCCGGCTGAAGGATCGCAAGGGCGCCGACCTGGCACTCGGCATGACGCACGAAGAGGTGATGACCTCCATCGCGCGCAACGAGATCCGCAGCTACAAGCAGCTGCCGCAGATCTGGTACCAGATCCAGACCAAGTTCCGCGATGAGCCGCGTCCCAAATCCGGCCTCTTGCGGGTGCGCCAGTTCACCATGAAGGATTCGTACAGCTTCGACATCGACGCCGCGGGCCTGGACAAAAGTTACGACCTGCACGACGCCGCGTACCGCCGCATATTCGCCCGCTGCGGCCTGGAGTTCGTCGCGGTCGAGGCCGACTCCGGCGCCATGGGCGGATCGCACTCGCAGGAGTTCATGGTCTACACCGAGGCCGGCGAGGACTGGATCGCCAGCGCGCGCGACGACCAAGGCAACGTGGTGTATGCGGCTAACATCGAGAAGGCCACCTCAAAGCTCGATCCCATACAGGATTTAGAGCCGACCGGCGACGGCATGCCCGAACTGGTGCACACCCCCGGCAAGGCCGCCATCGCCGACGTCGCCGAGTTTTTTCAAATCTCGCCCGCGCAGGACATCAAGTGCGTCGCCTACATGGGTCAGGCGCCCGGTCCTGGTGGCACCACGCTGGAAAAGCCGGTGATCGCCTTTTTGCGCGGCGACCACCAGGTGAACGAAACCAAGCTGGCCGGCGCGGCGCACTGCGACGAGCTGCGCCCCATGCAGCCCGAAGAGCTACAGCGATACCTGAACGGTCCTGCGGGCTACCTTGGACCGATCGGGCTGACCGTGCTGCCCGTTGACGCTTTCGCTATCAACCGCGGCTTCTATGACGCATCCGCGCTCGCGAAAGCCAAGTCGCTGAGCGCCGAGGTCGCGGACGCCTTCAAAGACGAGCGCGCCGCCACGGTCGTGCTCGACATCGCCCTTGATGGCCGCAAAAACCTCGTCGCCGGAGCGAACAAGCTCGACTATCACTATCGCAATGTGACGCCCGGCCGCGACTTCACCTGGACCGTTGCCGCCGACATCCGTAATGTAACCGCGGGTGAGCCCGATCCCATCGCCGGCCTGCCGCTGCGGCTCGGCAAGGCAGTCGAAATCGGACACATCTTTAAGCTTGGCTACAAATACTCCGCGTCCATGGGCGCGCGCGTGCTCGACCGCAACGGCAAAGAAACCACGCCGATCATGGGCTCCTACGGCATCGGCATCGAGCGCATCCTGACCGCCGCGATCGAGCAGAGCGCCGCGAAGTCCGGCCAGAACGAGCGCGGCGAATGGAGCTATGCCCTGCCCGCCTCCATCGCGCCCTACCCCGTCGTCGTCACCGTGACCAAGCAGAGCGATGCCGCGCTGGCCGAAGCAGGCGAGCACATCGCTTCAGCGCTCCACGCCGCCAACATCGACGTGTTGCTCGACGATCGCGACGGCTCTGCTGGCGTCAAGTTCAAAGACGCGGACCTGATCGGCGCGCCCTACCGCATCAACGTCGGTAAAAAGTTAGCCGACGGCCAGGTGGAACTCGTCGACCGCCTGCAAGGCACCACGGTAGACATCGCCGTAGGTGAAGTCGTCGCGGCGTTGCAAAAGCGGCTCGCGGCTGCGTCTCACGCCTAGCGCGTCGTACGGCGCCGTTTTCCGAGAAGCTGGCTTTACTGCTGATAGCATCGTTCACAAAGGAGTGTCGTTCATGAACAAACTTCAGTTTGTGTCGATCATGGTCACGGTCGCGAGCTCCTTCGTGCTGGTCGTTCTGGCGTGGATGCAGTCGAACGTGCGCATGTCGCGGCTCAAAACCATGCTGGATTCGTCGATCACTCGACAATCTGCGGACATGAAAGAAGTCCGCGAAAACCGCACCTCGGACATGAAAGAAATCCGGGACCGCCTGACCACCATCGATAACCACCTGATGACCTTCTACACCGTGACGGGAAAGCTGGAAGGCAGCATCGACGAGTTGTCGCGCCGCTAGCCACCTATGGCAGTCAAGGTAAAGCTCGGCAACGGCACCACCCGCTACAACACCGGCGCTCCTCGCGCATCGCGTCCGTTCTGGAAACGGGCGCTGCTCTTCCTTGTCGTCGCCACGCTCCTTATTTGTATCCTCGGCGCCATCACCTTCAGCTACTACTACCACCGGTACGAGCAGATTGTGGACGACCGGCTCGCCGCCGGACCACTCTTCGTCTCCACCTCGCAGATCTACGCCGCGCCGCGCGAAGTGCGTCCCGGCCAGCACATAACCGCGGCGGAGATCGGCCAGGCCCTGCGGAGGGCCAACTACAACGTCAACCCGAAGATGGGCACATACGAGCTTACCGGCAACAGCATCAGCGTCAAGCCCGGCCCGGCGTCCTTCCACTCCCCTGACGGCGCGACCATCACCGACGATGGCGCGACCATTACCAGGGTCACCGCCGACAACGGCGTGGAGCTGCGCAGCTACGAGCTGGAACCGCAGCTGATCACCGGCCTGAGCGAGGACAAGAATCGCACCAAGCGCCGCCTCGTCACCTACTCACAAATCCCCAGGGTCCTCGTGCAGGCCGTCACCGCCATCGAAGACCGCAAATTTTTCGAGCACAACGGCGTCAACCTGACCACCATGGTCGGGTGGGGGTACCACGACCTGATCGGCGACCGGCACATCCGCGGCGGCGGCTCCACGCTCACCATGCAGCTTGCCAAGCTGCTCTTTGTTCCGCCTAACCGGTCCAGCTGGATCGACGTAATCGGTTACAAATTCCGCCAGATCATCGTCGCCTTCCAGCTTGAGTCGCGCTTCAGCAAGGAGCAGATCTTCGAGATCTACTCGAACGAGATCAACCTGGGTCAGCGTGGCTCGTTCGCCATCAACGGCTTCGGTGAAGCCTCGCAAACCTACTTCGGCAAAGACATCACGCGGCTCAACGTCGCCGAGTCCGCGCTGCTTGCGGGCATCATCCAGCGGCCCAACTACTTCAATCCCTTCCGGCATCCGGAGCGGGCACTGGAACGGCGCAACCTCGTGCTGAAATCGATGCTCGAAACAGGCGCGCTGACCGAGGCGCAGTCCGAGACCGCGCAAGCCGAGCCGCTGCGCCTAGTGCCGCAGAACATCGACGCAAACGAGGCACCCTACTTCGTCGACCTCGTTCACGACCAGCTCACCGCGCGCCTGGGCGACACCACGCAAAGCGGCACACTGCGCATCTACACTTCGCTCGATCCCGACTTGCAAAAGGCGGCCAGCGAAGCCGTCGATGCGGGCATGCGTCAGGTGGACGAAGAAGTCCGCAGGCTGCATCACGGAGAGGCAAACTTCCCCATGCCTCAGGTGGCGCTCGTCGCATTGAATCCGCACACCGGCCAGGTGCTCGCGCTCGTGGGCGGCCGCAGCTACGGCCAGTCCCAGCTGAACCACGCCACCAGCAAACGGCCCACCGGCTCCATCTTTAAACCCTTCGTCTATGCCACGGCAGAAATGGGAGCCGTGCGCGGCCAGCAGCTTGGCGCCACCACGGATGACGAAGGAAACCAGACCGGCGGCGGCTTGTTCACGGCGGTCACTTCGCTCAGCGACGTACCCACCACCTTCACCTATGACAACGGCCGTTCCACCTACACGCCGCGCAACTTCCAAGGCTCCTTTCACGGCACCGTGACGGCCATCTACGCGCTGGCGCACTCGCTCAACAACGCGACTGTATCGCTCGGCCAGCAGGTCGGCTTTGAAAATGTGGCCGCGCTGGGCCGCGCAAGCGGCGTAAGCAGCGCGAAAGGTACGCCAGCCGTCGCCCTCGGGGCGTACGACGCCACGCCGCTCGACATGGCCGGCGCGTACACCACCTTCGCGAACAGCGGCGTTCACATCACTCCGTGGATGCTCAAAGCCGTGCGCAACGACAAAGCCGACATCGTCGCCGACTTCACGCCTGAAGCCTCGCAAGTCATGGATCCAAAGGCTGCGTTTCTCACGCAATCATTGCTCGAAGGCGTCATGAATTTCGGCTACG
>CAXUEG010000202.1:0-6121 GCA_964249935.1 uncultured Terriglobus sp.
TCCAGGCCGTGGACGATGCCGACACCGACGCCAGCAAGCGGTGGGTGCTGCTCGAGAACGTCTTCCACTTCACAGCGTAGCGCAGCCACCGCATCGGTTGCGAAAAGCGCATCCAACGCGAGCAGGGCGATGACGTTCTTCGACCACTACGTCGGCCATTTCGCACTGGCTCGTTTCATTCTGCAGCGCGGTATGGCCCTGCTCTACCTGGTCGCGTTCCTCACCGTCCGGAATCAGTGCAAGCCGTTGATCGGCGAGCACGGCTTGCTGCCCATCCCCGCGTTCCTGAAGCGCGTTCGATTTCAGGACGCGCCGAGCTTCTTCCACTGGCACTATTCCGACCGGCTACTCGACATCATCGCTTGGACAGGTATCCTCACCGCGACCTGCGCAGCACTCGGCCTCACCGAAGCAGGTCCATTGTGGCTTTCCGTAGGCGCATGGCTGCTGCTCTACAGTCTCTATCTGTCGGTGGCGAACGTGGGCCAGCGCTTCTTCGGCTTTGGTTGGGAATCCATGCTGCTGGAGGCCGGGTTCTTCACCGCCTTCCTCGGCCCGCGGCACATCGAGCCCAGCATTGCCCCCGTCCTCATTCTGCGCTGGATGCTCTTTCGAACCGAGCTCGGCGCAGGTCTGATCAAACTGCGTGGCGATGCGGTCTGGAAAGACCTGACCGCGCTGTACTACCACTACGAAACGCAGCCGCTGCCCAACCCGCTCAGCTGGTACTTTCACCGGCTGCCGAAGTCATCCCATCGCCTGGGTGTGGTCTTCAGCCACTTCGTGCAGGTGGTCGTCCCGTTTGGCCTGTTCGGGCCGCAGCCGGTTGCGGCCATCGCCGCGGCGCTCTGCACCTCACAACAGGTCTGGCTCATCGTCAGCGGTAACTATTCATGGCTGAATTGGCTGACCGCACTGCTTGGCATCGCGGGCTTTTCCGACGAAGTCCTGCAGCACGGCTTTCTACAACGGCTGCAGGTACTACACACGTGCCCCATCGGATTTCCGCACGTGGGCTCCCCCGCAGCGTGCGGTCCGGCAGCCCTTACACCCTTACCGCTCGCATGGCACATTGTGCTTTACGCACTTGCCACCGCAACGGTCGCGCTCAGCGTGCAGCCGGTCATGAACCTCTTCTCGCGCTTCCAGAAGATGAACTACAGCTACAACCGCTATCACCTGGTGAACACGTACGGCGCATTTGGCACCGTCGGTAAAGAGCGGTTCGAAATCGTGCTCGAAGGCACGCGCGACAGCATCATCACGCCCGCAACCCAGTGGCGCGAGTACGGCTTCAAGGCCAAACCCGGCAACCTGAAGCGCACGCCGCCGCAGATTGCGCCTTACCACCTGCGGCTGGATTGGATGATCTGGTTCCTGCCCTTCAGCGTGCAGGTCACACGCCGCGGCATTCATGTGCCCGGCCACGAGCTCTGGTTCCTTCGCTTCATCCAGAAGCTGCTGCGGAACGATGCGCCGATGCTCCGCCTGATGGGCCATAACCCGTTTGGGGACACACCGCCCACCCACATTCGCGCACTCTATTACCGCTACCGCTACACCGATCCGGTAACCAAACGCGCTACCGGCGCGTGGTGGACCCGCGAACTGCTCGGCACGTATCTTCCGCCGGTCACCTCAGAGACGCTCGCTGGGCTCTAAGGCAGATATGTTCTGTCCGACCCTGTGGGCTCCGTCGCGATAAAGGTCGCGGCTGTCCCATCCTCTGGATCGACGAACGTCACATCCTCTGGCGGACGTCTCGGTGTATCGATCGCCAGCACCACGAACGGCTCTTCCAGAAGCGTGGGCATGCCATGCGCCGTGCGCCTCGGAAAGTGGATCAGCATCCCCGGCCCAACTTCGCGCGGCCCCGCATCGCCCACCTGAAACGTGGCCTTGCCCTCGAGCACATACAGGTACTCATCGCAGCTCGCATGAAAATGCAACGGTACTGGCCGGTAGGTCCGAAAGATCCGGCAACTCGCCGCATCACGATCCACCAGGCGCAGGTCGCGCAACATGGTGTCGCTCACCTGCGGCAGCGTCGCGGCAAGCTGCGCAACGTCGAAGATCTGCTGCTCATCCATCGCCCAAGCGTAACGGATGTTTGCGTGGGGACGCGGCAATGACGTCCGCACACAGCAAGGCAGCTTACACAGGCGTGATTTGATCCGGCTCGAAGTGGCGCCGGAAACGCACTTACAAGGATTGCGGGTAAATGAAAAGGCCCACCGGACCGGTGAGCCTTTCTGCTGTAGTCATCTGCGGGTTGCTGTCCGGAAGCTTGCGCTCCTGCAACGTGTTAGTAATCCCGCACGCCATCCACAAACGCCTTCAGCTTGCGGCTGCGGCTCGGGTGACGCAGCTTGCGCAGCGCCTTCGCCTCGATCTGCCGGATGCGTTCGCGCGTTACCTGGAAGCTCTGTCCCACCTCTTCCAGCGTGTGCTCGGAGCCGTCTTCAAGACCGAAACGCATCTTGATCACACGCTCTTCGCGCGGCGTCAGCGTGCGAAGAACCTGGCCGGTGTACTCCTTCAGGTTGACCGAGATCACTGCGTCTGATGGCGACACCGCCATGCGGTCCTCGATGAAGTCTCCCAGGTGCGAATCTTCCTCTTCGCCGATCGGCGTTTCGAGAGAGATTGGCTCCTGCGCGATCTTCAGCACCTTGCGTACCTTGGCCACCGGAATGTCCATGCGCTTGGCGATCTCTTCGCTTGACGGTTCGCGGCCAAGCTCCTGCACCAACTGGCGACTGGTGCGGATGAGCTTGTTGATCGTCTCGATCATGTGCACCGGGATGCGGATCGTGCGTGCCTGATCCGCAATCGCGCGTGTAATCGCCTGGCGGATCCACCACGTGGCGTACGTGGAAAACTTGTATCCACGGCGGTACTCAAATTTGTCCACTGCCTTCATCAGGCCGATGTTGCCTTCCTGGATCAGGTCGAGAAACTGCAAACCACGATTCGTGTACTTCTTCGCGATGGACACGACGAGCCGCAGATTGGCCTCGATGAGCTCACGTTTGGCACGCTCGGCGTCCATGTCGCCCTGCACCATCTCGCGCTGTGTCTGCTTCAGCTCGGTCGTGGTGATGCCAGCTTCCAGCTCAAGCCGATCCAGGTCCGCCCGGCAGTTCTTCTGCTGGCGGCGGTACTCCTTCTTCAATTCCTCAGAGCGCGATGCATCGAACTTTGCATCCAGGGATTTGATCTGGCGCTCAAGCGTGCGCATGCCTTCCACGGTCTTGTTGACCTTGTCGAGCAGCCGCTTCTTCTCGTTGTTCGTGTACTTCAGCTCGCGAACGATGCGAGTCACGTACACCATCTCGCGCCCTGCCGTCATGCGAAGCTTGCGCTCTTCCTTCTTCGTCTTCGCCTTGCCGGTATCGAACTTTTCCTTCGCTTCCAGCGCCTTCTTCTGGTGACCCACCAGCGCGTCAATGCGCTTCACCGTCGCCTTCACGCGCGACGTGACGACCTCTTCGGTCAGCTCTTCCTCGTCGAACGTGACCACTTCTTTCACGTTGCGAACGCCGCGCTTCAGGTCCTCGCCCAGTGCCACGATCTCGCGGATCACGATCGAGGAGCGCGAGATCGCCTTCATCACGCGCATCTGCCCACGCTCAATGCGCTTCGCAATCTCGACTTCGCCTTCGCGCGTTAAGAGCGGAACGGTTCCCATCTCACGCAGGTACATGCGGACGGGGTCGTTCGTCTTCTCCAGCTGGCCCGGCGTCAGGTCCAGCTCGACGTCCTCGTTCTCCTCGGACTCCTCGCCGTACTTATCACGTCCGCCCCGGCCACCGCCCTCCTCATCGGAGTTCAGCACGTCGATGCCCTGATTGTTGACCGTCATCAAGAGGTCATCCAGGTCATCGGCGCTGGTGATTCCCTCAGGGATCAGGTCGTTCACCTCACCATAGGTCAGGTAACCCTTCTCCTTGCCGGAATCGATCATCCGGTCTACGTCTTCTTCGTACTTATCGATCTCGTCAGCCACGGCCCTCGGCTCCACATCTATAAAAATTTTTGCGACAGTACGGAAGTACGGGGGTCAGAGACACGCCGTTCCCAATGCAGGAGACACGTATCCTGTCGCGGTCAAAAAACATGTGCCAGTTAGCTGGGCGAAGCTCAATGCGGCTCTTAGGGCCGCGGCGCAAGGTAAGCGGTCGTCTCAGGACCGAACCGTCTAGGCGCACTTCTCCAGCTTTGTGTAGAATAGCACACTTATAAGACGCCGTAGCCGCCGGAAAGATGCAATCGTGCCGGTACACTCACCCCATGAGCCTCCGGCGACTCCTGCAGATTCTGCTAACCGGCTTTGTCGGTCAGGGGCTCACCGTACTCACGCAGCTCTTGGTTCCACCCTTCTTTTTCAAGTTCTATGCCTCCGGCATCGAGGTCTACGGCGAGTGGCTTGCGCTCTCCGCCGCCGTGAATTACCTCGGCACGCTCAATTACGGCATCCAGAGCTACGCTTCCAACCAGATCACCATCCTGTACAACGGTGGCGACAAACCCGGCGCCCGTTCGGTGCAGGCAAGCGCGCTCCGCCTGCTTCTGCTCATTGGCTCTGTGTTCGCGGTGGCCGGCCTGATCGTGTTCGTGCTGCCGGTGGCGGGCTGGTTACGTCTGCGCCACGTGGGTCCCAGCGCCGCAGCCATTACCCTCTACCTGCTGATCCTGCAGATCAGCAGCAACATGTTCCTGAGCCTGCTCACGAACAGCTACATGGCAGTCGGTCTGCTGCATCGCGGCAATTACATCTCCAGCGCGCAGCGGCTGCTCATGATCCTGAGCATGGCAACCGCAATCTTCTTTCGCGCCAGCTTTCCCGTGCTTGCCGCCCTGCAACTCGCGTCATACCTCCTCTTTTTCGTCTTCGCGCTCATTGACCTGCGCCGCATCGCCCCAGACCTGGTGCCGCGTCTCTCTTACGGCTCATGGACAACGGTCCGCGCCATTCTGAAACCCAGCGGACACTTTGGGCTTATCTCCGTCGCCGGTTTTCTTACCTGGCAGGGTCCGATCCTGGTCATTCAGCGCGTCATGGGCCCGGGCACCGTAGCGCTGTTCGGCGTGGTACGCGTCGTCTTCCAAATGTCGCGCCAACTGCTCAGCATGGCTTCGTCCGTGTTCGCGCAGGATATTACGCTCATGGTCGGCCGCGGGGACTGGCCACGGCTCCGCCGCCTTTACGACCTATCGGAACGCCTCGTGCTCTTCCTGATTCCTGTCGTCTCGATCGGCAGCCTGCTGCTGTGTCCGCTGCTGTTTACCGTGTGGCTGCACAAACGACACCTTTACCAGCCGGAGCTCTGCTTCCTGATGGCAATCGTCTCCGCCGTGCTCGGCCTGAAGGAGCATAAGACGCAGTTCCAATCATCCTCCAACGAGCACGAGGAGCTTTCGACTTTCATCCTCATCGGCTACTCGGTCATGCTCGCCGTGGCAGTGCCGGTGATGCACAGATTCGGCCTGCCGGGCTTCATCCTCACCTGGCTCGCGTGGGAGATCGTGCAAACCGCCGGCGTGATTCGCCTGAACACCCGCCTGTTTCCCGCTGAGCACCAGTTCGGCAAGGGGCTGCTTTGGCGCTTCTGCGGCTTCATTGTGGCCGCGTTCGCCGCAGTCGCGTGGCCGGCCCTCCGCGAAGCCCGATGGTCGCTTCCGGTCGGCGTGGCCGCCGCGGTACTCACATCGCTGCTGCTTGCCGCCGCCGCATGGCCGACCTTTCAAATGACAGAACTCTTTCAACTGCTGCGGCAACGCGCCCAGCGCCGCCGGCAATCACCACAGGCCGTCTAAACCGCGGTCTCCGTTCGCTTCCACCAACGATTGTCACCCAGCACCACCGAGGTTTCGATCTGCCGCTCGGGGACCGTCCAGTACTGCCGCAGTAAACGAACTTTCGCTATGGGATCGACCATGCGAAACCCATGCCGCTCATAAAAGCGAATGGCCCAGGTCGCGTCTTCCCACGCCCCCACGAGCATGGGCACGACGGTGCTCGCGCGCAGTTCGTTCAGCAGCATCGAACCGATGCCGCGGCCCTGACTTGCCGTTCGTACATATGCATGGCGAATCAAAATGACATCCTGGACTGATT
>CAXUEG010000203.1:0-6119 GCA_964249935.1 uncultured Terriglobus sp.
CCGGCTTGAGCCTGATTCTTGTGTTGCGTCACACCTGTACAGGAATGTGGTGATCCGCCATCCTGATTGGGAAAAGCGACGCGGCAATGGCAACGAGTGTGATCCAGAAGATATCGGCACTAAGCAGGTGGATGACCTGTAGCGTGATCGGCGCCAGCAGGAGCACGTCGACGATGCCGATCACCACCTGTCCGACGATATTCACTGTGAGCAGAAGCGCGTCGCGCGGACGACCGGATCGGCGTAACTGCACGGCCATGACCAGCGCCGCCACGGTTGCGATCGCGGCGGCAGCCGGATGCATCCAGCGCATGCGGATAAGCAGGGGCGAGTGCTGCGCGAAGTCGGCTGCCAGCGCGGTGCGAAGATCAGGTGAGGGAAAGATAGTGTCGGCCAGGGCTGCGAGGGAACCGGTTGCGCCTGTCAGTACAGTTGCGGCGAGCGCGGCCCACGTTGCGCGGTTCAAATAGCCGGTGCTCCGCGTGCGAGAGCCACTGCGGGCGAGCCAGGTCGCGGTGAGTGTCGTTGCGCCGAGTAGAAGCAGAGTATTGGTGAAGTGCACCGATTGCATGATCACGCGAGCGGCAGAAGTATTGTTTTCGACCCAGCCATGTACGACCAGAAGAGCGCCCAAGACAGCCTCACTGAGCAAGAGCAGCCCGGCTGCTAATGCAGCGCGCCGCGCGGGATCGCGGCGTGGGGTTGCTCGGAACGTCCAGGCGATCAGGATGGCGAACAGGAAGACGCTGACGCCGGTGAGCGAACGGTGAGTGAACTCGATGATTGTTGCGAGACGCGGGTGGTGTGGCAGGACTTCTCCATTGCAGAGCGGCCAATGCTGTCCGCAACCCGCGCCAGAGGACGTTGCGCGGACGATTGCGCCCTCCAGCACGACGATGACGAAGAATGCCAGAGTGAGCCAAGCCCAGCGCAGAACGGCCGTGCGGCTACGCGTCACTTGCGCGGGCGTGGGTGCGACATGAGTGGCCATCGTTTTAGCCTGCGGCGAGCTCGCGGGCGCGCTGCGTGGCGCGCTTGACGGCCTTGATCAGAGTGACGCGAAGACCGCCTTCTTCCAACTCTAGAATGCCGTCTACGGTGCATCCGGCGGGAGTGGTGACGGCGTCCTTGAGCAGGGCGGGGTGATAACCGGTTTCGAGCACCATACGCGCGGAGCCGTAGGTGGTTTGTGCCGCGAGCTGGGTCGCGATGTCGCGTGGCAGGCCGACGTTCACGCCGGCCTCGGCAAGCGCCTCGATGACGATGTAGAGGAAGGCCGGACCGGAGCCCGAAAGGCCGGTGACCGCATCCATGTGTTTTTCGTCGACGATGACGGTGCGTCCGACAGTGCTGAAGATGCGCTGCGCGATGTCCATTTGCGCCGGTGTAACGAAGCGCCCGCCGCACAGGGCGGTGATGCCGGCGGCGAGCATCGCAGGGGTGTTGGGCATGGCGCGGATCACGCCAAGATCCATGCCTGCGGCTTGTTCGATGGCCGAGGTCTTCACGGAAGCGGCGAAGGAAAGCAGCAGTTTGTCTGCTGTGAGAGTGGGACGGATCTGTTCGATGAGGGCGGGCACCTGGATCGGCTTGACGCCCAGCAGGATCACGTCTGCGCCGCGTGCCGCTTCGACGTTGTCCGTCGTGACTTCGACCGAGTACTGCGTGGAGAGCGCGTGAGCGCGGTCTTCGTGAGCGACGGTGGCGCGGATCTGCTCTGGATGGAACAGATTGTTCTTGAGAAAAGCCTGAAGCAGGATGCCGCCCATCTTGCCGGTGCCGAGGATAGCGACGGTGATGCCGGGAAGAGCGGCTGGCGCGGTGGGAAGGTCGTGAGTGAGGGTGTCTTCTTGCATAGGTCTTGAACTAGTCGAGTCGCGCGAAGAGGGCATCGACGTCGAGGCGAATGCCGGTTCCGGAGATGAGGAGAGCGCCTTCGTTCTCGTGAAGGCCGCTCTGGTCGAAGGTGTATGCCACCCTCCGCATCGGATCGAGAAGCCAGATATGCTCCACGCCCATGCGCAGGTAGTCGCCGAGCACGATCTTTGCGCGGGACAGGCGATCCTCAGGCGACATGATCTCAAGACAGAGAAAAGGCGGTGTCTTGGTAACTTTCTCCCGGGGTGCGTCGGCGCGAAGCAGGGCGATGTCGCAGATGCGAACGCGGTTCTGGTCGACACGAATGAGCTGATCGACGACTCCGGTCATGTGCCATGCTGCTTCGCTCGTGACAAAGATCGCACTGATGATGGCCTGCAGACGCGCGTGATCGAACTCGCCGAAGTTTCTCTCCTCGAGGTAGCCGTCGATGAAGTCAACGTCTGGGCTATAGCTCGTGGTCAGGTATTGCTCGATCGGCATCGGAGCGGGTTGAGTCGCCATCGCGGTCTCCTCTCCCAAGATTACGCTTCGCTTTACGCTACCGACTGGCGACGGTGTTGCTGAAGCTGCTTTCGGGGTACCAGGACGGGCGTGGCGACTCGTTTGCGACGCGGGTGGCGAGCTGGGCGAGGACCAGCGTGAACTGAGCAGCGGCGACCTTGTCGACGGGCTGGTTCAGATCGTCCGAAGGCTTGTGGTAGCGAGTCTTGACCCAATCGTTGAAGGTTTTTTCTTCGGGGGAGTCGGGTGTCCAACCGAACTTGAAGGCGAGCGCCGGAATGCCCTGCTTGACGAAGTTGACCTGGTCGGAGCGGACGAACCGATTTTCGTCAGGCTGCTTGTCGAACTGGACTTCGACATCGTTGAGCTGGCAGATGGCGCGCGCGTCGTTGCCGAGTGTGGACTCGCCGAGGCCCTGCACCTCAAGAAAGCGTAACGGAAAGAGGGGCAGATACATGTCCATGTTGAGATCGGCCACGATCTGCGTCTGCGGTACCGTGGGATGCTTCGAGAAGTATTCGGAGCCGAGCTCGCCGAGTTCCTCACCGGTCAACGCGATAAAGAGAACGGAGCGCTTCGGGTGCGGCTGGGCAGCCAGCAGCTTGGCGCATTCGATGACAGAGGCGACACCGCTGGCGTTGTCCATGGCACCGTTGTAGAGGTTATCGCCGTCGATCTCGCGGCCGATGCCGAGGTGGTCAAGGTGGGCGCTGACGACGATGTACTCGTTTTTCAACTTGGGATCGGAGCCGGGCAGCAGGCCGATTACGTTGGAGGCGCTAACCGGGGCGGAGCGATCCACCTCCGTGTGCGCCGTGAACGTGCCGGGGATGGCGAAGGGTGAAAGCGGCTTGCCGGCTTTTGCCAGCGCGAGCAGGTCCGCGTAGGTGTGACCGGTACCCGCGAAGAGTCTCTCGCCCGCTTCCGGGTTGGCCATGCTTCCGCTGAATTGGAGACCGGTGAGGGCGGAGACCCGCGGGTCCGTGAAGGTGACACGCGGGCCGCCGGCGCTCTGCGGTTGCGCCTTCGCGATCTGCTCCGGCGTCATCTTTTCCTGGCCCGGGATGTAGCGCGGCAGTGCGAGCGAGAGCGTGCCGACAGCACCGGTGACTTGCAGGAACTTCCAGCGCTGGTCGGCGCCTCGGGCGTAGGCGCGCTGCGGACCTTGGAGACGTTCAGGCGGTGCATTGAAGAACACGGCAATCTTTCCGTGGAGATCGATGCCGGCGTATTCGTCGAGATGTTTGCGCGGGATACGCAGGCCGTACCCGATGAAGACCAGTGGCGCTGTGATGTCCGGTTTGGAGTCCTGCGAGATAGTGAGATCTTTGCCGACCGCGAACTGCACCGGCCCGGTGGGCCGATCGATGTGCGCGGACGACTTGTCGGCATTGAGTTGATAGGGCGTGAGGCTGACTGGCTGCTGGTACCCATTTACGCCGGCGGGTTGGAGGCCGATCTGGCGGAATTGTTCTTCGACATAGGCAACGGCTTTGTCGTAGCCCGGTGTTCCGGCGCGGCGGCCTTCCAGCTTATCGTCGGCCAGGTACTGCACGTGCGACCACCAAGCGGCAGCGGGTGTGGACCAGTCGGTGCGCTCGGAGACGAGTGGCAGTTCGGCCTTCGCGGCGGCTGGCAGTGCCAGTGCGGCAGAAACGATACCGGTAAACAGACGCGGAAAGATCGGCTTCATGGGTGCGGACCTGCAGCGGAGGGAATGCCTTATGCTACCAAGTGATTCCGCCCTCGACCGTTCACTGCAGGACGGCGACACCGTACTGGGACAAGGTGACGCTCGCAGCGGTCGTTCTGGTGAGCACATCGGTCATGGCATGCGGCAACGTGATGGTCTGGGTGGCGGAACTGTAGTTGGTCAGGATGTAGATGGATTTTCCGTTGCCGGAGCGGATCGCCAGGTCAACGTCTTGCGGGAGGTCGGGCATGACTGGTGTGAGGCCGGCGGTGGACAGCATCCACCGGGCGGCGCTTGTCATAGCCGCGCTCTCAAGAGCGGTGCCGATGTAGGTGACACGTCCGGCACCGACGCGGCGGGTGACGGCGGCGGGCTGGTCATCGAGCCAGCCATTGCTCTTGCCGTAGCGCATGAGAACTTCGGCGTCCTTCGCGGTCACACCGAGCTGCTCTGCCCATTTAGGCGAGTGCGATGAGCCCCACTGGCCGCTCACAGGGACTGCGTCGTCCAGCGCGTACCACTGTTCCACGCGCGCGCCGAGCAATGCGGTGAGCGGGCCGGGCTGGCGTTCGGGGTTGAGGCCATTGTCGACATCCTTCAGACCGGTGCGCTGCGTCAGGACGAGGTGGCCGCCACCGCGTACGTAACTTTCGAGGTTGGCGACCGCAATCGGCGTGAGCAGGTTGAGGGCGGGGGCGATGACCAGCTTGTATTGAGAGAGCAGCGCGAAGTCTGGAACTATATCGACGCTGTGCGTCTGGTTGCGCAGGGCCGTGTACCAGGGCACGATCGCGTCGTTGATCGGGTCGAAGCTCTTGTTATGACGCTGCCAGTTGATGGCCCAGCGGCTTGGGTAATCCTGCAGGATCGCGACGTCGGAGTGGACGGTGGTACCGGCCAAGGCCGGTGCGGCCTTCTCGAAATCGGCGCCGAGTTGCTGCACTTCGGTATAGAGCGGAACGGGTGTGCCGTCCGCGCCGACGAGGACGCCGTGGTATTGCTCCTGGCCATTGAGCGCGCTGCGCCACTGCCAGTATTCGACGGCTTCAGCGCCGTGGCCGATGGCGTGCCAGGCCATGGCGCGGACTTCACCCTTGTCGAGCGCAGTATTGTTGGGCGACCAGTTCACGAAGCCGGGCTGCGTCTCCATGACCCAGAAGTTTTTGCGCAGAAAGCCGCGTGTCAGATCGTGGGCGGCGCCGTTGCGACCCAAGTCAAGATGGCCGCGGCCCACGTAGTCGTCCCAGCTTGCGAAGTCGAGGTCCTGTGCGACCGTGTAGTGATCGTACGCGTCAAACCAGCCCATCATATTGGTTGTGATCTTCTGCCGTGAGTCTGCGTACTTGTGGATCGCGTCGAGGTGCGCGCGCTGGTAAGAGCGCCAGGTGTCGCTCACGAACTCCTTCCAGTTCAGCAGCAGGCCGGGGTTTCCGTAGGTCTCCTCGATGGGGATCTGATCCCAGCTCTGGTAGGTTTCGCTCCAATAGGCTGTGGTCCAGCGGCGGTTCAATTCGTCTAGCGTCTTGTACTTCGCCTTGAGCCACTGCTGGAACTGCGCGCGGGTGCTGTCGCCGTAGCTTTCGCTGGCGTATTCGTTATCAATCTGCCAGCCGATCACGTCGGGATCGTGGCCGAAACGTTGCGCCATTTTTTCCGTGACGCGCGTGACGAGCTCGCGGTACTTGGGGCTGGACCAATCGAACTGCTGGCGGTTGCCGTGCTCGTCCTTGCGGCCGTCTTCTTTGGTGCGCAGGGTTTCGGGATACTTCTGTGTGAGCCACGCGGGAGGCGCGGCACCGGGTGTGCCGAGCACGACGACGATGTGGTGCTTTTCGGCGGCGCGGATGGCGTGGTCGAGCCAGTCGAGCTGGAAATTGCCTTCGTGCGGTTCGAGGGTGCTCCAGGCGAACTCGCCAACGCGCACGAGATTGATATGCGCCTGCTCCATCAGGGTCAGGTCGGCTTCCCAGCGTGACTCGGGCCATTGCTCCGGATACCATGCGGCCCCCAGCAGGAGGGCAGGGGTGCGTGGCTCACGCGGAAG
>CAXUEG010000204.1:0-3902 GCA_964249935.1 uncultured Terriglobus sp.
GGACACTACGGGCGGAGCGTGAACGCGAATGTGGGGCGTTTCTTGACGTGCCAGAGCTGCTTATAGGATTCTCCGCCCCGCAGCATGTCAATGAGGGTAAAGCCCTCACGGGCGGCGGCGTCGATCAGAAGCGCAAGCAGGACGGTGCCGGGGCGCAGGTCGCGGTGTTCGAGCGAAAAGGCGGGCAGGTAGAGGTAGAGGGTGCGGCCAGAGGCATCCGGGAGGGCTTCGCTTCGTGTCGTGTCTTTCGAGATTTCGGAGTCCTGGCCTTTGACGGAGTCGTCGGCAAGGGCGTACAGGATGCCGAGCGGGTCGCCGTTCCGGGTGAGCGTGGCGAGCCGGAGCAGGCCGGCCCTGGCGAGCTCTGGCAGCGCTTCACGGTGCCAGGCGAGCACCGCGGGGTCGTCCAGGACGCCGGTTTCGCCGCGTTCCTGCCAGCGGGCGCTGTGAAGCCGGACCAGGTTCTCGAAGGCCTGGAGGCAGTTCGCGGCTGTGGCGAAGGTGAGCTGGAGGGTGCTGCCACGTTCGGCGCGGTTGCGGTAGTACATGGCGTTGCGACGGATCTTTGTAGGGAGGTCGGCGAGCGCGACAGCGCGGAGGATGGAAGTAGGCTCAGCAGGGCTTTCGGTCGCATTACTGCGGCGCAGGGTCTTCGCGAGCAGCGACTCCGGGCGGAGCTGGACGGCGTCCAGGGTGTCAAAGCCACCTTCGTCGAGCAAGGCTTGCAGGCCGGCTTCGACGTCTTCGACCGTGCACTCGGGGGCGAAGATGCCGTCAAGGTAGTCGCTGGTGCCTGCACCGATCAGAAGGAGCTTGCGCGGGCCGTTGTCAGGCTCGGGGTAGATGTAAAAAGGCAGGAAGGCGACCGGCTTTGCTGCGATGCGGATGACGACGGCGCGGAGACCGGGCTGGCCGAAGTGGCGCCACCACGGGAGGAGCCAGGCCGGGTGCTGGAATGGTGTGCGGCCAAGATCGGTCTGGCAGAGAGCGGCCCATTGATCCGCGAAGTCTGTGAGGGCGCCGGTAGTGCGCAGCACTTCCACAGTGCGGCTGGGCTCAGGCATACCGGTGGTGTACGACGGATCGTTCGGTGAGGATGCGCGTGTAGAGGTTGAGGTAATTGGCCGTCATCCGGTCGCGGGAGAAGCGCTCTTCCGCGGCGCGGCGACACGCTTCGCGGCTGAGGGTGTCGACGCGGGCGATGGCATCGGCCATCTCGGCGACGTTGTCGACGAGAAAGCCGGTAACGCCGTCTTCGACGATCTCCGGCAGGGCGCCGGAGCGGAACGCAATCACGGGTGTGCCGGCGGCCAGCGCTTCCATGGCGACCAGCGAGCTGGTCTCTGGCGCGAGCGTGGGGTGCAGAAGGCATTTGGCAGAGGCAAGCAGGCGCTGCTTGCGGCGCGCCGCGAGCGGACCCAGAAAGCGGTGCTTGCCGCGCAGCCGTCCGTTGCCGCGCAGGGCCGGGCGGAAGCAGGAGCGCTCGTACTCGAGATGAGTGCTGTAAGGAAACGTCTGGCCGCCGACCAGGACGGGTAGATCGGCGAGACTCCCGGCTTCCAGAGCTTCGTGCAGGTTCTTTTCCGGGCAGATGCGGCCGAGCGCCAGGGCGAAGCGGCGGGGGCGCGGACGGGCGTCGAACTGCGGCAACTCCACGCCGTTTTCGACAACAGCGGCGCTGGGGTCAGGGCAGCTCTGCTTCTGGTGGGCGGAGACGCACTGAAAGTGCAGGTTACGAACGCGCGTGTCCCACATGGACGCGGGATACCAGGCGATCGGCATGTGCAGCGTAACTAAGGTGGGCAGGCTGGCGGGCAGGCGATAGTTGTGCCAGTCGAGCCCATGCATGTGAAGGAGGTCGAAGCGCTCGGAGCCGAGCGCGCGATCGATCCCCTGTTGGTAGCGGCTCTGCCAGAAGCGGCGGTCTGAATGGCTCGAGTCGAGCCGGCCCTGAGGCATGGGCGCGCTGTAAAAGCGGCCTGCCGTCTCTGAACCTTCGCAGGCGACTACGGACGAGGTATGACCGGCGGCGGTGAGCGCGCGATCAAGGTCCGTGAGCACCTGCTCGGCGCCGCCGCAGGACCGCGGGCCGACGGGCGCGTAAGGATAGGCGATGTGCAGGACGCGCAGTTTCATGCCGCGATTCCCTGCCCTTGGAGCTCTGCCATGGCAGCGGTGGCAAGCTCACAAAAGCGTGCCGGATTGAGGTCAGGAATGAAGCGCTGGTAGTAAGCCGGCCAGGGGTGCGGCGGCTGCGTAAAGTCATACGCCGGTGCCACGCGAAAACGTTCCGTCCACAGCGTTGGACCGAACAGGTCAAGGATGCCGCGTTGCGTTTCAAATGCGGCAAAGACCGCTTCTTTGCTCTCCCGCTGCGCTGCGTTGAGCGGAAGATCGCACACCTCGGTCCTGTCTTCATGCAGGAAGACGCCCGTGGTGAAGTTTCTCTCACGGTCATCGAAATAGAACGGAGACTCGAGGATCTGAGGCTGCGTGCCCGCAAGCAATCCAACGGCTTGATGCACCGCAAAGGCGCAGGCGTCGTGATCCACGTGGCCGGCCTCGTAGGGATGGGTGAAGACGATGCCGGGCTGCTCGGTCTTCAGCGCCTGGGCAACTGCTTGCACGAGCTCTGGAAGATGGTAGGCGGCCTGTTTATCGGGCACATTGAGGCAGCGATGGCGCGCCTCAGGCAGACCGCCCGCGGCAAACGCGGCGCGCAGTTCCAACGCGCGTACGGCCCGGTACTCGTCGCGCGAAAGACCGAGGCGATCCCCGTCGGCGTTGTCCGCGGGAGCGCCGTCCGTTACCTGCAGAAAAAGGGCGTTGCGAAACAGTGAAAGCCGGCCGCCAACGGCGATGGCCTCATCGTCCGGGTGCGCGTAGACGAACAGCACGCGTGGCGAGCCGGGCAGGCGCAGCCGGTCAAAAATGTCTCGGATCCACTCGCGTTGCAAACCGCTGCCCTGTGCTTTCGCTGAACTCTGTACAAGAGATGCCGCGTTCGGTTCCTCCTTTGCCTGCAGCGCTTGCGCGAAGCCCGCCACTACGCAAACGCACCAAGGCGAAAACGCAAAAGCAGCCGTTCTCAAAGGCGCGCTTCACGCACGAAAAACCATCGCCGTATTTGTGGCCGATGGGCATCGCGGAGCAGCTTTTCTTCTCGACACACTTTCGCCCTCATGAGATAAAGGCGCATTCAAGAATCGCCCGCAACGGTGTACCCAGCAAGCGCAACGGATGTTCGCGCGTGCGAGGCCATGCACGGTGCAAGGAGAGTGTGATGAAGAAAATTTGTTTGTATGCGGCGGCTGTGCTGCTGTTGGCACAGCCAGTGTTGGCGGCAGAGAACCCGTGGCTCGGCACGTGGAAGCTGAACCGGAGCAAGAGTACGCTGACCGGCTCCACCACCAAGGTGGTGAAAAACGGCAATGCCTACCACTTCGACCTGGGCGCGGTGAAGTACGACATTATCGAAGACGGCAAGGATCATCCCACGGTGCCCGACCATACCGCAGCCTTGACGGCCACGGGCAAGAACGAATGGGAGACCGTGGACAAGGTGAAGGGCACGGAGGTGAGCCGGTCGAAGATGGTGCTGTCCAACGATGGCAAAACTTTGAGCATCACGGGTACGGGAACCCACGCCGACGGCTCGACCTATAAGAGTGAGACGAAGTTGGAGCGCGTGGGCGCGGGCAGCGGCCTGGCGGGCACGTGGAAAGACGTCGCGGAGAACAGCTCGGGCAACGACATGATGACGTACTCCGAGGCCGGCAGCGGCAAACTAAAGGTGCAGTACGTGGAGAGCAAGGATGAGGTCAGCACGGCGCTGGATGGAACACCGGCCGCGGTGAGCGGACCGCGCAGCACGCCGGGTGAGGCGATGAGCTTCAAGAAGG
>CAXUEG010000204.1:3912-6100 GCA_964249935.1 uncultured Terriglobus sp.
GAAGTACACCGTACTGATGAGCGGCAAGCCGTTTGTCGAGGGAACCGAGGTGGTTTCCGCGGATGGCAAGGTGCTGAAAGACGTCTCGTGGCTGGTGTCGCAGCCGACGGAGAAGACGACGCTGCTGTATGAGAAGCAGTAGCGACGCTCCCGTGAGTGACAGTTCGATCCGCAGAAAGCCGCCCGTTGCCGGGCGGCTTCTCTTTGCACGGCAAAGCTACTGCCAGTGAGCGATGCGCACCGCCTGATCGACGGTGTTGTGTGCGGCATCCACATCGCGCAGTGCGCGATCCCGAAGACCGCGGGACTGCGGAACGTCTTCAGCCTGGGCCAGGTCCTGGTGCGCGGCCCAAAGCAGCTCGTTGGCCTTCGCGAAACGGTTCTGCGGCGTCAGGCGCGTATCGATCGAGAAGGGATCGTTGAGGCTCTTGCCATCGTCGATGGACGCGGCCTTGATGCTGGCGATGGCGTCGTCAATGTGGTGGATGGCGATGTTGTCCTCGTGCCGCACCGGGTCCCACGCCCAATTGTCGGCAAGGTAGTGGCGCGCCGCGCGCAAGTCGCTCAGCGCGTGGATGTAGCGCGGGTGCGGTCCTGGAACCTGACCGTATGGCTGCGAGGGCGGCGGTCCATACGCCTGGGCAGGAGCCGCAATGGAAGCGGCGAGTGTGCCGCTGAAAAGGGCGAGGGCAAGCAGTGCAGATTTCGTTCGCATCGTTCTTTCTCCTGCGGCAGCCGCGGTGCGGGCCGCGTCTATGCAGACAAAACGATGCGCCTTGAGTTGCGGTGTGCAAAGACGAAATGGCATCGCGGAGAAAGTTGCGGTGCTGTGCTGCTTCACCTCTGTTGCTGGACGAAGTCTTTGAGTGGAAGCGCGACTGTTTCGGTGTGTGGCGGCAGACAAACCTGGTCGTTGCACGTCTGGTAGCGGATCAGGATGTGGCTGACCGCGTCGTGAGGTGGCCTGGTCCGCGGCGCTCGCAGCTTGAGCGTGAACACAACCGAGTTCAAAAAGATGCCCGCAACGGAGTGCGTCAGCGGGTCGGGTACCTTGCGCGGCTCCGGTTCGTTCACGTCGAGCAGGGTGAGCGGATCGTTCTTCGCGAGGCCGATTTCCGTTGCGAGCGGACCGCCGTCGGGTTCATCGAGCGCATACAGGTGCCAGCCCGGTTGGATGTCGGCCGTGAGCAAAACTGAGAAGGTCGCACCGGGCGCGGACGGCCCACGATCGGCTGGCCGCACGGACCAGCGCGCGGGCGTTGGCGGTGCGGCGGCATTCGCGGATGCGAGCGCGAGCCCACCGATGCCAAGCGCGAGCGACTGCATGCAAAGCGCGAGAGCGTTCTTGCCAGGCACGGCGGTAACATGCGCGAGTTTCACCGGGTCGCCTGTTCTCTCAGGGCATTGCTGAGTGGAGCGTATGCGGCCGCGACGACCCGGTGCGCGGAAAGGTCCTCAACCCAGGCGGCAACCGCAAGCTGATCGAGCGGCAGGGTGGTGTCGGTGGTGAGGAAGTGCGGCGAGCCGAAGCGCTCGTTGTGCTGCGCAAAGTCCGCGAGGTACTTGCTGAGCGAGGCGCTGATAGCCGCTGGATCGAAGGTGACAGAGGCCGACGAGGAACCGGTGAATGCCACGGGAAAGGCATCCGCTGTGGGTTTCGCAAGGTCGCGCACGACCATGCTGTGGAAGCGAATGCCGTTCTCACCGCTGTAGCGGACCTCACGTTGGACTAGGGCGAAATTGAGAACGAGCTTTGGAGCTTTGGTGATGGCTGCGTTCGGTGCGGGAGCAGGCTTGCTCTCGGGTGGTCCACCGCCCTCCGCCTTGGCGGCATCGGGCTTCGCCGTCAGGAACTGCCGCAGGGTGTCCAGATCCGTAATCTGGAAGTTCGCGGCCGCGGTCACGGTGTGCGCCGGCGTAAGGCTCGCGGTCAGTTGCAGCGAAGCTCCGGAAGGGACGCTGAGCTGCTTGTCCACCGCTGCCGCCAGCGTTTGATACGCCTTCTCCGCGTCAGGCCGCCTGCCATACACCTGTGGACCTTCCTTGCCGTCGAGGAAAAAAGTCGGCGTGTACCGGATGCCGTCGTAGGTGCCTCGGGCAACGGTGGCGGCGTTCGCGAGCGGGTCGGGATCGGGGATGTGCTGATCGAAGGCGAGCGTATTGCCGCTGTTGGTGCAGGGCTGAGCGA
>CAXUEG010000205.1:0-6088 GCA_964249935.1 uncultured Terriglobus sp.
CACCGGTACCGCGGTGCGGAGGCATCGGCATCGTATTCTCTTACTTCGCTGCCCTGGGTACGGCATACCTGCTCATGCCGAAGGGTTACTCCATCTATGTTCAGCATCGCTCCCTGTTCACGGCGCTGCTGCCCGCAACGCTGCTCATCTTTCTGGTCGGACTTGCGGATGACTTACTCAATCTGCGGCCACGCCACAAATTTTTAGGACAGGCCGTCGCGTCCGTACTCGCCGTCAGCCTTGGCGCGCGGCTTACCCTGCATCATGGGCCGGCATGGTTTGGCTGGGTTGTCAGCGTAATGTGGCTGCTTGCCTGCACAAACGCCGTCAACCTTATCGACGGCATGGACGGTTTGGCCACGGGCGCCGGTCTAACTGCGACCGTCACGACCCTCACCGTTGCATTGCTGACCGGAAACACGGGACTGGCAATTGCCACGGCACCGTTAGCGGGTGCTTTGCTGGCATTTCTGCGGTATAACTTCGCACCCGCCTCTGTCTTCCTTGGAGACAGTGGCAGCCTGACCATCGGCTTTCTGCTGGGGTGTCTCGGCCTGGTGTGGAGTGGGCATCTGGGAGGCTGGGGCATGCTGGGTCCGCTTTTCGCGCTCGGCCTACCCTTGATGGATGTAACGCTGTCGATCGGTCGACGTGCCCTGCGAACGGCTCCTATCTTCCAGGGCGACCATGGCCATATCCACCATCGGGTTCAGGACCTGGGTCTGTCCACGCGAAGCGCCGCATTGCTGCTGTACGGCTGCTGCACGCTCTTTGCCGCTCTTGCGGTAGTACAAACTCAACTGCGTCATTGGCCGGCATTACTATCGGTAGTGTTATTCCTCGCGATAGCAGGAACAGGCGTACATCAGTTGAAGTACGTTGAGTTCCGTGTCGCCCGCCGGATGCTTTCGCACTCGCTGATCCGCCGCGCGGTCCGTCAGCAAATTCACTTGGAGGAAATGCGGCGCGGCCTGGCGCGAGCCTCGACCGCGGATGAATGCTGGAAGCTCGTGCGCCGCACCTGTGACGAACTGGGCATTGCAAGCGTACAACTCAAGCTCGGCGAGAGGCGTTTCGCTACGCACCCCTTTCGAGTCTTGGAGGGACCAAACTGCACAATGCATGTCCGGTTGGGGGAAGAGTGCTGGATAGTCCTGATTGGCTCAATTGGCATCACGCCAGATGCACTGACCGCAGCACTGGAGCCGCTGCGGGTCTTCGATAACGTACAACGGGAGGTCATCGCGGATCCCGTGGGGTTGCAGGATGCCGCATAAAGGAGGCATACCGCCTCTGCTCGAAGGCCGCACCTGGCACATACTGCAGATCTCGGCAGATCTCGATGAGGAGTTTGCATCTGCGCTCTCGGAATATGTTCCGGTCATAGGATGGAAGCCTGAGCCGCGACTTCTGAGCGGGTGGATCGATCTGCCGATGCGCCATGCCGTGCGGCGCTCACCGTCGTTCCAGATTTGCAGCTTCGGCCGAATGCCGGGCTACGCGCGACCGCTGCTCTCGGCGCTTGCGCACGTCGGTCCATCGGTGTGCCGCAGGCTCCAGTCGCAAACCCAAACGCCGGAACGGGATGTACTCGTTTGCACTACACCGTTTCTAGTGCCTGTAGCGGAGTGCTGGCCGGGGCCGGTCGTATATTGGCTCACAGACCGCATTGCGGATTACACCAGCGCGAACAATATTGATGTTCGAGCACTCGACAAACGTATGTGCATCGCGGCAGACCTAGTGTGTCGAAATTCTGAACGGTTGCGGGACTATTTGGTAATGGAGACTGGGTGCGCTCCATCGAAGATTCAAATCATGCCGAATGCGGTACGTTCTTCCAATCTGCTGGCGCAGCCGCTGATGGATCCGCGTGCGCTGCCGCAAGCAGTTTGCGATCGCAAGCGTCCGGTTGCCGGTGTGTTGGGCAACATGGGAAGCAACCTTGATTGGCTGCTGCTGCTCGAAGCCGTGCAAAAATCTCCATGGCTCACCTGGCTTTTCGTCGGACCGGTAAACCGCGACGTACACGATCCTGTGCACCGGCGCGCAAGAGAAGAGGTGCAGCACTGCCGCAATGCCTGCTTTGTGGGAAGGAAACCTTACGGAGAGCTGGTGCACTATGCGCGCGGGATCGATGTCGCTGTCCTGCCGTACTTCCGCCGTGAGCCGACCTTCTCCGGTTCCAGCACACGATTTTATGAGCATCTGGCAGCTTGCCGTCCTATGCTGGCGACGCATGGCTTCGCCGAACTGCTGCAGAAAGAGCCTTTGCTGCGGCTCGTGGCGGACGCGACGGAGATGCTCTCCGCGTTAGAGTGTCTGCGAGGCTCCGGCTTTTCGGATGGTCATGAGGCGCTTCGCTGGAGGGAAAGTTATTGCAACACCTGGCAGGTCCGCGCGCAAGCCATGCAGACCGCTCTTGCAAGCCGATTGCAGTTAGGTCAGCAGGTGCAAGGTTTGCGCACGATCGCCGCTTAACTCAATGCTGAGGGGTCGCAACTTCTCCATTGGCTCTGCTGGATGCAGGGACCGCCCTGCCTGCGCTGCTCGCACGGACCGCGTCGGCGTACAGGCGGAGTACGGTGTCATTGTTCGCGTTCCAGGAGTCCGCGTGCACCATCAGCACGTCACCACGTTTTACAGACGCGGTTAGGTCTGCACGATGTGCAGCCAGGGTTGCGCTATCTACGTCGTTAATTAAGTTCGCGCTGAACGCAGATGGGTAGCTGTTGTAGATGCTCGGATCCGTTCCAAGGTCACCATGGAAGATGAAGGTGCGGAACGGCGCCGTGTAGGCGTAATGCTTCGGCGTGCTTTCCTCTGGGATTAGCAGGGAGTCTGGGAGTGCCGCAGCTACCTGCTGGAACACGGATGCGTCGAGGGGCGCGCCAGCCGCGTCCACTGCAGAATCGATGTAGAAAATCGTGACTCCCCAGCGGTCGTGTGCGTACCGCATCTTGCGAATCAGTTGGCGGATTACATCTGTGTCTTTCGTTATTGTGACCTGTTGCGCTGAGCTGTCCGCGTTTAGAACGAAGTTCTGCGGGCGAACGCACAGACCTACGCGGAAGCCCGCGTCATGGATCGTGCGGAAGTAGGCGTCGTCCAGTTTCATTCCGTGATAAGGCGAAGAATTATCTGAGATCGTGGACTCCATCTCCGGTGCGATCGCCGCAATTTGGTCTGGCGAACAGACATAACTGGTGTTCATGGGATACTGTTCACCTTCGATATCCCATGTGATTGCACCCTGCGCTTTTAGCCTCCGCAGGTTTGTGACAATCTCAGCTGCTTGCCGCAATACCCTGTGCTGAAATTGCACAAGGCCTCGAGGTGTTCTGATATCGAAGTCGCCGCTGTTGCCTGTGTTGAAGTAACGTCGCGGATTGTTGGGGTAACCGGCTGGTTGATTCTGATTGCCCTGAGCAGAACTCGCAAGATAGGCCGTACCGATGATGCGCCGGTCGCTCCATTTCAACTGTGCGGGCCAGGTTGTAGTCCAAGCGGCGTATGCATCCGCAGCCAATGCGCTCGCTGGAGTGCCGGCGGGGGCAAACCGTAACGAAACAGTAAAGTGGTCGGTCTGTCCCGGCGCAATCGTGCGGTCGTTGTGCGGCTGAAACGCCGCAAGCGAATCAGGGACCGTGGAACTGATAATGGGTGTGTACGTTGTGCCCGGATTTGCCGGCTGAAAGCCGCTGTAGAGCGGTCTTGAAGCTCCTGTCACCACGGATGCAACCTCACCTCCGCCGTAGTCGGCAATGGTGATGCTAGGCCCCGTTGTGTTGAAGGCGAACTGGTTGTAGCTGGCGTTGCTGAAGCCAGCCGGTAGCTGCGGAAAGTGCAAAGCCATCGGGTAGATGGTTGCGCCCGAGAACAGGACACCACTGCCTGAGTTGTTCGTCTCCGTCACATTCAGATCCAGAGAGTCGCCGTGCTGGACGAACTGCGTGGTGATGGTGCCCCAGGTGAATTGATAGGTCCAGGTATGGCTGGCTGCATTCCACGTTCGATTCTTATTCGTTTCCCCCCAGCCATTCTGGCCCGAGATCAGTTTCTTACCAGATAGGTCGGTGCTCTTCATGTGCCAGATGTGAAAAGCATCGGCGGGGTATCGGTCCACATCTTCCAGCACCTGGCCTCGATAGGTCAGCCTTTGGACTCCTTGTGCGCCATACACGATCTGCAAATCAGACTGTGCCTGACCGCAGCAGACATCAAGCAGAGAGCAAACAACTGCGATCAGCAAGCAGGAGGACCAGGAACGCGTTCTTAACTTCATGCTTTGATGTGACACCTTTCGGACGCGCTGAACTTGTTGCAGCGCGCCAATCAAATGGGCGCAGCAGAAAGCAAGTGAGCCTCAACAACGAAGCGCTTCGGTGCCGGTCCAACGTAGTGGAAGGGATAGCAGGTGATGAGCACCAGACCGGGCCTGTCGCGTATGGCTAATACATCCACCTCTTCCGGAGCAACGATGCGGGTTTGATCGATGCTGTAAAAGTAGGTTCCGCCCGACGTATTGATTGCGATCGGATTGCCAGCCTTCACAGCTTGTAATACGCGGAAGCTTGCGTCTCTATGCCCAGCGATTGCGGTCGTTCCCAACCCACCGATGCTGGCAGTTCCTGTCATGTGACAGCTGCCCTTCCGCAACGTCTGCGGCGTGCAGTCTTCCAATACCGGAGTGCTCAAACCCACAGCAGGGATGCGTAATTCCCCGATCAGCTCGCCTGATGTGGATTTCGCTCCTGTGCCGATCTTCATTGCAGCTGTTATGGGCACGTGGCTCAAAGAATGGTTCGCCAGAACGCGCGGAAGCAGTGAACTCGCGAGCGCGGCTGCGCCACCGCAGCCGGCCACGAATAGAGCAGCTTCCATCAAGACCGGCCACCTACCCGGCATCAGGCGCTCGCTTGTGCAGCACGGCGGATGCGCAGTGCTGCCGCCCCGGAGAGACTCGCTGCAGTAAGCAGAAACCAAAGAGGAAGCGGGCTGCCGGTTTGGGGAAGACGCTTGATGCCTTGGGGAACATCGGCCGCACTCGCCCGAAGGGTGCGCGAAGGCGGAGCCGGCTTACTTGCCTGACGTGGTGCGCTTGCGACCCTTGTACCTTGCGCGGAGGTGCGACTCACAGACGCTGAGTTCTCAGAGGAAGGCACCGGAACACCGGACGCGCTCGGAGCGCTTGCTTGGGCCGTGACTGCAGCAGAAGTCGCGCTTGTTCCACTCGGTTCATAGTGCTTCGCTTCTAATCCATCCTGGCCCGAAACCCGCGTCGGCGTCAGAAGCCACAGGTTCACCATCTGCATGTCGTTCGAGGATAGCCGACCCAGTTCGGGCCGACCCTCTGAAGCTGGGTCCACCGCAACCACGCTGCTGTGATTGGCCTTGGCAAGCGCAACCGCATCAGCCTTGGGATAAACGAATTCCACGCCCTTGCCGTCCGAAAACACAAACCCGCGGAGCGCGTGTCTGCCCTGCTCCTTGGCATCCCAGAAGACGGGCTGACCGGGTGCGCCGGAGAGACTGGAGCGAACTCCGAGTATCAGCGTCTGCGCTTTGCCGTCGGCACTGTTCACCCGCATGACCATTCGGTCGGCTAAGCTGTCTAATACCGTCAAATTGTAGGTTCCGGCACGCAGCTGACTTCCGGGAACTTCCGTGGTCTTCTGCAACGAGAAATTGCCCGGCGCGCTCGACTGATTCTGACCCGACATTGCTGCGGCGCACAAGAAAAACATAAACATCAATCGCGAAAGCACTTTCATGTCTCACTCCTGAGCAGTTGCTACTCACCCGTGTGATGTCGTTCTCCGCCAAGTGTGCGTTTCATGTCGCTCGGAGTCGACCTTATGACTCGTCTTGGAGCCTTGTCGCGCATACTTCCTCCAATGGCGACTCTACGTCTTCGCATCTCGCGGGCATATATCGTGCTGCTTTATGCCTGCGCAGGCCTGCAGTTCATCCGTTTTTACGCGCGCAGCACCGATTTCTACCTTCACCTGCCGGCGTATCTGTCCGGGCACGAACGCATGCCATTTCAGGAGCGCATTCTCCCGATCTTTTTTCTGAAGTCCATTTA
>CAXUEG010000206.1:0-6069 GCA_964249935.1 uncultured Terriglobus sp.
ATTCACGTGATCGTCGGCACCGGCGGCACCGGCATTACGGGCCGGGACGTGACGCCCGAGGCATTCCGCGCCGTGCTGGAGAAAGAGCTGCCCGGCTTCGGGGAGATCTTTCGCGCGCTCAGCTTTCGCAAGATCGGCCTGGCCGCCATGCAGTCACGCGCACTGGGCGGCGTGGCTGGCGGCACCTACCTGTTTGCGCTGCCGGGTTCGCCAGGCGCGGTGCGTGACGCCTGGGACGACATCCTGTCGCACCTGTTCGCGGCAGGGTCCGGCAAATGCAACCTGGCGGAGCTAATTCCTCGGCTTCAGGAATAGGAGAACGGACCAACAACCTAGCCCGGAGGCCAGGTCATCGCGCGTCCGCCCAGGATGTGCAGGTGCAGGTGCGCGACGGTCTGACCGCCGTCGCTGCCCGTGTTCGCGACCACGCGAAAGCCGCCGGGGCAGAGCTTCTGCCCAACTTCGCCGGCCTTAAGCAACAGGTGGCCGAGCATCGCCTGGTGCGATCCGTCGATGTGCCCAAGCGATTCGACCGGCTCCTTCGGAATGATCAGCACATGCACCGGAGCGGCCGGCGTAATGTCGTGAAACGCGAGGCAGACATCGTCTTCGTACACCTTGTTACAGGGGATCTCGCCACGCACGATGCGGGCAAAGATGGTGGGTTGCTTCGGGGCTTCGCTCATCGCGTCCCGTTGTAGCACAAACGTCTGGCGAAAACAGGGGAACGCTCGTGCCACGCAGCACAGCACCGGCTCACACACGCCGCAATGCCGTTGCCCGGAACGATGCCGCGAACACCGCTCCCGTGCAATGGAAAGGGTTGCGGAAAGACTCGATGCTTAGTTTGTCACCAGGCGATCTGCCCGGCACATAAGAAAGGGATCGAAGCCATGCTCAAACGTGCTTGCCATCGTCTTCTTTTCTGCCGCCGTCACCGTCCCCGTGGTGGTCGTTACCTTGCGCCAGCCATTGGTCGAGAGAGGCATGGAACCTGCCCAGCGATCAAACCTTGCTATTCCACGCAGTCTGAACTCGAAAGGGATTCGCCATGCACGATCTTCTTGTTGTTGCCAGCTACCTTGCCATGATCCTGTGCCCTTGCATTGTTGCCACGCGCTGCGCTTCGGCTGAGTCTGCAGCGTAGACCGGGGCTGGTCCGGCCACGGACTTTATTCCGTTACGGTAGCTTGAGCGCGTTCCGAAGCGGACTCAGGCGGACGGTCAACCTTCCGCTGCGCGCCACTTTCGGGTGGGATCGTCGTCGGGATCGAGCGGCTCCTGTGCGGGACGCTCCCCCTCCGGAACGTGACGCAGATTCACGCGGATGCGGTACCAGACGTAGGCGGTGCCGCGCATGCGATCCAGCAGGACGTCGTCCTCCGCGAGCAGCGCCGCGACTGCAGGGTGCCGCGCCTTCCAGCGTTCGAGGCCGGCTTCAACGTCCGTGCGAACCTGGCCCTGGCCGATGCTGATCAGCGGCATGACAGACCTGCGGCGGCCGGTCGGCTTGGGAGCGTCCACGCTTGCATCCGGGCCTTTGTCATTGACGAGCGCAGCCGCGTCGTCTTTTTCACTTTCCCCGCTGCCGGTTGTTTTCGCGGGCGCGGAGCGCTTCGACGACGCTCTCTTTGCGGGCGCCTTTTCGCCGGCGCCGCTGCGAGCCTTGGACGGCTGCACGCGCGAAGGCTCGCCCTCCATCTTCTTGAAGTGTGGTGGCCACGGTGCGTCACCGATGCCGTCTTTCTCGTCGCGCGCTGCCATCTCCAGCAGCGGTTCGAGTGAGCCAGCGTGCCGGTTCATCTCTGCGTGCGGGTCACCGATTTTTGCGAAGCGCGCAGGCACGGTAAAGACCGTGAACGCGGCGGGGTCGCAGGTCATCACCTCATCCCACGCAAGCGGCGTAGAAACGCGTGCGTCGGGCAAAGGCCGCACCGAGTAAGCCGAACACGTGGTGCGGTCCTTCGCGTTCTGGTTGTAGTCCAGAAAAACGCCGTGGCGCTCTTCCTTCCACCACTTGCTGCTGGCGTGCTCTGGGATGCGACGCTCGACCTCACGCGCGACGGCAAGCGCGGCGCGGCGCACCTCCGTGAAGCCCCAGCGAGGCTCGATCCGCACATTCACGTGCATGCCGCGCGACCCGCTGGTCTTTGGCCAGGCACGCAGGCCGGCCTCGTCCATCACACTCTTCACAACCATGGCAACCGCTCGCACCGACTCCCAGCCGACGCCGGGCCCGGGGTCCAGATCGATGCGAAGCTCATCCGGATGGTCCAGGTCGGCAACCCGTACCGGGTGCGGATGCAGCTCAATGCAGCCCAGGTTGACCGCCCAGGCGAGCGCGGCGGCGTTATCGATCACGACTTCATCCGCGGTGCGTCCTGATGGGAAACGCAGCGTTACGGTACGCACGTACGGCGGAAGGTTGTCTGGCGCGCGCTTCTGGTAAAACGGCTCCTCATGCGCGCCGTTGACGAAGCGCTTGAGCACAAACGGTCGCTCAAATATGCCGCCAAGCGCGCCGGACTCTGTATCGCCCGCAACGCTCAGGTAGTACTCGACCAGCTGCAGCTTGGCCACCTGCGCTTCGCGCACAAAGTACGGCTTCTGCGGGTTGGTGATCCGGACTTCTTGCCCCGCAATCGGCAACACCGCTGCGTCATCTACCTTGGCCATGGCAGACAGGGTACACGGTCGAGTTGCTTCAACCTATGCGTTCCTACACCGGCCCGGTCGCTTCCAGCGGAGCGGGTGGCAGGCGCTCCTCAGGTGGCGCTTCGTGTTTGAGCAGGCCACAGAAGCGGCAGAAGTGCGAAAACGAGGTTTGCCGCGTGTGGCAGCGTGGGCAGTCTTCGAACACGAGGAGGCCGCAATGCATGCAGAAGTTTGCAGCGGCGTCGCTCACATCGATCGGTCGCTCGCATGCGGGACAGATCCGACGAGCCAGCCGCATCTGCGCCATTTCATAGCCCAGGTCTTTGCGACGCTCTTCTTCCGGCCGCTGCTCGGCTGCCTTCTGCGCGTCCAGGTAGCGGCGCAGCGCGGCAATGGCATAGTTGCCGCCCCACACCGTAAGCGCAATGCCGACCAGGTAGCGCAGGTAGCCGCCGTAGCTCGGCATGTAGGGAACGAGCTCGACAAAGAACGCGAATAGCGCGAAGAAGATGAAGCCCCATACGAACGGCCAGCGCGGACCTTTGCGACGCTTGACGAACAGCCACACCGCAAGCAGCAGCAACGGTAGGATCAGCGCTAGCCGCAGCAGGAAGACGCGCAGTTCCATGCGGCTGACTGCATGCTGATAACCGGCCTGCCCCGCATTCTGAATGTCGTCGACCGTCTGCTGGTGCTTGTCGCGCGCCTGCTGCAGGTCGGTCTGCTGGCTCTCAAGCGCGTCGGCTTTGCCCTGAGCGTTGCGCTGGACCGCCTTCAGGTCGTCCAGCTTGTGCTGTCGCGCCAGTACCTCAGGGTTTTGCGAGTTCTGTTCGGTTGCCGAGCGTGTTGCAATCCACGTATCGAAGCTTTCACGCTCGCTTTGAAAGGCGGTGGTGGCGTGTTGCAGATCGTTGGCGGCCCGCTGCTGCGCCTCGTTCACGTCGGCAAGCTGCGCGTCGTCCTGCTTCACCTGGGCGCGCGCCGGCCGCAGTCGCCCCTGGTCCATGAACTGCTCCGCGTTCACGGGAGCCTCGGCCCTGGGCAGGTCCGCGACAACCAGCGACCCCAACCCGATCAGGAACGCTGCGAAGAGCACCGCAATGCCCCACAACCCACGCTGAAACCACTTCTCAGACAGGCGTAGCCCTTTGGTCATGCGCTACAGGGTATATGCATCGGACGGGGACGACCAGCAATTTGCGAGGTTACGCAGCCGTTCGCAAGGACTGCTAGCATGCGCACAGCAATGGTGCCACTCAGCAGGCAGCGGAATAAGAGTTTGCAACGCACGTCGCGCGCCGACACGGGCAGCCTACCTCGAATTTCGAGGTGGATGCGCTTCCTCTTTCGTGGCATCGCACGCCGACGTGTGAAGCGCGCTTTTCGCGCACTGCGTGTAGCAAATACTGGGCGTCTTCCGGCAGCGGACACTCCCAACCTGGTTGTCTGCTTGAACCACCCTTCGTGGTGGGACCCTCTGGTCGGTTTTGTGTTGTCACGCCGGCTTTTCCCTGCACGCAGCTTCTATGCGCCGATGGATGCGATGGCATTGGAGCGGTATGGCCTTTTTCGCAGGCTGGGCATGTTTCCGGTGGCAATGCATTCCTCGCGTGGCGCCGCGCAGTTTCTGCGAATCGGCGCGGCCGTGCTGGATAGTGGCCACATTCTGGCCGTGACGCCGCAGGGCCACTTCACCGATGTGCGAGCGCGACCCGTGCAGCTGCGGCCCGGGTTGGCTGCGCTCTTGCATCGCAGGGCAGCACAGGGCAGCGCGACCACGGTCGTGCCGATGGCGCTCGAATACACCTTCTGGGACCAGCGCCAGCCGGAGGCCTTGGTGAACTGTGGTGAGCCATTGCGGTTCGGCGAAGCGAATGCTGCGGGTAACGGCAGCGCGTCCACGCAGGAAGCCATGCACGAAGTTCTGGAGCAAGCGATGACGCGCACGCAGGACGAGCTTGCCGCGCTTTCGCTACGGCGCGATCCGCGCGAGTTTGCAACGCTGTTGGAGGGCCGCCGCGGGAGCGCAGGCTTTTACGGCTGGATCGAACGCTCTCGCGCTCTTCTAGGGAGCGATCCGCATGCCGGTGACCATCAATCCGCTCCCGCTGCGGCGAACACCAGCACGACGGCGCGGAATCGCTGACGCGTCCGGCTGGCCCGCAGTATCCAATGGGAATTGCATGCTGTTTGCCTTGTCCATCGTATGCTTCGGATGTGCCGCTCTTCCGGCAGTGCTTACAGTGCTGAACCTGCGCGAGTATCATCCGCCGCCTGAAGCAGACGCCGGGCAGCCGAACACCCCTGCACAGAAGCGCATTGTTGTTTGCATCCCGGCACGCAATGAAGAAGATGGCATCGCTGCGTGCGTTACTTCGGTTCTTCGATCGGATGGAATTCCGATCAATGTTCTGGTCGTGGACGACCACTCGTCCGACAACACGGCTGCGACCGTGCTCAGCCTCGCTGAGCTCGACAACCGTGTGCGCCTGATCGAAGCGCCCGCGCTACCGCCTGGATGGAATGGTAAGCAGCACGCCTGCTGGCTTGCCGCGCAGCACGCAATGAATGCGACATGGCTTGGCTCTGTGAGCCGGAGCGTCTCCTCCCCAGGCGACGCCGGTGCGGAACCACCCGAGGGTGCGCCTCTGCTCTGTTTCCTGGATGCCGATGTGCGGCTGGAACCCGCCGCGCTGGTGCGCATGGCCAAGCTGCTCCAGAGTAGCGATGCGGCGCTGGTCAGCGGCTTTCCCCGGGAGGAGACCGGCACGGCGATGGAGTGGCTGCTGATTCCGCTGATCCATTTCGTGCTGCTGGGCTACCTGCCGCTTGGCGTCATGCGCCGCACAAAGATCGAAGGGTTGGCCGCGGGATGCGGGCAGTTCCTGCTCGTCGATGGCAGAGCTTACCTTGCAAGCGGCGGCCACAGGGCGATCCGCGAAACCATGCACGACGGGCTCTTGCTGCCGCGGCTCCTGCGCCGCCACGGCTACGCAACGCGCCTGGCCGACCTGACCGACCTGGCACGCTGCCGCATGTACCACTCCGCCTCCACCACGTGGCGCGGCCTGGCCAAGAACGCGACCGAAGGCCTGGCCGCGCCGGGGTCGATCCTGCCGTTCACCGTGCTGCTGGGGTTTGGCGCGGTGCTCCCACTGCCTCTGCTGCTGATCGCGCTGACTAGAACGCCCACGCCGGCGCTCGTTGCTTTGCTGTGCGCCTGGGGCGCCGTCGTGCTGAGCTATGTGCCACGGCTGCTCGAAGTCCGCCGGTTCCGCCAACGCGCGATCTCCGCGGCGCTACACCCGGTAGGTGTGGCCACGCTGCTCACGCTGCAGTGGTATGCCTTCGCGCGCAAGCTGCTCGGCAGGCCCGCGGCGTGGAAAGATCGCGCCTACCAAGCCAACTAAACGC
>CAXUEG010000207.1:0-4510 GCA_964249935.1 uncultured Terriglobus sp.
CGAGTTCAACACGCGCTTTGAAGACATGGCCTTCGCGCGCTACTCGCTCAAGAAGTACCTGGAAAAGCAGCCCGGCAAGCTCGATCAACCGACCATGCTCATCGCGGTTTCCCTGCAGAAATTCGACGTGCTGCAGGATTACACGCAGGACAAAGGCGCGATCCTCAACGCACTCGACCACCACTTCGTCGCCTACCCCTGGCAGGTCCACAATTACAGCTGGTATCCCGAGCGCTACCAGCAGGCGTTCCTCTCCCTGCTCCGCGTTTCGCAGGCGACTGAGGGCCATCCCGGCCACAAGAACATGATCTGGATCGGCCGCGGTTTTCCCAATCTCAACCTGATCAACGACGGCGTGGATCAGCAGCAGCGCGTTGAAAACGCCGTGCAGATGGTTGTCAATGCATTGCGCGACGCCCGCGTCACCCTCTACACCATCGACCCCGCCGGCGTGCAGGCCGATACATACGCCTACGGACAGGACGCACACGACTGGGATCCTTTCGGCGGCTCGTATGAGTTCAACAAGCTCGCCCGCGCCACCGGCGGCCGCACCTTCTACGGCCGCAACGACGTCGACGCCGAGATCGGCACCAGCATCCGCGACGGTTCCAGCTTCTACACGCTCACCTACCGGCCCACTGGCGCCGCCGACAACCCCAACAAGTTTCGTCGGATCAAGGTGACCTTCGACAATCCGAACTATCACGCCGTTACCCGCGAGGGCTACTACCCGCAGCGCGGCCCCGCTCGGTACAACCCGGAGGGGACCAACAGGCGCCTCTATACGGAACTCGCCGCCGCTAACAGCAGCAACATGACCTACGACGGCGTGCCCATCAGTCTCAAGCCCGATCCCAACGACCCGGATAAGTTCACCGTCCACGTAGAAGCGCGCGGCCTGAACTGGACGCTCGCGACCGACACGGACCCCCGGCGCGCCGAGGTCATCCTGCTTGCCACCAGCTATGACAAGAAGGGTAAGGTCGTCGGCGACCCGATCGCCCGCGACATCAAGGTCGCCGCGCCGCCCGAGGTCGCGCCCACCGGCCGCCTTGAACGCTCGATCGACTTCAACGTCACCCTCAAACACAATTCGCAGGCCGTTCGCGCCCGCTTCATCATCCGCGTCGCTTCCACGGGTCGCATCGGCACTGCCGACACCGCGCTCAACCCCAACCAGCAGGCCGTCGCCCGGCCCGCTCCGGCAGCTTCACCCGCGGCGACCCCCAGCACGCCCTCCACCAGCCAGCCATAACCGGCAACATCGCCGCGTGCACATCGTCAAGCTACGCGCCTACTGCGCACCCTGATAAGGATCATTATCCTGAGCGCGGCGAAGCACCTTTTTCTCGCAGCAGCATGCATCGTCACTTCGACCGGAGCACCCACAGCGTTTACCTTGGGTGCTCCGGTCAAACCGCATCTCGGTTGACCTTGGGCTGCCCAGTCTCGGGCGCGCTCTCCGCGAGCGGAGCGGTGGGGTGAACGCGGCACAAAAATTACTCCTTCATAATGGAGGCACCCGCCCGCGACGCATATTCCGCCCATGACCCGTCATACAACCGCACCCGCTTTGCACCACAAAGCTCCAAACCAAGCGCCAGCACCGCCGCCGTCCCCCCCGAACCGCATGTCGTCATCACCGGCCGCTCCACATCCACCCCACGCGACGCAAACACGGCACCGATCTCCGCAGCCGGCTTCAGCCTCCCCCTGACCACAAGATCCGTGTACGGCACGCTGAGCGCCCCCGGCATATGGCCGCTCTCCAGCCCCGCGCGAGGCTCCGGCGTTGCCCCGGCAAACCGCCCCGCACTCCGGGCGTCCACCACCTGCTCGCCTTGCTCAAGTGCCGGCATCAGGTCCGCCAAGCCGGCCACCGCATCACGATCCAGAACCGCATCGAACCGCGCCAGCGCGGGCGAAACCTCGCCCGACTCCACCGGCAATCCCGCTTCCTCCCACGCCGCCAAACCACCCTGCAGCAAGCGCACATCGGTCGCGCCCATCACGCGCAGCATCCACCAGGCGCGCGGCGCGCTGAACACGCCCACCTGCTCATACACCACCAGCGTCTTGCCTCGGGACGGCACGCCAAGCGCACCCATCTCCCGCCCGAATCGCTCTGCCGGGGGCAGCATATGCGGCAGCGCCGTCGCAGTGTCGCTCAGCGCATCGATGTCGAAGAACACCGCGCCCGGCAGATGCTTCCCGACGTACCGCGCCCGCGTGTCCACCTTGGGCACCACGCCCACCGGCGGCAGCGTCGCATCCAGCAACAGCACTTCACCCGACCCGAGTCGTTCCGCCACCCACGCCACATCCACCAGCCAATCCATACCGTTTACCTTAGCCGACAACAAACCTGAATTTTCTTGACGCCGGGCACGCGCGGAACCATCCTCATTGCGTCACCGGAGCGCACATCCATGCCCGCTCAAACCTTCCAGCCCGCTCAGTCTGTTCCACCCACCCTCGACCAGATCAAAGCCGGCATGCGCGCCACCTGGATGTCCGGCGACTTCGGCATGATCGCCCGCACGGTCGAGCAGGATGCCGCCGCGTTCGCGCAGCGCCTGAACCTGCCGTCCGGCACCCGCGTGCTCGACGTCGCCACCGGCACCGGCAACCTCGCCCTGCCCATTGCCCGCGGAGGTGCAGCCGTGACCGGCGTCGACATCGCACCCAACCTGCTCGAGCAGGCCCGCACCCGCGCCGCGACCGAGCACCTGAGCATCGCATTCGACGAGGGCGACGCTGAAGCCCTGCCCTACCCCGACCGGAGTTTCGACGCCGTCGTCACCATCTTCGGTGCCATGTTCGCGCCCCGCCCCGATCGCGTTGCAGCCGAGTTCGCCCGCGTCCTGCGCCCCGGCGGCATGCTCGCCATGGCCAACTGGACCCCTGGCGGCTTCACCGGCCGCATGTTTGTCGCCAGCGCAAAGCACGCGCCACCGCCGCCCGGCATCGCTCCACCGGTGCTCTGGGGCGACCCGATCACCGTCCACCAGCGGCTGGACGGTGCCTTCCATAACATCCGCACCGAACTGGTTTCGCTCAGCTTCGATCTGCCCATGAACGCCAGCGGTGCCGTCGCCCTCTTTCGCCGCTACTACGGCCCAACCCATGCTGCTTTCAATCGTCTCGACGCCGCCGGGCAGCAGGCCCTGAGCGCCGACCTGACCGCGCTTTGGTCCAGTGCCAACACGGCCACTGATCCAGAGCACCACACCCTGGTGCCGAACGAATATCTGCAAGTCATCGCCACGCGGAACGAAACGTAAGCGCAGCCAACACCACCAGAGTCAGCAGCGTGCTTGCATGCAGAACCGCGTGCAACGTGTTGGGACAGATCCCGTTTCGCTCTGGCAAAAACGCCTTCGTTCTCCCGAAGAGCCGTGCGTACCGTGCCGCCCGCTCCGGGTCTGGCCGCACCAGATATGGGATCCACCAAGCATTCAACTCGCCCAGAAACAGCAGCCCGTAGCCTACCCAGAGCCACAGCAGCAACGCGGGAGGCATTGCATGCCGCCGCTCCGCGCCGACCGTTCCCCAAAGCAGCGCCACAAACGGCAGAGCGCTCACCAGCGTGACGATGAGGCGCTTCGACAACGAATCCGTCGCACGCTGCGCCGCCACGTCGTTCCACGGTGGCATGGGCAACCAGTCATGCAGCAGCAGGAAAGCCACCTGAAACACCTCCAAGCCAGGCAACAGCTTCCAAAGCAAACCCTGCACGCCTCAACGCCCCTTTCGCTTTCGCTGCTTCGCCTCCGCCGACCGCTGCTTGTTCGACTTCTTGCGCGGGTGTGCGATGTCCTGCGGCACCCACGCGGGCAGAGCCTTTGCTCTCGACTTGCCGGCAGGGCGGTTCGCAGAGGCGCCGGCATCCCGCGCCGCCGCTCTGGCCTGCTTCTCATTCGCCTTCGTCTTTTTCGAAACGAACTTCTTTGTTCCCTCCGGCACAGCGGAACCCGTGTGCCCCACCTTGCCAACGTTTTTCGCGGCGGAGGTGGGCTCCGCCGCCACCACGGCAAACTGCAATCGCCGGTTCTCGCGGTCGATCCGATCCAGCAACACGCGCACCGCCATGCCAGGCCGGTACGCCTGGCCCGTCGCGCCGCCCTTGATCTCCCGCTGCGTCTCGCGATACGTTAAGTGATCGCCCTCCAGCGTAAAGATCGGCACCAGCCCTTCCACAAACAATTCGCTCAACTCCACGAAGAAGCCGTACTTCGTCACGCTCAGCACGATTGCGTCGAACTCCTCGCCCACGCGGTCCGCCATGAACTGCAGCTTCTTCTGCTCGATGAGCTCGCGCTCCGCGTCGGCGGCCCGCCGTTCGGTCTCGCTGCACTCCTGCGCAATCGCCGCAATCTCGTCATGCGCATACGGCGGCGGGAACTCATTGCCACCACGCGTATACGAGCGCCCATGCGAACGCTCTTTGTCCACAAGATTCCGCGCACTCTGCGAGGCCGTCTCCTCCGCCCCACCCACGGCCGTC
>CAXUEG010000207.1:4520-6044 GCA_964249935.1 uncultured Terriglobus sp.
CGCAGCAGCGTCTTCACCACGCGGTGCACCAGGAGGTCAGGGTAACGCCGGATCGGCGAAGTGAAGTGCGTATAGCTCGGCGCCGCCAGCGCAAAGTGACCCTCGTTGTCTGCCGAGTACTTCGCCTGCTTCAGCGATCGCAGCATCAGGTAGCTCAGAATCCGCTCCTCCGGCTTCCCCGCAATCTTTTCCGTCAGCCGCTGGTACAGCTTCGGCGACACATCGATCGCGCCCACCACCTGGTGCCCGCGCGCCTCGCGATGCGCACTCTTTCCGCGCTCACGATCGCGCTCGTTCCTGCGCCCAGCCTCGCGCCTATCGCCTTTCGTCTTCACGATCTGAACCGGCAGCGGGCCCACGCCAAGCGTGTAGCCGAACTCCGCCGCCTGGTCCTCGAACTCCACGATCTTCTTCGCATCCGGTTGCTCGTGAATGCGGTACATCCCCGGAACGCCCTGCGCTTCCATCCAGCGCGCCACGCACTCGTTCGCACACAGCATGAACTCCTCGATCAGCCGGTTCGACCACGCGCGCTCGCTTCGCACCACGCCCTGCATCGCGCCGCGTTCGTCGAACTCGATCACCGCCTCCGGCAGATCGAAGTCGATGGACCCACGCCGCACGCGCTTGCCGTTCAGCCGCTTCGCCAGGTCCAGCATCAGTTCGAAATCCGCAACAAACGGCGCATACTCCTCGCGCAGTGCGGCGTCACCATCCAGGATCTTCTGCACGTTGGTATACGTCATTCGCCGCGCCGACCGGATCATGCCCTCGCACAGCTCGTACCCGAGCACATTCCCTTGCGAATCGATCTGCGCAACGCAGCTTAGTACCAACCGGTCCTCGTCCGGCCGCAGCGAACACTCGCCATTCGACAGCTCCTGCGGCAGCATCGGAATCGCGCGATCCGGAAAGTACACGCTGTTGCCACGCAGCCGCGCCTCCAGGTCCAGCGCCGTACCATCCGCCACATACCATCACTGCATCGTCGAAGTCCTTCGCCGTCTCACCGTCGATGGTGACAATCGGTAATCCACGAAAGTCGTGTCGATCGCCGACCTGCTGACCGGCTGACTCGCCGCCTTGCTGCTCTTCCAGCCACGCCGCCACATTCCACTGCGCCGCGTCCTGCGCCTCGGCCAGCACCTCCGCCGGAAATACGTGCGGCAAATGGTGCTTGCGAATCACAATCTCCACGTCCACTCCGAACGCATCCGGGTCGCCCAGCACCTCCAGCACGCGCCCACGCGCGGGCGAATACTCTGTCGGAAACTGCGTAATCTCCACGTCGACAGCAAGCCCGTTCAGGTCCTCAACGGTGCCGTCCCAGCGATGCTCCTGTTTGAGCGCCTCATCGCCGAGCGTCCTGTGCGGCGTTATCGCCGTAGCAGGCAAATCGCGCTCATCCGGGATCAGAACCACCCGCGCGACGCGCGTATCAAACGGCACCACGAACGCGCTGCGTCCCCGCGGATCGTCGCCGTCGAAATAGGAGGACGCGCGTCCTGCACGCGATCCCGCCGC
>CAXUEG010000208.1:0-1914 GCA_964249935.1 uncultured Terriglobus sp.
GCACGGCTGATGGCGGGCGCGAGCGCGGCGCGGGCCTTCACTTTGCTGATACCCACGGATGCTCCCAAGATCGCAGGCTTAACGAATATCGGGTACTTCAGCCTCTCTTCCACACGCGTGGTGCACTTGCGCGGGCTCGCGTTCCATTCACCGCGCAGCAGCGTCACGTGCTTTACGATCGGCAGCCCTGCGGCGGCGAGCATGGTTTTCATGGCGTCCTTATCCATGCCCACGGCGGAACCGAGCACGCCTGAACCGACATAGGCGATGCCGGCCATCTCGAGCATGCCCTGCACCGTGCCGTCTTCGCCAAAGGTGCCGTGGAGGACAGGGAAGACCACGTCGAGCGTGCCGGTGCCGAGCGAGGAAAGCTCACCGGCGACCTCGTCGTCCAGAGCTTCGACAACGGACGCAACCGCGACCGCATGTGCCTGCCTGCGGGTGGCCTTTGCGGGCAGTGCGGGCTCTGCGTAGTCGCCCGTGAGCAGCGCCTGTGCTTTGCGGCCGCCCAGCCATTGGCCATTCTTTGCGATTCCGATCGGTACAACGTCGTATCTCTTGCGATCGATCGACTTTAGAATCGATTCCGCGGAACGGAGCGAGACCTCGTGCTCTCCGGAACGTCCGCCAAACACCACACCCACACGCAGCTTCTTTGCCATCACGCAACAGGGTAGCGGCTTTACCGGGCGCGGACACAGAATCAGGGGTGAGTCCCCGAGTAACGCTTTTGTGTGGGGTGGAAGAGCGGCATGTTTGCCCGCGCGCGCCGGAATGACGGGAGCGGTGATATACCCAAAGCACCGCTATGAGCCATTCGCGCCGCCAGTTTCTCGTCAGCAGCACGCTAGCTTCGCTCAGCGCCGCCGCATTGGGCCAGGCTTCGCCGAGTACGCCACCGCAGCAGGCCCCGAACCCGGGAACGCCCGGCGCAACGCCCGTGCTGGGCGCGGCACCGGCAACCGGGCCGGAGGTGACGCCGCAGGATTTTGCTTCCGCTGAAAAGCTGATGCAGGTACAGATGAGTGCGGCCGAGCGCGCCGAAGCCGCCGGAAACTGGCGCACCAGCATGGCGGGCGTGGTGGAGCGGCGGGTCGGTCCGCGCAAGATCGCATTAGGCGAAGCGGACGTTCCCGCGACCGTGTGGAATCCAGTTGCGATGCGAACCGCGAGCAGTGCGCCTGCCGGGTCTTCCGCTGCAACGGATGCTTCGCTCAAGTTCGTGTCGAATGGCGAGAACGCTTCGCCGCCAACGGAGGATGCCGCGCTGGCGTTCAGCCGCGTGCTCGACCTGAGCCGCTGGATACGCGAGCGCAAGCTGACGAGCGAGCGGCTGACGCGGGTCTACCTGTCGCGGTTGAAGCAGCATGATCCGCAGCTGAAGTGTGTGATCACGCTGACGGAAGAGCAGGCGCTGAAGCAGGCGCGCGCGGCAGATGTGGAGATCGCTGCGGGAGATTATCGCGGGCCGCTGCACGGCATTCCGTATGGCGCCAAGGACCTGCTCGACACCGCGGGCATACCGACGACGTGGGGTGCGGAGCCGTTTCGCAACCGCGTTCCGAAGACGGATGCCGCCGCGATCCGCTTGCTCACAGAGGCTGGTGCTGTGCTCGTGGCGAAGCTTTCGTTGGGAGCGCTGGCGCTCAACGATGTTTGGTTCGGTGGCCAGACGAAGAACCCGTGGGTGCTTGAGGAGGGCGCCTCCGGATCGAGCGCCGGGCCTGCGTCGGCCGTCGCGGCTGGCCTGGTTGCGTTTGCGATCGGGTCGGAGACCCAGGGGTCGATCATCAGCCCCAGCATGCGTTGCGGCGTGACGGGGTTGCGGCCAACCTTTGGCCGCGTGCCGCGCACCGGCGCCATGACGCTGAGCTGGACGTGCGACAAGCTTGGTCCCATGGCGCGCAGCGTGGA
>CAXUEG010000208.1:1924-4658 GCA_964249935.1 uncultured Terriglobus sp.
ATACCGTGCTGGTGTTGGCGGCCCTGAGCGCCTACGACGCGGGCGATGTGGCAAGCGTGCCGTCCAGGCTGGACTACGACGGTGCGGCGAGCGTCAGGAAGTTGCGGGTCGGCTATTTTCCCAAGTGGATGAGCGAGGCTCCCGCGACGGACGTGGACCGCAATGCGCTCGCCATGCTGAAGAAGGCCGGTGTGCAGACCGTCGAGGTGTCGCTCCCGGACTGGCCGTATGATTCGCTCAACGTGATCCTGTTCGCGGAGTCGGCTGCAGCATTTGAAGAGATCACGCTCGACCATCGCGTCGATCAGCTCAAGATGCAAACGCCGGAGGCATGGCCCAACACCTTCCGGCAGTCGCGCTTTCTATCTGCCGTGGATTTGGTGCAGGCCGACCGCTTCCGCCGCAGGGTCGCGGCAGAGATGGCCCGGCTTATGCACCAGGTCGACCTTTTGCTGGTGCCCAGCCTGCGCGACGAGATGATGGTGATTGCAAACTTCACTGGCCATCCCTCGCTTACGGTGCCGGCAGGGTTTGTCGAGATCAGCGAGACGAGGTCGGACTGGCTGCCCGAGTCCGTGCCGGTCGTGAAACTCAACCCGCCGCGGCGCGTGCCGTACGGTGTCACACTGATCGGGCGTTTGTTTCAAGAAGGCACGCTTGCTCGAGTGGGGCGGACGCTTGAGGCTGCGGCAAACATGCGTGATGCGCACCCGGCAGGCTTTGCATGATGCGCCAGCGTGTAGCGTCTGCGCTTCTGTGTGCTGCGGCGTGCCTGGCTGCAGTGATCTGTCACGCGCAGCAAGCGCCGTCTTCCGCGGCTTCTCCGGAAGACGAAGTTGCGACGCTTCGCGTGACCACCCGCACGGTCGAGATTGCAACCGTGGTGCACGACAGAGCCGGGGAGACGCAAAAGGCTCTGACTCGCGACGACTTCACGCTGAAGGTCGACGGCAAAGAGCAGCCGTTGCAGCACTTCAACGTTGCGTCTGACCTGCCGCTCACGCTGGCGCTGCTGGTGGACGTGAGCGGGAGTCAGCGTACCTTCATCAGCGATGAGTGGCGTGCGAGCGACATCTTCTTCCAGAGCATGCTCACGCGCCCGCAGGATCGAGCGATGCTGGTGCAGATCGACTCGCGCGTGCGGACGTTGAGGAGTCTCACAAACTCCTCGAACCAGTTGCATCTGGCGCTCACCCAGTTGGGTGGCAACCCCGCGACGGCGAACGGCACCCTGCTGGATGATGCGGTCTATCTGGTCGCCAAACAGGTGTTGGCCAACGAACGCGGGCGCAAGGCGATCGTGCTGCTCACCGATGGCGGGGACAACGGCAGCCGATACAAGCTGGAACAGGCGATCGAGCAGGCGCAGCGGGCCAACATCTCGGTGTATGCGGTCGACTATAGCGCGTGGACGGGACCGGACCCGAGGCTGAACAGCGCGATCAGCCGCTTCAATTTCGACCAGAGCGACCCCGGTGCAGCCCTGCTCAAGAAAGTCGCGGAAAGCACCGGCGGGCACGTGTATACCGTCTCGCGAGCCACTTCATTGCAGCAGATTTACGAACAGATCGAAAAGGACCTGCGTACGGAGTACGAGCTTGGTTACAACCCGCCGCCGGATTTAAAACCGAACAGCTTTCACAAGCTGGAAGTGCGCACAAAAGATAAGAAGTTGCTTGTGCAGGCAAGGAATGGCTTCTATGTGCAACCTTGACTCACCCGTAGCGTAAGGCTGCAGCAGCTACTTACCCTGCTACAAGATCTCCGCGCCCTGCTCTTCCAGAGCAGTCGAAAGATCTTCCCATTCGCGCATGAGTCTTTCGTGTTGCTTTCGCAGGTTTGCGAGCTCGCTCTGCTGACGCTGCGACTGGTCGGCCGAGACAAAGCTGCCGAGCGCACTCTCAATCGTGAGCATTTGCTCTTCCACGCGGGGCATCTCTTCTTCGGCGAAACGGACGCGGTCCTGCATGGATTTGAGCTTGATCGGGTTCAGCCGCTTAACCGGGGTCGCCGGAGCCTTCGTCCCGTTGCCGTTGCTGACGAGGCTTGCGCCGTTGCCACCGGTGCTGCCATCCCCGTTCGCGACTGCAATGGGCGGTAATTCGATGGCCGGCACGGAGCTGCGCTGCATTTCTCTGGCCGCGGCCATCACCTTGTCTGGCCCGCCGCCCTTGCGCCACAGGTAGTCCTCGTAATTGCCGGGGAAGACCTGAACGCCACCGTGCTCGCATTCGAAGACCCGGGTCGCGAGACCGTCGATGAAGTAGCGATCGTGCGAGACAAAGAGCACGGTGCCGGTGAAGGCGCGAATCGCTTCCAGCAATACGTCCTTGGCGCGGAGGTCCAGGTGGTTTGTCGGCTCATCGAGCAGGATGAAGTTGGCGGGTGAGACGAGCATGCGCGCCAGGGCGTAGCGGTTGCGTTCGCCGCCCGAAAGCACGCCGAGTTTCTTGAAGACGTCGTCGCCGTTGAAGAGGAACGCGCCGAGCAGGTTGCGCAGCTCGACGGTCGGCACCTTGGGGGCGGCGGAGCTGATGTCATCGAGCATCTGCGCGTCGGGGTCCAGGACTTTGTACTGGTCCTGCGCAAAGTAGTCGGCCAGCACATTGTGGCCGTAGCGCACGGTGCCGGTGGTCGGCTCTTCCAGTTGCGAGAGCATGCGGATGAGCGTGGATTTGCCCGCGCCATTGGGCCCGACGAGCGCGATGCGGTCGCCGCGCTCGATGGTGAAGTT
>CAXUEG010000208.1:4668-6022 GCA_964249935.1 uncultured Terriglobus sp.
ATCTTCAGGCACCTCGATCCGCTCGATCTTATCGAGCTCCTTGATGCGGCTCTGCACCTGCTTGGCCTTGGTGGCCTGGTAGCGGAAGCGGCTGATGAATGCTTCAAGCTGCTCGATGCGGTCGCGCTGGCTCTTGTAGTCACTGGCCAGCTGCTCGCGGCGTGCTGTTTTCTGTGTCACGAATTTCTCGTAGCCGCCGGTGTAGAACCAGACGCGCTTGTTCCACACCTCCGTGATCTTGCTCACAGTGACGTCGAGGAAGTAACGGTCGTGCGAGATGAGAACGAACGCGCGCGGGTAGCTGCGGAGGTAATCCTCAAGCCAATTGCGGGACTCCAGGTCCAGGTGGTTCGTGGGCTCGTCCAGCAGCAGCAGCGAAGGCTTCTGCAAGAGGAGCTTCGCAAGCGCGATGCGCATCTGCCAGCCGCCGGAGAACTCCTCGGTCTGGCGAGTCCAGTCTTCGCGCGAGAAGCCGAGACCGCCGAGTACCGCGCCTACCTGCGCATCGAGCGTGTACAGGTCTTGCGCCATCAGCTGGTCGCTCAGGTCGGAGTACCGCTCGGCGATCTCATCGTACTCGGGCGACTGCGGATCGACCGTAGTGAAGCGGTCGCCGAGCGTCTCCAACTCCGCCTGCATCGCGTGCGCTTCGGCAAAGACAGAAAGGCACTCATCGAAGACAGTTTTGCCGCGCAGCGTGAGACCGTCCTGCGGCAGGTAGCCGATGGTCAGGCCTTTGGAGCGGTTCAGCTTGCCGCCGTCCAGCTGCTCGATGCCGGCGAGCACCTTCAGCAGCGTGGATTTGCCAGTGCCATTGCCGCCGACCAGGCCGGTGCGCTCGTCCGGCGTGATGAGCCAGTTCGCGTCCTCAAAGAGCAGTTTGTGGCCGAAGCGCTTGGCTCCGCCGGCGAGTTGCAGCATTTCTCTATTTTCGCAGAGTTGGCAAGCGCGGCGGATGCGCCGCTTACTTCGGTGGCGCCAGCTCCGGCGACTGGTAGGCGATCTTGCCGCCGACGATGGTGAGCACGCTGTGCGTTGACGGCAGCGGAGTCTTCGGGGGCTCCGTTACGTCCTGAGACAGCACGGTCACATCCGCGAGCATGCCAGGCAGCAGGCTGCCCTTCTGCGTTTCCTGAAATTCGGCATACGCGGGAACCGCGGTCAGATCACGCAGCGCCGTTTCCACCGGGATCGCCTCGGGGTTCTTTGGGTCGGTCATCACGCTGAAGATCAGCCACGGGGACATGCCGCCATCGGAGCCGTATGCAAGTGGAATACCGGCGCCAGTCAAGGATTTCCACGGGCGGCCCGGCCTTGGTTGCGCGATTACGATGCCCATGGCATGCGCCCGTGC
>CAXUEG010000209.1:0-1625 GCA_964249935.1 uncultured Terriglobus sp.
ACCCGGATGAAGTTTCGCAGTTCGGCGTGGTTGAGGTTTCCCGCTCCGGTGAAGTGACCGGATTCCAGGAAAAGCCGAAGTCAACCGACGTGCGCTCCCCCTTCAACTCGGACAAGGTCGACGCCTCCATGGGCATTTACCTGTTCAACACCGACGTGTTGATACCGGAGTTGATCGCCGATGCGGAAGATCCGGACTCCAAGCATGATTTCGGCCACAACATTCTGCCCAGGTTGCTGGGGCGCTACAGGGTGCAGGCATTCAACTTTGTGGACGAGAACCGCAAGGAAGCGCTTTACTGGCGCGACGTGGGCACGCTCGATGCCTACTACGAGGCGAACATCGACATCTGCTCCGTCGCGCCGACCTTCAATCTGTACGACCGCGACTGGCCCATCCGCACGCGGCCAACGCAGTACCCGCCCGCAAAGTTCGTCTTCGGCGAGATGGGACGCACCGGCATGGCGATCAACTCCGTGGTGTCACCGGGATGCGTCGTTTCCGGGTCGGCGGTGCGGCAGTCGGTACTCTCGCAGGACGTGCGCGTGAACAGCTACTCCGACATCGACTCGTCGCTACTCTTCCAGCACGTGAACGTCGGCCGTCACTGCCGCATCCGGCGGGCCATCATCGACCGCGACGTCCACATTCCGGATGGCACCGTGATCGGCTACGACGCCAATGAAGATCGCAAGCGCTACTTCGTCACGCCGAGCGGCCTGACGGTGGTGACGCGCGATGGCTCACTGTATGAGAACCCGGTATCGCAGGAGTTCCTGCAGACCATGTAGAACAAGATCACAGTACGCAAAGGGTATAAGTATTCGCAAAGAACGCGACGTTGCGTTCTTTGCATTCCATTTGCTGCCTCGCGTACTGCTTCTTCTGATCCCTCGTGAGCTATCGGTTCCCGAAGCGATACACCACACCGCCGGAAAAAGATACAAACTCGCGCAGCTCCGTCCCGAACTTCTCAAACACCAGGTCCGGCTGCAGACGCACCGCCCATCGTGCGGAGCGGTTGAAATCCACGCTGCCGCCCACCACCCCATTGAACGAGGTCCTGTTTGAGTACAGGCCGGTCGCGATCGTAAACGTCTGCGCGGGCAAGCCCGGGTTGCTGTGATCGAAGTCACCTTGGGATGCCCCGGCCAGGCCATGCAGGTTGACGCCGGCGAAATGATTCCCAAACCAGTGGTACTGGACGCCGCCCATGTAGATGAACTGACTGACCAGCGGGCGCGTCTGCACTGGGGGATTCGTCGCCTGCCCTGCGGGAAAGACCGGCGTAGTGCCCGCGTCATAGCGTACGTCACCCGCAACGCCGAACTTGGGCGTGAGCCAGTCGGTAAACATCACGTCGCCACCGCCCAGGTTGTAGCGCTTCGGCAGGTTCTGGCCGGCCTGGCCGTTCAGGAAATTCAGGCCGCCGAACACCTCATACTTCTGCGTGTAGGTGACCGGCTCCGCGGGCTTGAATACCTGGGCGTGCGCCGCCCCCGCCATTGCGACCGAACCCACAAACCCGGCCAGCACAGCGCGGGAGAAAAGATTAGACATGATCCTCCAAATGTTGATCCGGCAGCGACACCGGCGGGTCTACGGTAGCAGCAGGCAGCGTCTTG
>CAXUEG010000209.1:1635-2192 GCA_964249935.1 uncultured Terriglobus sp.
GAAAAGCGAGCCGCCCGTGCGCTGCCGGTGCTTGTGCGAGTGTGCGACAATACGCATTGTCCGGGTTGCCGTTCGGTGCCCGCGCGGAGGCTGTTTCCCATGGGCGATCTCTTTCAACCAACCCATTTGCTGATCATCGGCGTGGTCCTGCTTGTGCTGTTTGGCGGCCGCAAGTTGCCTGAATTGGGCAAGGGTTTGGGCGAAGGCCTGCGCGGCTTCAAGGAAGGCATGAAGGGCGTTACGGATGATCCGAAGAACGACGCGCACCTGATTACCCCAGATCCGAAAGACACGACTACGAAGTAGCTTCTACTCTGTGCGACAGTCAAGGGCAGCTTCGGCTGCCCCTTTGTCTTTGCATATCTTGGAACGCTTCTTCTTTGCTTACCCCTCAAAAGTAAACCAGCGGCCCGCTACGAAAGGTCACTTCGGCCGTGGCAGGACAGCTCCACCGTTGGCGGGGCGGTGAAAGCCTGCATTTGCGCATATGCCCGCAACCTGCTTGCGCCCGCGCCACGGCATCTCACGGATAGAAAGCGAGCCTACCGTTGAAAGAC
>CAXUEG010000209.1:2202-4490 GCA_964249935.1 uncultured Terriglobus sp.
GAAGATCCCAACCGACTCCACTGGTGATTTCGCCGATGCAGACGGAGCCAAAGAAGCCCTCAAGCAGCATCGCGACACCCTGGACAAAGAGCAGGAGGTGCTCTATGCCGGCGCGACGCAAGGCGTGCTCATCGTGCTGCAAGGCATGGACACCAGCGGCAAGGACGGGACAATCCGCAGCATCTTCGATGGCGTGAATCCACAGGGCTGCAACGTAACGTCGTTCAAGGTGCCGACCGCGACCGAGGCGAAGCATGACTTCCTGTGGCGCGTGCATCGCGCCGTGCCCGCGCGCGGCATGATCGGCATCTTCAATCGATCGCACTATGAGGATGTGCTGGCCCCGCGCGTCCATGGCAACATTGACGGGAAGACGGCAAAGCGCCGCCTTGCCCAGATCCGCGACTTCGAAGCGATGCTCACAGCAAACGGCATTGTCATCCGCAAGTTCTTCCTGCACATCTCGTTCGAGGAGCAGGGCAAGCGGCTGCAGGCGCGCATCGACGACCCGGACAAGCACTGGAAGCTTTCGGAGGGCGACTTTGCCGAGCGAAAGCTGTGGGGTGAGTACCAGGAGGCCTATGACGAAATCTTCGCGGCGACCAGCACCGCCGACGCGCCCTGGTACGTCGTCCCCGCAGACCACAAGTGGCACCGGAATGTAGCCATTTCCAGCGTGATCGCTGAAACGCTTCAATCCATGAAGCTGACCTACCCGAAGCCGACAATCGACGTGAAGAAGCTGGAAATTGTGAACAGTTACAAGTAGCTCCAGCCGCTAGATCGTCACCAGCACCACTGCCGGCAATGCCAGCACCATCCCCAGCCGCTGCCGCGCGTTGGTCTTCTCGTGCAACAAGCCAGCGGCCAGCAGGATGGTGCCCGCCGGATACAGCGACGCCAGCACCGCGGCCACATCCAGCCGTCCCATGCGCGTGGCCGCGACAAACGCCAGGTTGCCGCCCAGATCCAGCAGCGAGCCCCCCAGTATCCACCAAAAGTCTCGCCTGGCTGGCGGACTGGCTGGCTCGGCTCTTTCGGAACGACGCGCAAAGAGCCACATCCCCGCAAGCAGGATTGCCGATACGCCCCAACTTCCCACGCGCGCCGCAGCTGTGGGCCAGATTACACCTGCCGCGCTGCTGAACTTGAGCGCCGTAAAGTAGATGCCGAACCCGAGGCCGCCCAGAACGCTCAGCAGCATAGACCTGCGCGCCGCGGCGCGATCTTCATCCGTGTGCTCGGGGTTGTCCGCGCTGGCGACCATCCAGATCGCCGTCGCGGCAAGAGCAAAGCCGGTCAGTCGCTGCAGGCCGGGCGCGCCCTCCTGCACAGAGGAGACGACCGCCGGAATCGCAGCGCACAGCAAGCCGCTCACTGCTGCGCCCGCGCCCATGTGCCCGTTCGCCAGCGCCAGGTAGAACGCCATCAAGGCCGTGCCACTGACGACGCCACCCGACAGTGCCCAGAGCAGCACGTGCGTGTCATGCAACGGGCTGTGCAGCGCAAGACCGGTGGCAATCAGAGCCAAGAGGCTCAACAGGTGCCCAATGACCACCACCCGCAGCGAGGCGCGTACGGTGCCGCCGCCTAACTTCACGGCGTAGCTGCCCGCAAAGTCGCCGCCGCCCCAAAAGGTCGCAGCCAGCAAGCCGGGCAAGGCACTGCCGCCCACAAATGTGCTGGTCAGCAGTGCGGTCATTCCATTCAGATGTTTTGAAAGTACCGGACGACGCAGGCCGCCCGGGTCACTGACTGTTGAGTTGCTATTGCGGTGGAGTGGCCGGAGTGGGATCACCCATGGTGACGCGGCTCGCGGACGCTGGTCCACGCAGCGCCTCGGGCGTGGGATAGTAACCCTTCTTCGCGATCACATCCAGGTCCGGCTTCAGGATGCGCACTTCGACGGTGCGATACTTGCCATCGGCCAGCGGCTCGTTACTGTAATAGCCGACCGTGTACTGCAGGCGAACGTCGTCGCCGATTCGCGCAAAGCTCTGTTCGATGCCTTTTACGCGAAACTCATGAAGCGATTCGCCACCGGTGAGCGACGCGAGCCGTGGAAGGGCGTTGTCACGGTACCGTGTGAGCGGGATGTGGTACTTGTCCAGAAAGCCGACGTATGGCGTGGCCGAGTCGCCCACCACGGTTCCGTACACGGCGATTTGGTGCTCCTGCAAATACTTGACCAGTTCCTTCTCGCGGATCTTCGAGCCGGACTCTCTGCCGTCGCTCACGATGTAGAGAATCCGCCGCCGACCCTTGCCGGTCTTGGCCAGATCTTGGGC
>CAXUEG010000209.1:4500-5530 GCA_964249935.1 uncultured Terriglobus sp.
GTAGAGCGGGTGGAACTCCTTGTCCGGGTTGGCGGTTGCGCCGGTTGGTCGCGACCCGTGCGTCTCGTTCCCGAGCGGATTCAGATTCGCCTGCGCTCCATTGTTGATGGAAACATTCTGCGACATCGGTCCGTCGGTCACGTAATTCATCTCCCGGCCCGACGACTTGCTCTGCTCCAGCACCGCAGCCAGTCGCGGGCTCTGCGCGCCGGTAAACGTCGTCCTCTGGCTGACGCCGTTCGCGTAGGTGTAGACGGCGACCTCATCGTAAGCCGAGAACGCACCCTGCACCGCGCCAAGGCTGTAGTTGACCTGCTTCATCACCTCAAACGGCAGCGTCTGGTCGATGACGAAGCCCACGCTCAACGGGTATGGGTCAACGGTGAACAGGCTCATGTGCTTGCGCACGCCGTTCTCATAGACCTGCACATCGCGCCAGGTCAGCCCCGGTACCAGCGCACCGTGCTTGTCTTTCACCGTGAACGGAACTTCCACGAAGTTCGTCCGCGCACGGAAGATCGGAATGTCTTCAACGCGCTGTCCGGCTCCGAGGGTTGGTTGCGCGTCCGGCGCAACATTGTCCTGCGGCTCGGATTGCAAGGCGCTGCTCGCTGGCGAGCTACGTAATGTCGTGCCCGGCGCGTTTGGGTCTGCATCGGCTACGGGATTGTCAGTGCTTGCGCTGCTGCCCTTGCCCGGTGCGACGGCCTGTGCTTCCGGCAAGAGCTGCGGGCGGGGACTGTCGGGCACGGCGCCGCTTGCTTGCGCTGTGGGGTTTTCCGGCAGCGCCTGTGCCTGCGCCGCCTGTGCCGCCGTTACCAAAGCGCCTGCCACCAACACTGCTGCCAAACTCAACTTCACGCGACGCACCCTCACGACTTTCAGACTACCAACAGGAATATGCTGTTGGACGCACGGACCGCATCACCGGGTGCTTTCCGGAGCGATGGCCGACGGGTCAGCCGTCCGGCGCGGAAGCTACCGGTTGACGGAACCGGCGCGAAACTCGTCCAACCAGCGTATGCGCGTG
>CAXUEG010000209.1:5540-6004 GCA_964249935.1 uncultured Terriglobus sp.
ACCCTCACAACTCCCAGACTACCAACAGGAATCTGCTGTTGGACGCACGGACCGCATCACCGGGTGCTTTCCGGACCGATGGCCGACGGACCCACCGCTTCGCGCCGCCTTCCGGGTAGACGGAACCGGGGCGAAACTCGTCCAACCAGCGTATGCGCGTGTTACTCTCCGCTGCCCTGCTTGCCAGCCTTGCTGTTCTGCCTTCCGCTCTGCGCGCGCAGGAGGCGCCGTCGCCCGGCGGTCCGCCGCCCGCCAGCAGCGCTCCACCGCCCGCCGATGACGACCTGCCCCAGGGAGGCACCATTCGGGTTCGCACGAACCTGGTGAATACCTATTTCTCCGCGCGCGATAAGGGCGGCTACCTGACCGGCCTGCATAAAGACGACTGCAAGGTCTTTGAGAACAAGGAACCGCAGACGATCAAGAATTTCACTCAGGAAAAGAACCTTCCACTCACCATCGGC
>CAXUEG010000210.1:0-5984 GCA_964249935.1 uncultured Terriglobus sp.
CGAGCCGACGCCAGATGGAAGAGTGGAAAATTATTCACGACAAAGCCGAAGAGAATGAGCAGAGCGGCGCGGCGCAGGGCGTGAAGGAAAAGTTCGGAGCGCCGGGCTCTCCGGGCCACGCGTGAGGCCGTGGACAGCACTGTAGTAAGACCGACGAGAAAGAGGAAAGTGGGAAAGACGAGGTCGGTGGCGGTGAGGCCGTTCCAGGCGGCGTGCGTGAGTTGGTGAAAGGGCGCGGGGCCCATCTGATCGTTGACGATGATCATGAAGGCGATCGTGAGGCCGCGAAGGACGTCGATGGACAGGAGTCGTTGCGGCCTGGAGGCGATGGAGCGACCGACAATGTCTTCGTCGACGGTGGGAGCGAACGCTGGATCAACGTTGGTGGTGTTCATCGGGTCTCCGCGGGTTCAAGGTGGAGGGTTCTTGCGATTGCGAGGCTGGCTTGAAACGCATTGCCGGCGGGCTCGGCGTCAAAGTGTGTCGGAGTGTGGTTCCAGCGGTCGCCGAAAGCATACCAATCGATCGGCTCCGGCGGCTTTCCGGTGGCGAGTGACCTATCGAGAGAATCGAAAAAGAGTTTCCAGCGTGGAGCGTAGTAGGTACTGACCAATCCGGCCCAGTCCCTGTTGCCGTATTCGTGCAGGTCTTGGCTGGCGACGCGGTCGCCCCAGGTAGTGAGAATGGAGTGGGCGTCGAGCTCAATGGGGGCGAGCGTCTGGGGTGAGGTGGCCCAGGCAGGCACAAAGCTGAGCCAGCGGCCGAGCAGAAAATACGGGCTGGTGGCGAGAAGCTGGTCTTCGAGCTGCATGGAGTGTAGCCACTCCGCGGTGCGCGCCTGGAAGACCGGACGATCTTTCGCCTCGTAAGCGGCTTTGATGAGTGGCAGCTGGCGGCGGGCGTCATTCGCGAGAACCTGCCGAGTGAGATCGACGAGGTCGTACTGGTAAGCCGCGGTGGAGCGAAGGGCAGGGTCGACCTCGAGCAACTCGGTCAGTGCGGGCTTCAGGTCGTCCGCGTTGTAGCGCAGAACGTCAGGAGCCCAGTGCCCGGTGCGGGTCGCGGTGAGTGAGGGCTGCGCGTTGAAGATGGATTCGTGTGCGGCATCGCGCTCGCCATGCTCCTTGTTGCCATCGGCTCGGTAGCCGTAGGCGGTCTGCTGGATGATCTGCCAGGCTTTGAGCGCGTGCGGGTCAGAGGCGCCATAGCGGCGGGTGGCGTACTCCGCGGTCCACTGCTGCAGGTCGACGGGGTCGGAGCGCCATGCCATCTCGGTATACAGGTCGTAAGCAAACGGGTTGGTGTCCAGACCTTCCGTGAAGAGCGCGGTGCCGGCAAGATGGCTGTTTGCGGCGGAGCGCATCGGCGGCATGCGATGAGCGTAGTCGTAAAGCGGGGCACCCATGGTGGTGCGACCGCCGAACTCCCATAGGCCGCCAAAGAGCCAGCGCGCGCCCTTGAAGTCGTCTTCGCGGTGATCGCGCGGGATGCGGCCCTGCTCGATATCGGCGACGACGATCTTGTTTCGATCAACCGCATCGATGAGCTCGGGGCGGGGATTGTCCTGCCACGCCATCATGAACCAGAGTGCGTCCGGGTGGGCGAGATTGAGTGCTTGCTGAATGGCGCGGGCACCCTCGCCGACCGGGACGTCGCCGGACTGGCCGCCCTCCTGAAAGGTCTCCATGTCGTAGAGGCTGGTGGGACCGAAGATCTGCTGCTGGCTGCGGTAGAAAGCTGCGGCAAGCCGGGCAAAGGCGGGGTCGCGCGGGTCGAGCCAGCCCGGGCGCTGAAAACCGTTCCAAGGCTCGGTCTGTGTGATGACGTGCGCGCCGGGAACGTGCTGCGCGAAATCCGCGGGAACCACGCCCCAGAAGCCGGGCAGGACGGGCGTGATGCCAAGCGAGCGTAGTAGGTCGACAACCTTGCGGGCGCTTTGAGCGCGCTTCTGCATCAGGTCGAGCGAGATGGGCTCGATGAAACAGCACATGTTGCCCATCCATTGCCAGTTCTGATGGGCGGGTTGCGTGATCCATTGGCGGATGTCCGCGTCTTCATAGCCGAGCGAACGAAAGGCCTGATACACGGCGTAGTCGTTGCCGCGTTGGATGAGGATGGCATTGAACCCGGAGAGCGCAAGGATGTCGATCTCGTGTTCCCACCGGGCAAAATCCCAGTAGGGCGTGGTGTAGCCGTCGGTGTTCTCATTCAGCGCATAGCGGAAAGGGTAGAGTGCAGGGCGCACGAGAGGCTGCGCCACGCCCGGAAGCACGAGGCCTGCGTCACCGAGCCGGCTGCCGTTCGTCGAGATGTTCAGATGTGCCGTGTACTTGAGGTACCAGTTCACGCCGAAGAGCAGCGTGGGCACCGTCGCGGCCGCAATGTGGATGTCTCCGTTCTTGCCAGTGATGCGATAGCCGTCCGGCTTGCCGTCGTAGTCGCCCGGAATCAACTGAAGATGGATTTGCGGAGCGAGCCCCGGCATCTCGCGGCCAAGCACGGACTCAGCGGCACTGATTGAGCCCTGCGCCTTAAGCAGAGAGCTACAGGCCAACATCACGAGCAGACAAGCTAGACCTCGAAGGGACATGCGCTTCAATGTAGCTTGGCTGCGCAGGTTTGACCAGATTGCACGCAAAGACTGACTGACTTTGGGCTGCTGTCGCTGCCTGGTCCGCTCAAGAGACGCTGCACACTTGATCGGCTTTGACGCATCCCGTGCGCGGACCACGTCCGACCGTTTCTGCGAGCGCCGCAAGGCACCACAACCCCGCGAAAACTCCGACGGTGGCGTGACGGTAGTGTTCCTCTACGACTCTCGCGCGTCATAGTTACGTCGCCAGCAGAGAGCGCGCGCGGTTAAGGTTGGCTCGGCGGAACAAGCTAAGTTCGTCGGCATTCTCGCCTCAGGGTTCGTTCGGTTTCGCTGAGCTACTGGTGGGTCTTTCCGTAGAAAGACGATCTAAGTGAGATTTGAGAGCTTCCAGTTTCGCGCCCGCTTCGCCCAGTTTGCCCTGCGCGGTGAGCCGTTGATAGTCCGCTAAGTCCTGTGCGGCTTGCTTGATGTCCGCATCGCGCCCATCAACAGAAGCAGGGATGGAGCGGTTAAGCATCGCAGTGGCGCCTGTTGCTGCGGGCGCCTCCGGTGCTTGCGGCGCCTGCGTGATGGACGACTCGGTCCCGTTGAAGAGGCTCGACAACGCGGCCTCGAACGTAGTTCCGTAGGCCAGCCGATCCTGCAGAGCGAGCACCACGAGCCGCAACTCGGGCATGGGGCTGCGGTCCGCCTGCAGGTAGATCGACTCTGCATACAGCAGCGCTGAGCCAGTGGGAATGACGAGGAGATTGCCTCGGTGGACATGGGATCCCTGCTGATTCCACAGGGTCAATTGTCCGCTGATCTGCGCGTTCTGGTCGATGCGCGCTTCGATCTGCGAAGGTCCATCGACGAGACGCGTCTTCGGGAAGTTGTACGCGACCGCTTTGCCATAATTAGTACCGTCGCTCCGCCCCGCGATCCAGCCGATCAGGTTGTTGCGGTTGCTTGGCGTGAACGGGAGGATGTTGACGAACTCCATACCCGTCTCCCCCGGCAGGTTCATCAGGACATAATTTGGCTGCATCTCCTGGGTGGACCGCTGGCCCGTGCTGTCTACGGCAGACTCGGTGGCGGGTGTCCACATATCTTCACGGTTGAAGAAGGTGGAAGGATCGGTCATGTGATACAGCCCGTACGCATGCGCCTGCAGCTTTAGCAGCGTGTCGGTGTACCGCAGATGGGTGCGCATTGCTGGCGGCATTGCCGAAGCGGGCTGAAACAAGGTGGGAAACGTGTTGCGGTACGCAGCGAGAATGGGATCTGCCTCATCCATTGCGTAGAAGGTCACGGTGCCGTCATAGGCGTCCACTGCGATCTTTACGCTGTTGCGAACGTAGTTCACGTCCGTGTCGCCCATGGCGTAGTGCCTTGCGTTTGGGTAGCTATCAGCCGCGGTGAATCCGTCCAGAATCCAGCGGAGCCGACCGTCCTCGCCGACCGTCATGTATGGATCAGGGTCGAGCGTCAGGAATGGAGCGATGGTGAGCACGCGGTCCTGAATGTTTCGCCGCATCAGCAAGCGCGACTCCGGCGTGACATCGTCGCTGAACGGCAGTTTCGCCAGGTCACCACGCTCCAAGGCGATGATGGCGCGACGCAGCCAATTGCCAAGCACGATGCCCCCGGAACCGGTGTAGCTGTTCAGGCTGTTCGATTGGCCCTGCGGAAAATCGAACTCTTGCTGATGCGTCTTCACGTAAACATCGGTGTCGGTCATCTCCCCGAAATAGATCTGCGGACGTTCAATGTGAAGAGAAGGTACTGTGCTTTGCACGGGCATGTTGCTGAGCAGAAGCGTGGGCAGCCCTTCCGGTGTGAACCCGTTGACTGGATTCATGGTCACGCCGTAGCCGTGGGTGTAGATAAGGCGCTCGTTGATCCAGTTCCTGCTGCTCTCGGGCAGCTTGTCCGAGCTTAGCTCGCGGGTGGCCAGCATCACCTCGCGCAACTGCCCGTCCAGCATGTACCGATCGATGTCGATGCCAGGAAAATCGTAATAGGTGCGGATCTCCTGAATTTGGCGAAGCGTATCCTGCAGGGCCCGCACGTCCCACAGTCGAATGTTTTGCAGGCTCGGCTGATTCCTGGCTGCATCGGCATCGGCAGCGCGCGTCGCCTGGATGTTGTTTCGGATGTAAGGTTCTTCCTTCACGAGTTCGTTCGGCTTGACGATGAAGGTGTCGACCGCCGCGTATGCGCCCTGAATCGCGACATACAGGAGAACGCCCGGCAGGACGGCGACTGCGATCCACCGAGCTCCGTAACGGCGCACCGCGCTGTAAAGGGCTACGATCGCACCCAGCAGCAGCACGACCGCAACAAGGGAGAGTCCGGGCAATTCAACATGCGCGTCGCTGTAAGTCACGCCCGAGAAGATGGTGTGCTCGCCCATGAGCAGGCTGTAGCGGCCGAGCCATGCGCGCAACGACAATGTGAGTAACAACAACGCAACGGCTGCGTGAACACCGCGCCAGCGGCTGAGGTCGACACCCGCAAAGCGGAAGTCCTGCAGATCCGGGCGGCTGCGCAAGGCCTGCAGCAAACCAGCCATGGCAAGTAACAGCACTGCCATAACCAGAAGCCAACCCGCGATCAGTTGCCACACTGGAAGCGTCAACAGGTAGAAGCTGATCGGTTTCCCAAAGACTGGATCGAGCGTGCCAGGCGCTTGTTTCTTCTGGTAGATCCACAATGCGAATGTCGGCCAGTCCGCAGACAATGCGGAACCGCTCACCCACGCAGCAAACAGTGATCCGACCAACGCCGCGGGCCTTAGCCATTTGCCCAGGTTCATGGTCAACGGTTGGCCATTGACAAGTACTGAGCGCACGAGACCCGTGCTGCCGTGAAGCCTGCCTTGCAGCCACAGAAAGGTGCCGAAAAGCAGAGTGAAGGTCGCTACGAAGAAGAGCGCAAAGATGCCCCACTGCAGCACCAGCGTCCTGCGAAAGACCGTCAGGTACCCAACGGAGCTGAACCAAAGCGCATCCACATAAAAGTCAAGCAAGCGTCCGCCTGCCCACAGCAAGGCCGCAAGGCTGGCAGCAACGAGGAGCGCTTTACGTGAGCGGTTTGATCTCCTCGGCAGATCGATGATTTCGGGCACTGACGCCACCTAAACGGAGCAAAACGGTTATCCCATCAACCGTGCTCCTTCAAGCATAGAGGTGCGGAGCTGCCGCTGCTTGCGTTATCGGCTGGAGAGCGGCAAGCGAGCTTGCGGCAGGGGGCGACGGCGCAGGCACATTTGCCCGGCGTAGACGCGCTGCGTGTGGTACGGGCGGTATGCGCTTGAAGTTTCGGTCGGGAATGCGCTTAGAAAGAGGCCGGGTGGCCTACAGGCTTAGGTTCAGCTACATGCCTGCATTCGGGCCCCGGTGGATGG
>CAXUEG010000211.1:0-3128 GCA_964249935.1 uncultured Terriglobus sp.
CCATGACCGCGCCGACCAAGGTGCCGAAAAAGATCGACATGACCAAGGAACCGCCTCCGCCTCCGCCGGTTCAAACGGGGGTGGTCGGTGCGGGTATGGGGAGTGGTGCAGGGGCTGCCGGTGGCATTATGGGATCGATGGGCCTGAACACCAACCCGGTGGTGGTAGCCAAGCCCGCGGCGCCGCCGAAGCCGACCGGTCCGGTGAAGATCTCCAGCGGTGTTGCCGCGGGTTCAATCATCACCAAGACCACGCCGACCTATCCGGCGATCGCCAAGGCGGCGCACGTTTCGGGTTCGGTGGTCCTGCACGCGATCATCTCCAAGAGTGGCACCATTGAGTCGTTGCAGGTGGTTTCCGGTCCGGAGATGCTGCGCGCCTCCGCCCTGGATGCCGTTCGGCAATGGCGCTACAAGCCCTACCTGCTGAACGGTGACCCCACCGAGGTCGACACCACGGTGACGGTCAACTTCACCTTCGGCGGCTAACGCCTCGATTCCGGCCACCGTGAAAACGGGGCCGGAATCTCTGTCCGTCGGCAGTCTGCTGCTACTGCGGCCAGACAATGCGACGGGCGCACAGCTTCGCTAAAGTTTTGGGCCGGCCATGCAGGCTTGTGCCTCTGCCCAACGCAGTTTCAACCCCATGCAGTCGATCCTGGAGGACTGAATCTCGTGATTCTCGCTCACGCCACCACACTGTTTGCACACGTTCCCGCCACCCTTGGCATGCTGTTCCAGGACGCCGCGGCGGCCCCGGCCAGCTCCGGCGGCGGTTTCTCCATCCTCGACATGTTGAAGCACATGGGGTGGATTGACGATGTCATCGTCGGCATCCTCTTTATCATGTCGATTTGGTCGCTGGCCGTGATGATCGACCGTGCCCTGTACTTCTCGGCAGCCCGTTCGCAGTCGCGCGAATTTGCTCCCAAAGTCGCCGGCGCACTGAAGGACGGTCGCCTCGACGAAGGCATCAAGATCGCCGATCGTTCCAAGAAGTCGCACCTCGCCGAAGTAGTGACCGCCGGTCTGCAGGAGTTCCGCTCCTACGGTTCGGGCGGCACCATCACCGACGAGCAGATCGAGTCGTCCAAGCGCGCCTTGGAGCGTTCGGAGGCGATCGTTCACGCCAAGCTGAAGCGTGGTCTGGGGTCGCTGGCCACCATCGGTTCGACCGCGCCATTCATTGGCCTGCTCGGCACCGTGGTCGGCATTCTGCACGCCTTCCAGGAAATCGCTACGCAGAAGACCGCCGGTATCGGCGCGGTTGCCGGCGGCATCTCGGAAGCCCTGGTCACGACGGCGCTCGGTCTCCTGGTTGCCATCCCCGCCGTAATGACCTTCAACTACTTCACCAATAAGGTGGAAGCCTTCGACGTGGAGATGGACAACAGCTCGTCCGAGCTGGTCGACTACTTCATCAAGCAGTCGCAGCGCTAAACGATCGGCCTGGGCCTGCATAAGGCGGGCACATCCGCGAGAGTCGGCTAGAAAGCCCGGGGCAAGCTTGCCCCGGGCAGCCAACCTCGCAAATGCAGATTCAGAAGACGGAGCCAAGCACATGGCACTCGCAACTCGTGATGAGGGCAAGGCGGTAAACTCCGACATCAATGTCACCCCGATGGTGGACGTGATGCTGGTGTTGCTCATCATCTTCATGGTCGTTACGCCCATGCTCAACAACAAGGTCAACGTGGAATTGCCGCAGGCGACCGCAGCAGTGGTGATGGAAGACGCCAACAAGGAAGATTCGGTTGTGGTCGCGGTCACTCGCGATGGCAAGACCTATCTTGGCGGTGACCAGGTGGCTCCGGACTCGCTCGGTGAGAAGATCTCGGCACGCCTTGAAAACAAGACAGACAAGCGGGTGTATTTCCGCGGTGACCAGCGCGCCAATTATGGCTCGGTGATGACCGCAGTCGACGGAATCCGTGCCGCGGGCGTGAGCCAGCTCGGCATGTTGACGGACAAACCGTTGATGTAACCAGCTCTCTGGAGGACCGCTGCCCGGCAAACGGCCGGCCGGTCCCGGGGAGAACGCTCTTCGTGCACGGGCCGCGGCCTCGAAGCCATCCTGGCTAGTGCATACAACCGCCGCTCCGCGGTGAGATAGGCCGCTCCGGCGGCAGAGGGAGATACGACCATGGGCATGGGAGGAGGCGGCGGCAAAGGAGCACGCTCCGACATCAATGTCACGCCGCTGATCGACGTTCTGCTGGTGCTGCTGATCATCTTCATGGTCATCCAGCCCAACGTAGTGCGCGGCCTGGACACGCTGGTGCCGCAACCGCCAAAAGACAAGACCGCCGACGTGGACAACCGCACCATCGTGGTGCAGGTGAAGGCCAACGGCAAGGGCACGCCCACGTACCAGATCAACGAAGATCCGCCATTGAACCTGACGGATCTGACCGAGAAGCTGCGGACGATTTTTGAAGCACGCAACGACAAGGTGATGTTCGTCAAGGGCGATCCGGCGCTCGACTTTGCGGCGGTCACTCCGGTCATCGACGACGGTCACGCCGCCGGCGTCGACAACATAGGCATCATCACGCCGCGAGTGGAATCGGGTCAGTAGGCCGGTTCAGTCGCAAGGCAGGAACGCAGACGGAGGACGGTGGCGACACCGTCCTCTGTGTTTTGTCTGCTCTCTGTCGGCTAGCACCGGTTCCGCGGCCCGTTGCCATGTAGCCGGCTCCTCTGTTCAGGCTCAAGCTCCCGCCACGCGGCGCTTGTGGTCGATGCAGCGACGCGCAGCGCCGCACAGCGCCGCACACGGAGGGGTCGACCGTACTCCGCAGCAGCATTCCCGCACAACTTGGGCTTAACTTCGACGTTCGTCGCATCCGGCGGTAGCGTCTTCGTGCTATACCGGAGTTGTCTCCTGAACCGATCACTCGCTCGCGGGAGGGCTGTATACAAGGTCCGCTACTTTGAAGTGCATGGAACTCTGGTCACAAATGCAAATCAGCGGATACAATCACTTCCACAAGAGCGCGGCCACACTTTGCGCCTCCCATTACCTCCCAGGATGAACGGAATCTGCATGCGGCAAGTGACGGAGACTTTTGGCTCGATGTAACTCAACGGACGTGTTCCAGCCGCGGCTGCCCTGGCGCTCGCGATGAG
>CAXUEG010000211.1:3138-5399 GCA_964249935.1 uncultured Terriglobus sp.
CGCGATGAGTCTGCTTTCAGGTTGCAATCAGCTGAAAGCGCGCGACGACATCAACAAAGGTGTGCAGTCGTTCAAGAACGCGCAGTATGAGCAGGCGATCGGCTTCTTTCAAGAGGCGAAGCGCCTTGATCCAAAGCTGCCCATGGCCGACCTGTACCTGGGCACGGCGTACTCCTACCTGGTAATCCCGAACTCGACGGACGACGCCAACATGAAGACGGCCAACAACGCCATCGGCATCTTCAAGCAGTACCTGGCGGATCATCCCGGCGACAAAACCTCGCTGCAGCAGCTTGCTTCGATCTATCGCAACATCAAGCAGCCGGTGGAAGCCAAGCAGTATGAGATGCAGGTCATTCAGGTCGACCCGAAGGACGCCGAGGCGCACTACACCATTGGCGCGGTCAACTTCGTTGAAGCGTATAACAACGCCGTCAAGCTGCTGGGTGAGAACGGCTTGAAGGACGACGGCCAGGGCAACGTCAAAATGTCGAAGGACACCTGCGCCAAGATCAAGGCAGCCAACACCTCGCTGGTAACCGAGGCCATCGATCACCTGGACCAGGCGGTGCAGTTGCGCACCGATTACGACGATGCCCTGCAATACCTGAACCTAATGTACCGCCGCAAGGCCGATACCGACTGCGGGAATGCTCCCGCGGTCAAGGATGACCTGGCCAAGGCCGACGACTATGTAAAGCAGTCGATGGGCGCGCGCGCCAATAACGAGAAGAAGAAGGAAGACAAGGCCGCGCACGGTGTCGTGTCCGGCGAATAGGCCGCCGCCATCAGCGTACCGCCGAAAGGCCCACCCAAATGGGTGGGCCTTTCGCATGCGACGAAACGCGCACTGCCGAACGCGTTTACGATACCCGCAGTGTCCACCCATCGTATGCGTCCCGCTGCGCCAGAGCCGGTGCAACGCCGCTTCCCCACATGGCTCGTCGGCATCCTGTATTCCGCATCCGGCTCGATGAACGGCTTTGTCGCGGTGGCGCTGGCAACGCTGCTAACGGCACGCGGAGTCAGCAACGCGCGCGAGGCCACGATCACCGCGCTGATCCTGACGCCAAGCTACCTGAGTTTCCTGTTCACGCCGTTGGTGGACTGCGGCTTGAGCCGCCGCGCCTGGGCCATGCTGCTTGCGGTGGGCGGTGCGCTCTGCCTTGGCACAGGTGTACTGCTCACCTCTGCTGCCGGGGCGAACGGCGGTTACGGTGCCGCAGCAAACCTGCTCATCATCGTTCTTCTGCTTGGGTACCTGTGTACCCAGATGTACTCCAGCACGATTGGCGGCATGGTGCCCAACCTGGTCGAGCCCGCGCGGCAGAGCGCGGCGAGTGCCTGGCTCAACATCGCTTACCTGGGCCTGACCGGTGCGTGCGGCTATCTTTCCGTGTGGGAGATCCGGCATCTGTCGCCGCGCGCAGCCGCGGTGCTCGTTCCACTGCCCATCCTGCTCTCCGCTTCGCCGCTGCTCTTCACCGCGAAAGAAGACCGCGTGCCCAAGCGCGCGGGCGCTGCCATGCGCGAGCTCGGCCGCAACCTCCTGCTTTCCGCGCGAGAGCGCAGTTACTGGTTCGCCCTGCTGGTCTTTATCGTGCCGTCAGCCACGTTTGCGATGCAGAACCTGTTCGGTGGCATCGGGCGCGACTTCGGCGTCAGCGACGAGCGCACCGCGTTCATCAGCGGTGTGGTCCTCGCCGTCGCCAGTATCGCGGGATCCGCGCTGGGCGGCCCGCTGAGCAACCGTTACGACCGCCGTTTGCTCTTCATCGCGCCGGCGATGTTCGCGGGCCTGGGCTCACTCGCCATGATTGCGTTGCTCAATCGCGGCATCGCGCCAGCGACGGTCTTTCTGGCGGGCGTTTGCTTCTATAACGTGATGGCGGGCATCAACTACACCGCGACCAGCGCGCTCGTGTTTCAGATTGTCGGCCGCGACAACCCGTTGTCGGCGACACAGTACGCCATCTGTATCGCGGCCTGCAACGCGGCGATCGCGGGCTCCGTGGCGCTCGACGGCTCCGGCTCGACTCTGCACGGCCATTGGTCGGGAGCGCGCGGCGAGCTCTTGGTAGATGCGTTGCTAAGCCTGGTACTCGGCACGATCGTGCTCGCGCTGGTATACCGCTTCGGCGGCGGCTTTCCCCGGCCGCCGGTTCATGGCGCAGAAGAAGCGTAGTCGCGCGGACCACCCGCGTCAGTCTGTCGAGGAACTCCGACGCATTTGTTGGACAAGATCTCCAGCCGCGCTTTGC
>CAXUEG010000211.1:5409-5976 GCA_964249935.1 uncultured Terriglobus sp.
GAGGAACGGAAAGCTCTCCTGCTCCAGGCGTCTGGGGTAGACCCAGCGGCTCTTCAGCACCAGCTCCGATTCGGTGCCCACCAGAAAGGTGCCAAGGCGGATCGCCCACTCGGGCGCGGGCGGACCGAAGCGCACGCCCCAGGCCTCTCGCAGCGTCCGCATGAAGTCGCGATTCACGGGAGCCTCGGGCGCCGACAGGTTCATAACACCGTTCCAGCGCGAATCCCTGAGCATCAGGTCCATGGCACGCACGTAGTCGGCTGCGTGAATCCAGCTCACGTGCTGGTTGCCCTTGCCCTGTGTCCCGCCAAGGCCTAGCCGCACCAGCCGCGACAGCACCGCGAAGACGCTGCCGGGCTGCGGGCTCATCACCAGCGACGTGCGCAACGCGACCCGCCGTGTGTGTGGCAGATCGTTCGAAAAGAGAGCCTCTTCCCAGTCGAGCCCGACCTTGACACTGAAGGCCGAAGACTTCGGCGCATCCGGTTCGTGACCTCCGATCTCGTGGTCCCACTCTTCCTGCGACCTGTCGAGCGCATGCTTGTAGATGGTCGCCGTGCTCGCGTT
>CAXUEG010000212.1:0-4606 GCA_964249935.1 uncultured Terriglobus sp.
GCCGTAGGCGACGTCGACCGCGGCGACCCGGGCCGCGCCCCGCTGCAGCATGCAGTCGGTGAATCCGCCGGTGGACGCGCCGATGTCGACAGAGGCGCGGCCGGTGAGGTCGATGTGCCAATGATTGAGCGCACCCTGGAGCTTGAGGCCGCCGCGGCTGACGAAGGGGAGGTCATCGCCGAGGAGCCGGATGGTGCTGTTGGAAGCGACGCTCGTGCCGGCCTTGGTGACCTTCTGCTCGTTGACGAGCACACGGCCGGCGAGAACCATAGCGGAGGCGCGTTCGCGCGAGGCGACCAGGCCGCGTTCGACGAGAAGCTTGTCCAAACGCTTGGAGCCTAGGCTCATGGATCCAGGGTCCATAGAGTCTGGGCTCGTGCCGTCGGAGCGCATGGATACATCAAGCCTTGGCATACCACGATGGTCTCATTCCTGTGTTCGTCCGGGTTCCCGGGAGGGTGATTGCGGTGGCACGCTTGTGGCGCGGTACACTTTGGTGCGTCGCCCTGATCGTGAGCATGCTTTGCGCCTTGCGCGGCAGCGTCCGGCGTTTCACGGTGTCAAACGGTATGGAAGAAACGGACATCTCTTTTCGCCGAAACGCGTTGCGGTCGCATCCAGCGGGTAAGCCGGTGCGTTCCTCGGTTGTGGAGACGCCGAAGGTCACGCCGGCGAGTGCACTGGCTGCCATGGAAGACGGCACGCTGCTGGCGTTGGTCGGTCAGGGGGATGAGAACGCAATGGCCGCGCTCTTTGACCGCTACTCGCGCGTGGTGTACTCGGTTGCGCTGCGCGTTTTGCGGGACCCGAGTGCGGCGGAAGACGTGCTGCAGGAAGTATTCATGCAGATCTGGCGCAAACCCGACACAATGGTAGTGAACCGGGTGACGATCGGAGCCTGGTTGGCGGTGGTGGCGCGCAACCGGTCGATCGATATGCTGCGGCGGCAGAAGCCGTCGGAGTCGGTGGAGCAGGTGGTTCTGCCGTCCGGCGTGGATGTGGCTGATGACGCGGAACGCAACTACCTGATCGAGCGGGCGCGGGCGGTGATGGGGCGGATGCCGGTAGAGCAACGCAAGACGCTGGAGATGGCATTTTTCGACGGTTTGACGCACTCGGAGATCGCGGACACGACGGGCGACCCGCTGGGCACGGTGAAGACACGAATACGAACGGCGCTGCTCTTGCTGAGAAAGGCGATGACTGCGTGATGGAGCCGACGATTACCGCCGAAGACCTGAACCTCTACGCGCTGGACTTGCTGGAAGGTGAGGAGCGAAGCCAGGTCGACGTGATGCTGCGCAAGTCCACGGCAGCACGGGAGGAGCTTGCAAGCATCCGAGGCGACCTGGCACTGTTCGCGTTGGCAGCTCCGCAGCACACGCCGCCCGCGCTGACGCGGCAGCGGCTGCTGAAGCAGGTGGCACGCGAACGCCGCACCGTGCCTGTGGATGTTGTGGTACGTGAGGATGGCGACCTGAGGGCTGGCCAGACCTTCGCGGCGGACCGCGGCGTTGTGAGCGGGAACGGCGCACCCGTGCGGCGCTCCCAGGAAACGCCAGTAAGAACACAGCACCCGGTCGCAGCGGATCGTTTGGCGGATCCAGAGGGAACGCCAGCTTTGAATGCTTCGAAGCCGCCGCAGACGCGCACCTTTCCTTCGCGATCGCAGCAGATGCGGGCGGCGGCAGGCACCTCAGCGTCGTCCCTGCCAGTACCGCGGATGCTGCAGGAACCTGGCACGGTGAATCCGGAAACGGCGCCTGCGGGGTCGATGCCAGGCGCGGACGGCCTTGCGGGCGATCCCGCCAGTTTTGGGGCAGACCGGCACACATTTTCACCCGATCCCAAGGTGTTTCCACGTGAGGCTCGGTCGTTGGCGACTACCGCCACCGCACATTCCGTGACGATGTTCGAGCAGCATTTTGCGGCAGAGACTGCGCAGCGCATACGCGAACCGGAACTACCACCCGACCCTGAGGCGTATTCGGGACGGCGTCGCAGAGAACCTCTAGACGCGATCTCTGACGTGCAGGACAGGTTTGTCCCGTCCGGCGCAGCACGGGAAGAGCACTTTGCGTTTAGCTCTTACCGGGACCGCGATGCGGAGGAGCCGCGCTCGAACGTGTTTGCGGGATGGATGGCATGGACCGGCTGGGCTATGGCCGCTGCGTTGGCGGTGGCGGCCGTGTTCACATTGCGGGACGACTTCAATCTGCGCGAGCAGGTGTCGCAGCAGCAAAGTTCGCTGGCTGCAGCGGAGGCGAGTGCCGCCAGGGCAGAAACGGTGATGCAGACGTTGCAGAGTCCGGCGTCACAGCATTTTCTGCTGGCGCGGACGGATGCGGCAGCGGCGCCGAGCGGGCGGGTTGCCTACTTGCCGGAGCGCGGCACCGTAGTCTTCCAAGGGAGCAACCTGGAAACGCTGCAGCCGTACAAGACGTATGAGCTCTGGCTGATTCCGGCGGGCGAAGGACACCAGCCGGTACCGGCAGGCTTGTTCAAGCCGGATGGGCATGGGTATGCGACGGTGGTATTGCCGCAGCTGCCGAAGGGGCTGCTCGCCGCGAATTTCGGAGTCACGATCGAGGATGAGGGCGGGTCGGCGACGCCGACATTACCTATCCTGCTGGTTGGGCAGCAGACGTAACGATCGTGCCTTGAGATGAGCCAAGGCTTCTAAGCTCGCTCCGTCTCTTGTGGAGCGATGAACGGCGGCCTTCAGCTGCGTAGACGAACCCAGAAGAGAGAGACCGGAAGCAAGCTTAAGGCAAGCCGCGCCATCAGGTCGATCGCCGGCAGATCCAAAAATGGGCAGCAGCGGTGAGTAGCGCCAAGTATTCACGCCACCTGTATCGGAGTGCAAGAGCGTTCCGAATTGTTGAAGGGCCGTGGTAAGCGCGGCCCTTCAACCAGTTCATAGAAGCGGATTTACGGTGCAGTGACTTTGATAGCGATGCCGTATCCCTGGAGTGGGACGGTTGCTTCCACAGCGTCGGTGTCGGTGCGAATGACGGTGGCGATCTGGGTAGAGCTCGCAGTCACGTAGACCTTGCCGGTGGGCGTTCCACTCGTGGCAGAAATCCAGTTCAGCGTTCCGCCGATCGGGATATCTGCTGTTTTGACCAGTGTCTGCAAGTTGATGACGGAGACGGTGCTGGTGCCTGGCTGGCCGTTGCCAGCGTTCGCGACATAAGCTTTGTTCTGATCCTGGAGAACGGCAACCATCACCGGGTTGATGCCGACTGGGATGGTAGCGAGAATGTTGCCAAATCCAGTCGCGTCGGTAGGATTGTTGGCATCGCAGGTGGGGTTCGTCGTGGTGATGGTGGTCACCGAACAGAGCGGGATGTTGATGACGCTGAGTGAGCCTGCGCTGATGCCATCACCAGCGTTGACGACCGCGAGTTCGTTGATGCCGGTGGCCACGTCGGCCCAGACAGGGTTGGGACCTACGACGATGCGCGGGACAGTATCGAGGACGTTGCCTTGCTCGTTGATGACAGAGACGGTACCGTTAGCACCGCTGGCGGAGTCACCGCCTTTGTTGACTACGAAGACGCGGCGTGTGTCGACATTGACGACGCCGTAAACGGGATTGCGACCGACCGTGATGGTGCTGCTGACGGCGTTGGAGGCGGTGTTTTCAACGCCCGTGGCGGTGCCGAGGTCAACCCCCGGATTTGCACCCGCAGCGAGCACGAAAACGCGCTGTGAGGTGTTGGCGCCAACGACGTAGGTAGGGTTTTGACCGACCGGAAATTCCTGCCGGATGGTTGGCGGCGAGCCTGAGGTGAGGGCGGCAACGCGGCTGGTTCCGGTTTCTGTGATGTAGAGCGCGCCCGGGTTCGGCAGCGCTAGCGCAGTAAGCGGCGCGGAGCCGGCGGGCAGCGTGGTGTTGGTCACGTTGCGAGTAATGAAGGTGGGAGTCGTCGGCGTGACCTGGGAGGCGGTAAATGCCTCAATCAAGCCGGTTCCCTGGTGGAGCACATAGCCTTCGTTCGCGGTACTGAGGCCGAGAAACGTGGGAGCCGGAGCTGTGTTCAGGGTACCGATTACGGTGTCACCCGAAAAGTCGATTAGGGTGGCCACGCCGAGACCGCCGCTGCCAGGGTCGGCAAGGGCGAGCGCATACTTCTCAGGCTGCGATGAAGGACCGACGGGATTGATCGCGTTGACGACCGGACGGTAGGTGTTCCCGCATCCGAGGCTCCCGGCGAGAGCGAGGGTGGAAACGACACACGACGCTAGAACCGGCAGACGCCCGGTTTTCTGCTTTACTGCCAATTGCAATTGCTGCTCCTGCCGGTGAGACCGTGCTCGCGGCTAAAAAGGTATCCGGACCGATTGTATAAGACTGTGTTTGTGGTGCATGAGCCGGGCCTGAGCCGATTCCTCGATTGGCTTCTTCAGAGACGGTAGCTCCTTCTGCCTCGTTGAACATCAGAGTTCTTCCCTGCCCTGGAGCCAGCGGTGGAGAAAGCTGGCCTGAAGGTGAAAACGAAGGGCGGTGTAGCTAAGCATTTCGTGAAGCACGCGCTCGCGGCGGTCGGTTGGCGAGATGGTGCCAAAGGTGGAGCGGGGCGAGGTGTAGACGTCGAGGCCC
>CAXUEG010000212.1:4616-5922 GCA_964249935.1 uncultured Terriglobus sp.
CCCTGCTCCTGGCAAAGTTCCGCGATGCGAAAGAGGTGGCTTGGATCGCTGACAACGACCACAGAGCGAAGACCGCGTTCCCGCGCGATCTCAGCCAGGCGCTCTGCCTGCTGTTCGGTGTCGACCGACTCGGTTTCGGCGAGGATATGGTCATAGGGCACGCCACGGGCGAGCAAGTAGTCGCGACCAACAGAGCCCTCAGTTTGCGTGGATTGATCGTCGCTGCTGCCGCCGAGCACGATGATGAGCGGGGCGATCTGCCGCTCGTACAGCGAGACCGCGTGGTCGAGGCGGGCATGGAAGACGGGCGAGGGATGGCCGACGTACTGTGCGGCGCCAAAGACGGCGATGGCGTCGGAGAAATGTGCGTCATCGACGCGGCCGACTTTGTCAATCTGGTGGTAGAGCCAGGCGAACCAGCCCGTGGCGGCGAGCAGAAGCAGCAGCAACAACCAGCCGAGCAACGGCAAGCGCCGGCGGCGATCTGGTCTGCGTGCGGCGGCCATGTTTACCGCTGCAGGGCCAGGGCGATGGCATGGGTGGGAATGGCGCCCTGGCGTAGGATCATCCACGAGTTACCACCGCCGCTGAGGTCGACGATGGTCGTGGGAATGGAGTGAGCGGTGGGTCCGCCGTCGACGATGAGCGGCACCTGATTGCCGAGCTGGTCGCGCACGCAGCCGGCCCAGGTGCACTCGGGCATGTTGGCCAAGTTTGCCGAGGTTGCCGTGATCGGCAGGCCGAGCTCCTGCACGATGGCGCGGGGAATCGCCGCCTCCGGCACGCGAATGGCGACGTTGCCGGTGTGGGCAGTGACGCGCAGCGGGAGGCGTGAGCCGGCCTTGACGATCACCGTGAGTGGGCCGGGCCAGAACTGTTCGGTGAGGGTGTCGAATGCGCCGTCAAGGTCGCGGGCGACTTCGTATGCCTGAGCGGTTTCGGCCAGCAGCAGGCTCAGCGGTTTGTGGCGGGCGCGAGTCTTGATTTCGTAAATCTGCTCGACGGCGTGCAAATTGATTGGATCCACGGCGAGGCCGTAGAAGGTGTCGGTGGGCAGGGCGGCAACCTGGCCGGAGCGAAGGTGCTCGGCAACGTAGCGAACCAGACCCGCCTCCGGCTCGTCGGGATGTATGCGCAAAACTTCAGCGTTCAACAGTGGATCTCCAGGGGTGCCTTAGAGACGCAGCGTAGCACAGCCGGGGTATGAATCGGCTGTGAGCGGGTTGGGCTCGGAGGTTAGTGAGGTGTGTAGGGCGAAGAAGAATCCGAGGCATGCCGCCCGTGAGTACCAGCCGACAGAATCCGC
>CAXUEG010000213.1:0-5130 GCA_964249935.1 uncultured Terriglobus sp.
CAACAGCCTTGTGGCGGTGTACAACGGCGACACGAATTATGCCGCAGCGAGTTCCGCGGCGGTGGTGGTGAGCGCGCCGCTGATCCCAACGATGACGACGATTGCGGCGAGCCCGATTGCAATCACCTTCGGCTCGACGACATCGTTGACGGAAAGCGTCACGCCGGGCTCGTATGCCGCCGGCGCGCCGACAGGAACCATCACCTACAAGTCAAGCCTGCAGGGTGTTATTGGGACGGCGACGCTGGGGAACGGGTATGTGACCTTTACCGTGGCAACGCTGCAAGTGGGCACACACGCCATCACCGCGACATACAGCGGCGATTCGAATTACGCCACCAGCGTGTCGACGGCAACGACGGTCACGGTAGCGCAAGGCAAAGCTTCCACAACTACGAGTCTGTCGGTGTCTCCGCAGCCGCCTTTGGCAGGGCAGCCGACGACATTCACCGCTACGGTGGTGCCGAGCTTTAATGTTCCGGCTGGTACACCAACGCCTTCCGTAACATGCACCGGCCAGGTGACGTTTTTTTCGAACAACGCATTTGTGGCGAATGGCGCGCTGAGCGGCGGAACCGTGAGCGTGACGGGGACACTGCCGGCGGGAAGCGATTCGCTGACGGCGGTCTACGGCGGCGACACGCAATGCTACGGAAGCACGTCGGCCGCGATGGGAGTGTTGACGGCGCGAGTCGTCCCGGCGATCACGCTGCAGCCGAGCGTGAGCTACGCGAATGCAGGACAGACGATCCAGTTGACGGCGACCTTGACCGGCGCCGGGGCCGGGATCATCGGCGTGCCTACGGGAACCGTCACGTTCTATGACGTGCGTGGCGGTAGTCAGGTGACGGTGGGTACGGCGGCGCTGGGTGCGACGGGCACCGGCACCTCGACGGCGGCGATCAACGTGTATGGCTCCAGCGCCGGGCAGCATAGCTTTTCCGCGGCGTACAGCGGCGACAGTATTTTCCTGCCGGGCACCTCTGCCACGGCGGTGGTGTCCTTTGGGGACTACATCATCTCCCTGAACCCCGCGAATCTGACGATTCCGCAGGGCGGCAGTGGAAGTGGGATCGTGAGCATGGCGGCTTCAAACGGGTTCAGCGCGCCGGTCGTGCTTACGTGCACGCCGCCTGGCGGCAGCCAGATTAGCTGCGCGTTCCAGCCGTCCACGATTGTGGCGGGCGGCTCCGCCGGATTGACGGTAACTACGACGACGCAGAGCGGCAAAGTTATTCGGGCCTCGCGTACACCGCTGCTGACCGGAGCGAGCATGACGATGGCGGCCTTGTTACTGCTGCCGTTCAGGCGAACGCGGCAGATCGGAGCGGTGCTGCTGATGGCGTGCTGCGTCCTGTTCGCAGCGGGCGGATGTTCCCTGAGCACAGTGGATTCGACGAACAACCTGAACAGCGGCGGGTCGAGTGCTGGAACAGGCGGCGGTGGAACGCCAGTGACCGGTACACCACTGGGCACGCAGTTGCTGACCATTACCGCTGTCTCCAGCGACGGCACGCTGCGGCATACGTACACGTACCCGGTGGCGGTGCAGTAGGAGCGGCGCCTGTTCTGTGAAAGGGCAGATCTGCTCTTTCATGGTCACCACATTCTGACCGTTGTGTTGAACTCATCCAGGATTGCGTGCGGGCCGGGTAGCGGCAGAATGAGACTCGCGGTGGCGGCGCTTGGGTTAGGGAGCGCTTGATTTCTGCGCTGTCCTAGCCCTTTTGACAGTGGCTTGTTTCGTGCTTGGCTTCCGCACCGGCGCGGAGGACGCGTCCGCAGAAAGTACCGGCACTGCGACTGGATTGTCGGCCAGGTCCATAAAGTGCGCCTGAGCTTCTATACGCGGGCCGTGATGTGGGGCGCGGACATATTCGCCGGACGGCTGCAGCAGACGCGCCTTGACATTGTCCTGCAGGTAGGTTTCGAGGATTTCATTACGAAGGCGGCTGCGGAGAGGACCGGCAGCAATTGGGAAGACGGCTTCGCAGCGGTCGTACAGGTTGCGCGGCATCCAGTCGGCGGAGCCGCAGTAGACTTCGCTTGTGTCGCTGGGGCTACCAGCAGGAACGCTGCTGCCGTTGCCGAAGAAGAAGATGCGGCTGTGCTCGAGGAAGCGGCCGACGATGGAGCGGACGCGAATGCGTTCGCTCAGGCCGCGCACGCCCGGCCGCAGCGAGCACATGCCGCGAACGATCAGGTCGATCTCGACACCGGCCTGCGAGGCTCCGTACAAGGCCTGCACCGTGTTGCCGTCGAGTAGCGCGTTCATCTTGGCGATGATGCGAGCGGGCCGGCCGGCGCGGGCGTGCTCCGCTTCGCGTGCGATCAGGTTGAGCAGGTCCTGCGCGAGCGTGATGGGCGAGACCAGAAGAGGGCGGTAGCTCTGTTGTTCTGCCTGGGCGGTCAGATAGTTGAAGACCCGCGATACCGCCGTGGTGATCGCCGGATTCGCGGTCAGGAAACTGATATCTGTGTAGAAGCGGGCAGTGACCGAGTTGTAGTTGCCGGTTCCCAGGTGTGCGTAGCGGCGGATCACGCCGTCCGGGTCGCGACGCACGAGCAGAGCAAGCTTAGCGTGGGTTTTGTGACCGATCAGGCCGTGATAGACCTGCACGCCGGCGTCCTCGAGGCTGCGTGCCCAGCGGATGTTTGAGTCCTCGTCGAAGCGGGCCATGAGCTCAACGACGACGGTGACATCGGTGGTTGGCGCAGCCTCCAGCAGCGCATGAAAGAGCGGTGAGTTCGACGAGGTGCGGTAAAGCGTCTGCTTGATGCTGACCACCAGTGGGTCGTGCGCCGCCGATTCCATGAATTTCTCGACGGTGTTGTAGCTGTCGAAAGGGTGGTGCAGCAGGATGTCGTGATTGCGCAGCGTGTCAAAGATGTTGAGGGTGTTGCCAGCGTTGTCGCGGTCCAGCGAATATTCACGACCCTGAAATTTGGGAAACTTCAGGTCGGGGCGATCGACTGCGGCGTACAGGTCGGCGATGCGGGTTAGATTGACCTGGCCGTCGGTACGGAAGATCTGCCAGCGATCCAGGTCGAAGTTCATGCGGAGGTCTTCGAGCAAAGATTCATCAGCCCCTGCTTCGATTTCGAGACGGACGACATCCCCCTTGCGGCGGTTGTGCAGCTCTTCGCGAACGCTCTCCAGCAGCGAGCGGGATTCTTCCTCCTGCAGGTACAGGTTGCTGTTGCGTGTAACGCGAAAGGGCGAGCAGCCGAGGATCTGGTAGCCGGGAAAGAGCCGCTGCGCGTGCGCTTCGATGAGTTCGTGCAGCGGAACAAAGCGAAAGATTCCCTGCAGGGCGGGCAACGGCACCATGCGGCTGAGCGAGCGGGGTACAGTGATGACGCCGAGGCTGTTGACTCTTCCCCGCTTACGCCGAAGCAGCAGCGCCAGGCAGAGCGCCTTGTTGAGCACGCGCGGGAACGGGTGCGAGGGGTCAATGGTCACCGGTGTGAGGAGCGGGTCGACCTCGTTGCGGTAGTACTGCTCGGCGGCTTCCTGGGACTGTGCGTCGAGCTCGGTCCAACGCAGGACCTCGATCTTTTGCGCGGCCAACGCGGGCATCAGGTCGCGTGTCCAGCAATCGTATTGGGCATGGACGAACCGGTGCATCTGGTCGGCGAGGGTGTTGAGCCGTTCCTGCTCCGTTAGGCCGTCATCATCGTGGCTTGCTGGAAGGGTGAAGCCATCCTCGATACGCTGCAGGATGGAGGCGACACGCACTTCGACGAACTCGTCCAGGTTGGACGCGGTAATGGAGAGGAACTTGACGCGCTCCAGCAAAGGATTGGTATTGTCGGCGGCCTCGTCCAGGACGCGGCTGTTGAATCGCAGCCAGCTCTCGTCGCGGTTGAAGAAGTGATGCTCCGGCCGATGCGTTTCTGACGCGTCGGGGTGGGTTTTGCGTCGTGCCATGCTGACTCAGGGTAGCGCAAGCCTCGTGACAACGATGAGCCGGACGGATCCGCCTGCGGCGCACCGTTCACCTTTTTCCGATTCGCGGGCCTGGTGCAGACCCACTCTGCGGAGAGGGCCTGCCCATTGGCAAAGCACAGATCAGATGGCGCGAATCACAGAATGCGGTTCGCCCGGCTTGAGGCGGTACCCGCTCAACCCGTAATAGATCACGAAGAGGTAACACAGACACGGCAGAATCAGAGCGAGGTGGATGCCGTAGGTGTCGGCCAGCTTACCCATCATGACAGGAATCAGGGCGCCACCGACGATACCCTGGATGAGGAGTCCGGATGCCCGACCCGTCAACGGCCCCATCTCTGCCACACCAAGGGTAAAGATGGTTGGGAACATGATGGAGTTGAACAGGCCCACGGCAAGAATGAACCACATCGCCGTGTGACCCGACGTAAGCACTGAGGCCAAAACAACGAGAAAGCCGCCGATGCCGGAAGCAGCCAGCAGCTTATTCGACGCGATCCGCTGCATGACGTAGGAGCCGAGGAAGCGACCGACCATCATGCCTGCCCAGTAAAACGTGACCATCTTCGTCGCGGATTGCAGAGTCATGCCGCCAATCGCCGGGCTTGCAATGAATTTAGCGAGAAAGCTGCCGACGGAAACCTCTGCGCCTACGTAGATAAAGATCGCCAAGGCTCCGAGCCACACGTGGGAGTGCTTCCAGATGCTGTCGCTGGAGGAAGCCATGTCGCTGGGCCTGAAGTCGCGCGTGACCTCCAGGCGCGGAAAACGAAAAAGGGCGATCGCGATACCGAGAATGATGAGTGTTGCAGCGATCCCGACGTAGGGCAGCTTGACCGTACCAGCCTGACGAATATGGTAGGCGGTGAGTGCCGTAGGATCTTTGGGAGCAGCTTCTACGACCGCGCGACCCAAGATCAATATGCTGCCGAAGTATGGCGCGAGCACGTCTCCCAGGGTGTTGAAGGCCTGCGTTAAGTTGAGGCGGCTGGACGCGGTCTCGGGCGGCCCCAGAATCGTGACGTACGGGTTTGCCGATACCTGAAGAATTGTGATGCCTGCGCCGACGACAACCTGCACCGCCAAAAAGAGCGGATATTTTGCTGTGGTCGCGGCGGGCACCACCAGCAGAGCTCCTAAAGCCATTACGGCGAGGCCGACGACCATGGTGCGTTGGT
>CAXUEG010000213.1:5140-5899 GCA_964249935.1 uncultured Terriglobus sp.
CATTCAGCACCGTGCAGAAGCCCCACATGAAAAACAAGGTGGTGACGATGGCGAGTGCCCCGCGATTCGTTTGCGACGGTGCCGCGGTGTAGTTCACCTGTGCTGTGCCAATGGCTGCCATATTCCTCTTTATTCCTGAAGCAATCTGTTCAAGCGCAGGGATCGCCGGATCGTTCGCGCAGTGTGCGACGAAAAGATCCATCCCGCATCGCACTTGATGGTACACGGACTGCGATTCCCGACGCTGGGCAGCTGCGTTGAAGTGCTTGCCGGCAGGCAAGAGAGTGGTCCAGCAGGGGAGCGCCCGCCGCCGTTTATGCGTTGCGGCGCCGCGCAACGTCCAACGAACAACTGGGTTTGCTCATCTATCTAGGGGTGAAGCATTCCGCACCCGATGCGAGGAGAACGTATGAGTAAAGTTGCTGCATGCATGCTGGCTGTCACCCTGATGGCGGCACCGTTGCTGGCCCAGACGGCCACCCAGGATACGAAAAACGCCGGCCATGAGACGACGGCGGCAACGAAGGATACGGGTCGTGCAGTAAAGACGGGCACAAAGAAAACCTATCGCAAGACCAAGAGCGGCACGAAGACGACTGCGGCGAAAACCGAGAGCGGCACGAAGACGGTCGCAAATAAGACCGAAAGCGGTACCAAGACGGTCGGGAGAGATACCGTGCACGGTACGAAGGTGGCAGCCGATACCACGGCGCGCGACACAAAGAAGGTGGGTAAGAAGATCATCGGCGACAAGTCCCC
>CAXUEG010000214.1:0-3443 GCA_964249935.1 uncultured Terriglobus sp.
ATCAGCGAAGCACGCATCACTGATTGTCATCCTGAGCGCAGCGAAGGACCTGCTTGTAGTTGTCATCAGCGAAGCACGCATCACTGATTGTCATCCTGAGCGCAGCGAAGGACCTGCTTTTTCGAAGCGCCACCAACTTCAGAGGCCTGCCTCTACCAGTTCGGCCTCGCCGCTCGCAGCAGCACCGGCGAAAACGTACTAAGAAACGCCACAACTTCCAGCCCCGCCAACACCAAGCCGCTCCGGTGCAAAGCGCTCAACGTCCACGCCAGCAAAACCCAGAACGCCATATTCGCGCTCGCCGCCACATACACCCAATCCGAAAACTTATGCTGGTCCCGAAAGAAGTTCATCTCCCGCAGCGTCGGATACACCGTCGCCGGCCGGAGCCCGAGCCGCAGCAACAACACCGGCGCCAGATTCAGCAGCAGCACCACCGCAACCCACACGCCCGCCAGCGAAGCAAACCGCGGCTCCACATACCAGGTCACGGCAACCGTGAGCAACACATTCAGCGTCGCCCCCGCATTCACCGCCGCTGGGAAATGCAGCATGTCCCCGAGCCGGTCCATCTCGTTCAGCCGCTTCTCCGCAGATCGCAATCAGCGCTCCTATGTAACTGAAAATCCGCTGTCATTTCGACCGGAACAGGACAGCCTTATCGTCCTGCGTAGCGGAGAACCCGCATCTCTACTCGAAGAAAGCCAGATAACCGAACCGGAACGGGTCGCCAGGCAAGCCTCTAATCCAGGTCAAACTCGCGCAGCGGCCGCCCCGTATCCGGCGACTCCTTCGCCTTCCGGAACGCTTCCTCGAACTTCTTGCTCAGGATGTCGTCGCGGTTCTTCTGCGCCTCCACCGATTGTGCAAAGAGCGAGTCCCGCCGCGCATCCTGCTCCCGCATACCTGCAGCCGCCGCGGTCAAATCTTCAAACGTCTTCTTGCGCGGTGCCGAGGTATGACTGATGACCGTCTGCGTCACGGGATCCACGCGCAACACGGCCCCACAGTCCGGACACAGCACCTCAAATCCAATTGCCTTCGCCGCCGTCTGCTTCTTCGCCATGCAGCGAATTCTAATGCCGGACGACAAAGCTGTGCCCGGCCATCGCCGCTCTTGCGGCGAAGGTGGGCAGAGCACTCCAAACGCTGACTCGCTAACTCGCTGCAATTAGATCCCGAACACCCGGTGTCCCGGGCATTCCTGCTCCGCATTTTCCACCAGCATCCGCGGCACACCTACATCCGTCCGCGCCAGCAGAGCCACACCCGCCAGAAACCGCTCCTGCGGATGCCCCTCCGGAAACAGCAGATCGCTCACCGCCGACGCATGCTTCTTCAGGTGCGCTTCTTTCTGCACCTGCCAGTTCGCCGCCAACCGCCGCAGCCGGTTCATCTGGTACCGCATCTTGTTCGCGGCTACGCCAGCCGAGCGCCCCAGGCTTTCATCCATGGCCTGCATCCATTGCGTCACGGCGCCAAGCTCCGCATCCAGCGCATTCCCGGCCGCGGCAATCTTCCGCTTGCCCTTCACCGGAACCGACCTGGCACCCAGCTTTTGAAGCAGGTCCACCTTCGGCTGCAGCGCATCGCGCAGTGAGATCTCGTGCTGCTGCATCACCGCACGCACCGGCGCATCCACCAGCGTCGCCGAAAGCCGCGGCAGCACCGGCGTCACCACTCCCAAAATGCGCTCATAGAGCACCCGGCACTGCGCAAAGTACGCAATCTCCGCCGGCCCGCCCACATACGCCGAAGTCGGCAGCAACGCATCCTGAAACACCGGCCGCAGAAGCGCATTCGGGCTCAGCCGCTCCGGCTCGCCCTCCAGCAACGCCAGCAGTTCGTCGTCGCGCCACACCCGCGCCCCGGCCTTCCACTCGCGGCCACTCGCGCCAGCACGTGGCACCCGCCGCAGCGGCAGGCGATTCCCCTGCTCATCCACCACAAACACGAGCGAACTGTTCTCCGCGACCAGCACCTGCGCATGGAAGCCAGCCGCCTGCAGCGCCTCGCTGTTCGTCAGCAACGCCCCATGCAGTTCCTCCGCATGCTCGATCGCATACCGCAACACCGGCGCGCCCATCGCATGAAACTCGCGCCGGCTCGCATCAATCACGATCAACCCAAACTCGCGAAACAGCGCCGTAATCAGCTTCGCGAAGCTCGACGCCAACGTCTCGCCCGGCCGGTAACACTCGCGCACCAGATCCGCAACAGGCCCAAAGCCAAGCAGCTCTTCTGCCCGCTCCACCACCGGCATAATCGCCTCGCCCAGCGGCAGCGACCCAACCTCGCGCGTGCCGTGCTGCGGGAACTCCGACCGCAACACCTCCACGCCATTCTTGCCCAGGAACGCCGCCTGGTTCACCTCGTGGAGGTCGTGGTCCTCCGTCGCCATCCAGAACACCGGCACATGCGGCACACCAGCCTCGCTCGCCACCTCTGCCTTCCGGATCGCGGTCGCCGCCTTCATCAGCGTCAGCAGCGGACCGCCAAACAGCCCCACCTGCTGCCCCGTGACTACCGCTCGCGCACCTGCCGCCAGCCTGTCCAGATTCGCCCGCGTCGCGGCGCCGCAGCCCCAGCTCTCGTTCTGCTCGCGCAACACTCGCACCAGCTCCGCACGCTCCGGCTGCAACCGCGGAGCCGTTCCCTCTTTCCAGCACGGATCCCAGGGACTGCACGGGTAAAACTGCCGCACCGGCGCATCCGCCGGTGCCGTCCGCATCTCCGTAAACTCCTCAAAAATCCGCGACAAGTGCGGCAGCACGGAGATGGGGTAACACTCTGCAGTCATTGCATTTCTCTTGCCTGTGAAGTAGCGCGAGCGTGCCGCCCCGTGTCAGATGGTACCCGACCTTTGTTGGATGCAGGTTACGGCAGCGCATCTGCTCTCGACAGCCGCCAGGTGTTAGCTTCGATCCATGGCCCATACCGAAGATGCAGCCGCCCACCCGACCCGAACCACTCATGGGGCGGCAGCTTCATCGCAAATGCCCGAGCTTCCCATCGCTGCTCCCGAACTCAAGCAGGGCGAGGCCAACATCCTCTCGTCGCACGAAAGCTTTCACGGCAAAATCTTCTCCGTCTACACCGAAGAAATCCAGGAGCCCAACGGCGTCCGCGCCACCCGCGACGTGGTCCGCCACAACGGCTCCGTCGTCGTCCTCGCGGTCGATGAGACCACCGATCCCGGTGACCCGCTCCTCGTACTCGAGCAGCAGTTCCGCCACGCTGCCAACCAGTTTCTCTTCGAACTGCCCGCCGGCCGCGTTGACCCCGGCGAAACCACCCGCCACGCCGCCGAGCGCGAGCTCATCGAAGAGACCGGCTACCGCGCCAAAAAGTGGTCCAAACACGTCAGCTACTACGCTTCTCCCGGCTTCGTCTCTGAGGCCATGAACATCCTGCTCGCCGAGGACCTCACGCAGGGCGAAGCC
>CAXUEG010000214.1:3453-5897 GCA_964249935.1 uncultured Terriglobus sp.
GGCTATCGCGCCACACATTGGGAAAGCCTCGTCAAGTACTACGCCAGCCCCGGTTTCGTCGCCGAGTGGATGGAAATCTATCTCGCTACCGGCATCACCACCGGCGAAGCGGAGCCCGAAGAGGACGAGCGCATCGATACCTACCTCGTCCCGCTCTCCCAAGCGCTCCGCATGATCGACGAAGGCAAAATCCACGACGGCAAGACCCTCATCGGCGTCACCCTCTACGCCCGCCGTTTCACTGCTCGCCAAACCGCCGCAACCCCGTCGTCCTGAGCGCAGTCGAGCGCTTGCGCCGGGCCTCATCTCTGGCTCGCAGCGGCACGAAAAGCTTCGGGGGGAAACGCTCACTTCCCATCTCGCGAAACACAGGCCCGCCTCAAGTTTCGCCATGTAAACATCCCCTCCAGCACGGCGCACCCCGGCGTCTCAAACCGTACGCCACCGCCCCGCCCACCACGTCTACTCAGCACCATCCTCGCCGCCGGCTCCCCAGGCGAGAGCGAAAGACTGATGGTGCAAGGGACAAACGCGGTGGCACAGTACAAGGGAACAGTGAAGTGGTTCAACAACGCCAAGGGTTATGGCTTCCTCGGCCGCGATGACGGCGGCGCGGATGTCTTCGTACACTACAGCTCCATTCAAACCGAAGGCTACAAGAGCCTGAAGGAAGGCGACCCGGTCGAGTTCGACGTTATCCAGGGCGGCAAAGGCCCGCAGGCCGACCAGGTTATTCTCACCAACTAGGAAGCGGGCGCTGTCCACGCCGCAGCGCTTTCTTCCGCACACGCAGCACGTGCCCCATGTCCCTCTTAGGGACATGGGTTTTATTTTGCTGCATCTCAATCACAGCCATGGACAACGCCACTATCGCGCGCCTGCTCGACGAAACCGCCGCGCTGCTCGAAATCGACGCCGCCGATCCCTTCCGCATCCGCTCCTACCGCCGCGCCGCCGAATCTGTCGAGCAACAAACCCAGCCGCTCGCGTCCATGATCGACGACCCCAAAGCCCTCACCGCGATCGGCGGCATCGGCAAAACCATGGCCGCCAACATCGTCGACCTCGTCCGCACCGGCACCATGCCTCTTCGCGACGAGCTCCTCATCAAATACCGCCCCAGCATGCTCGAACTCCTCCGCCTCCCAAGCATGGGCCCAAAGACCGTCGCCCTGCTCTGGAGCGCCCTAGAGGCCTCCAACATCGACGAGCTCGAAGCCGCCGCCAAAGCCGGCCACCTCAACACACTTCCTCGCTTCGGCCAGAAACAGGTCGACAAGATCCTCAAAGGCATTGAGGACCACCGCAAAAACACCGGCCGCTTCCGCATCGACGTTGCCGAAGACTGGGCCGACCGCATCGCCGCCCTCATTCGCGAGTTCCCCGGCATCGAGACCATCACGCCTGCCGGCTCCCTCCGCCGTGGCCGCGAAACGGTCGGCGACCTCGACCTGCTGGTCACCGGCCCGGCCTGCGAGCCCGACGTGGTCGCCGCAGCCGTTGAACACGTCGCCGCGCTGCCCATCATCTCGCAGCGCCTCGCCAAGGGTCAGAACAAGGTGAGCTTCACGCTCCGCAATAACCTCCAGGTTGACGTTCGCCTCTTGCCCCGCGGCAGCTACGGCGCCGCTCTGCAATATTTCACCGGCTCCAAGATGCACAACGTGACTATCCGCCAGCGCGCCATCCGCATGGGCTACACGCTTTCGGAGTACGCCCTCGCCCGCATCGAGCCCGAGCCCGGCCAGTCTGCGATCGTCGCCGCCGCCACCGAAGACGAGATCTACGGCGCTTTAGGGATGCAGTGCATACCGCCCGAGCTCCGCGAAAACTGCGGCGAGATCGAGGCCGCCGCGAAACACGAGCTCCCGAACCTCATCACCCTCGCCGACATCCGCGGTGACGTCCACATGCACACCGTCGCCACCGACGGCACCTGCACCATACGCGAAATGGCCGAGGCCGCCCTCGCCCGGGGCCGTGGCTACATCGCCATCACGGACCATTCCAAGAACCTCGCCATGACCAACGGCCTCGATGACGTCCGCGCGCAGGAGCACATCCGCCGCATCCGCGAAGTCGACGCCGAGATGGAGGGCAAAATCCGCGTCTTCGCCGGTATCGAAGTCGACATCCTCCAGGCCGGCGACCTCGACCTCTCCGATGAGACCTTTGCGCAGATGGACGTTGTCGTCGCCAGCGTTCACTCCCATTTCCAGCTTCCCGTCGCTGAGCAGACCGAGCGCATCCTCCGCGCCCTCGAAAACCCCTACCTGCAGATCCTCGGCCATCCCACCGGCCGCAAGGTCCTTAAGCGCGACCCGCACGAGTATGACCTGCACCGGGTCCTTAGGCGCTGCGCGGAACTCGGCATCGCCGTCGAGCACAACGCCGCACCCGCCCGCGCCGACCTCTCGGACTCCAACCTGCGCCTCGCCAAAGAA
>CAXUEG010000215.1:0-5858 GCA_964249935.1 uncultured Terriglobus sp.
CTGCCCGACCGCAAACCCCTGCCCCGTCCGGACTTGCGCTCCATGCTGCGGCCGGTAGGCCCGATCGCGGTGTTTGGCGCCAGTAACTTTCCGCTCGCTTTTTCGGTCGCGGGTGGCGACACCGCATCGGCGCTCGCCGCGGGGAACCCCGTGATCGTTAAGGCGCACCCCGCGCATCCGGGCACCAGCCGCCTTGCGGCAGAAGCGATCGCCGGCGCGGTTCGCGAATGTGACCTGCCCGAGGGCACCTTCGGCATCGTCTACGACCCGGGCACTGCGGCGGGCGAGGCGCTGGTGCTGCATCCCGCCATCCAGTCGGTCGCGTTTACCGGATCGGCAGGCGGCGGGCAGGCGCTTATGCGGCTGGCGGCTTCCCGTCCCGAACCGATTCCGTGTTTTGCCGAAATGGGCAGCACCAACCCGTTGTTTGTGTTGCCGGGCGCCATGCGGGAACGCGGCGCTGCGGTCGCGGCCGGCCTGCAAACCTCATTTACACTCGGCTCCGGCCAGTTCTGTACCAAGCCGGGGCTGGTCTTTGTACCGCAGGAAGGCAGCGACGCTTTCCTGGAGCAGCTGCGCCAGGGAGTGAGTGGCCTTGGCACCCACGGCATGCTTACGCCCGGCATTGCAGCCCGCTACGCCAGTGGCGTGCAGCAACGTATCGCGAGCGGCACGGCGGAATGGGGCGCCGGTCTGCAATCGGCACCGGAGGGTTCCGGTGCCGCTGCCTCAACAGCAGTATTCGCCACCTCGCTCGACGCCTTCCTGGCGGACCGCGGCATGCAGGAAGAGATCTTCGGCCCTACGACGCTGCTGGTGCACTACGGCGAGTGGTCAGACCTGCTCGCCGCAGCCCACGCGTTACACGGCCACTTGACCGCCACGCTGCACGGTACCGACGACGACCTGCATAGCGCCGCCGAACTGATTGGTCTGCTCGAAACCAAAGTTGGCCGCATCCTGGTCAACGGCTTTCCCACCGGTGTGGAAGTGTGCCACGCGTTGGTTCATGGCTGCCCGTTCCCGGCAGCGAGCGATAGCCGCTTTACCAGCGTTGGAACGCGGGCGATGCTCCGTTTCTCGCGCCCTTTCTGCTACCAGGACTTCCCAGAGGCCGCTTTGCCCCAAGCTCTGCGTGACAGCAATCCGCTCGGCATCCATCGCACGCGCAACGGGGTTGGAGGCCGGGCGTAGCGCATAGTTCTCAAGTACCGTGAAAATCATTTGTGAGGACTGACAAAAAAAGAGGCCCGGCGAAGCCGGGCCACTCTCTGCGTTGTGTCGCGCCGAAACTACTCCTGCTCATCGTTGTAGAACCGAACGGTTGCGCTCTTGGAGGGCCGGAAGTTTCCATCGCCCTTGTAGCTGGCGCCAAGGCTGCTCAGACCGGTGGGCAGCTCGCTCACTGTGAGCGAGGCGGAGCCGTTCGCAACAGCGGCTTCGCCGATTCGCTTGCCCTGCGCGGTAAACACCACGGACCCAGCCGGGGTGGCTCCCGACTTTCCGTCCAAGGTCGCCAGCAGCGTGACAGCGGTCCCGTTCCCACCGGACGCTGACGCGACCGTCAGTGCAATCGTGCAGTTCGCGCGCCCATGCGACGCCGTTGCCCGGGTGCTGGCAGCTGTGCCTGCCGCAGATGGCGAGGCAGGTGCTGCAGCTTTCGCGCCGGGAACCAAGGGCGCGCATAGAACCAGGGCGGCAACACTGGCAAGAACTCGATGGGAATAGCAGATCGGCATGATCGGTGACCGGGAAAGAAAGTTGTACCTGTGAATGTTCATCTTGCTCGCGTGATTAGGCGGTGTCGCTCCAAGGGTGAGACCTTATCCAACGCTGCTGCTGTTCGAATCATTGACAGCGGAAGCGTTGACCGTTCGGAAATTTCTACCGCATGCGTCGCCAATGTCCTTGGTTTCCAGAAGCATGTACCAATTGTGATGCACATTTGTCGTCGATAAACAGCTCTGCTGACTTTTGCCGACAAGGTGGTGCCCGGACCGCTCAACGGGAAAGCACTTTCTGCGGATATTGCTTGGGGAGATCCTGAGATACGGCAGGAATCGAAAGAGGTACCCAGGGCTGAGCCGTCAAGGGTTCTCGGTCATCACGGCACCATGGCAAGCCTGTCTACGTCCTGCCTCAGCTTTGAGGCAGGATTCGCTGGAAACCGGCGTAAGTTCGCCCGATGTCCCCGGTCGGCTCTACGGTCCACGCGCCCCGCCTAGTACGCCCGCTGATACATGCGCGAAATGCGATCGTGCCACCCGAGTTTGTCGTCGTCCAGCAGCGCCCACGCGAATCCCAGCCCAAGCGAGACCACGCTCAGGCCCATGGCAAACAGTCGCCGCCGCATCGCCGAGCGCGTCGGGTTGTCGTCGCCAAACGTGCACAGCGCGATGCGTGCGTAGCTCATGCCCACAGTTTGGCCGGTCAGTGTAAGGCTGAGCAAGAGGTAGCCGATGCCGAAGATCAGGAGCGTCACCGCCGATGCGCCCGCCGCAAACAGCCCGGTCGGGAGCGTGTCGCCCGCAAGACCCGCAGCGGCAACGGCCAACAGAAACGCTGTTCCGATGCAGCATGCGTCGACCGTGGCGGCCATCACGCGGCGCTCCAGGGGAGCGGCATAGATTGGCAGCGCAAGCGACACCTGCGCGTCGGGCTGAGCCGTTTCGTGCGGAGCGGTGGAGCTGTCCAGGCGAATGGACGACCACTCCGGCAGGCTGCTCGCCGGCTCGACCGTCGGCGTGGTGCTGAAGGAGCTTGCCTCCACTTCAAAGATGCGCAGCTGCGCGCGTTCCGGCGCCTCATCCGCTTCCTCGCGCAGCGGCCCCTCGGCCAGCCGTGGACGCGCCTTGCGCGCCGCCACCAGCTGCCGCGGAAACTCGATCAGGTTCGCCGGGATCGGCGTTGGGGTCTCTCTCGGTTCATCCAGGCCAAGCGCGATCTTGACCGAAACTGCAGGTGCGGGCGACGCCACACCTGCGCTCTCCACGTTCGGCACAGTTCTGTTCGCTGCCTCTGCTTCAACGTTGGCAGCAGATGTCTCCGTGGGAGGCACGGGCACCGCAGCAGCATCGCGCAGCGCCTCCGACGGCGCCAACACCGAGAAATTCTTGGCCGGCTCCGCCACCAGCGGCATAGGCAGCAGCGCACCCGCCTCGGACAAGCCCATCTCTCCAGGCGACGCAGCTTCAGCGGCACACGCCACCGGTGCCTCCATCGCCGGAGCAGGCTGCTGCCGCTGCTCCCACTCCCGCATTTCTGCAATCAGCCGCTGCTGCGCCGCGGCAACCGCCTCCGCATTGCGGCGTGCGACTTCCGCGGCGGCCTCGGCCTGTCGTGTCGCGGTCTCGGCCTCTTCCTGCAGGAAATCGCGATAGGTCTGCGACCTGGCGAACCGGGCCGCAACGCTGTCAGCGATGCGGTTCGACTTGCCAGCCGTCCAATCGGCATCCGCACCCAATCCCATTCCGGGCAGCGCGTGCTGTGCACCCGCATGCTGCGCGCTGTGACCACGCCGGATGCGGTGCTGCTCAAGACGCTCCGTTACGGCGCGGCGGAGCGCCCGGGCTTCGCGAGCCTGCTCCTGAGCCGACGCAACTTCATGATGGGACAGGGAATCCAGCGGCAAAGGAAGAGCAGTGCTCAACGGGAAAACTCGCTTTCCGTGATAATCAAAGGAACGGCTGTGCGACCGAGTAGCAGATCTGAGACCACTCCGGGGAGCGTCCCGCGCCGCCTCTGCCTATCGCTGGCTGCCATCTGTTGCTTGTGTACCACGCAGCTCACCGCTTTCCACGCGCGGTTGTCTGCGCAGGAGGTAGCGAGGAAGGCACCTTCTGCCAGCGCACCCGCAAGCCAGCACGTGAGCGCGTCACCAGACGCCGAGCTGCCAGCAACTCCCAGCGACGCACCGCTTGGCAGTTCAGCCTTAGACAGCACTCCCGACACCCTGCCCAACGATCCCGCAGCCACGCGCTACCCCGCCCTGGAACAGCTGCCAAGCCAGCGCACCAGCCGCGCCGACGTTCGCGCCGACCGGGAAAGCTACGCCCGTGGCCGTGTAGTCCTGGACGGTCACGTCATCCTCCTCTACGGCGGCTACACCGTTACCGCTGACCACATCGAGTACGACCGCAACACCGGCCAGCTCGACGCGACCGGTCACCTGAAGCTCACCGGCGGCAAGTCCGATGAGACCGTCCAGGCCAGCCACGGCACCCTGAATCTGCGCACCGAAGCGGGCACCTTCTACGATGTGGCCGGTTCCGTCGTGCTGCGGCAGGACGCTAGCACACTCGTCTACACCGTCGGCAATCCCTTCCTGTTTCAAGGCCGCATGCTGGTGCAGCACGGCCCCGCGGACTACGAAATCTTCGATGGCAGTGTGACCAGCTGCCAGTTACCGCATCCGGACTGGCGCCTGTCGAGCGCCCATTTCTCCGTGCACAACGGCAAAGCCGCCGCGCATGGCACCGTGTTCCGCCTGCTCGGCCTGCCCGTCCTCTACCTGCCTTATGTCTCGCATCCCGTGCCGAAGGAAGGCTCGGACGACCGCGAGAGCGGCATCCTGATTCCGGTGATCGGCCAAAGCTCCACCAAGGGCTTCGTTCTCGGCGAGCAGATCTACTTTGCGCTCGCACGTTCCGCCGACATGACCGTCGGCGCCGAATACTTCAGCAAGCGCGGATGGCAGCAGTCCGCTACCTTCCGGTATCGCGGACGCAACCTCGACTTCCTCAACGCCCACTACAGCAACCTGCTCGACCGAGGCTTCCAGGGCGCCATTCTCGCGCAGGGTCCAAACGGCACCATCGTTTCTACCGTGGGCTACGTGAACCAGGGCGGCGAAGACGTAACCGTGAGCGGCCGCAGGGATTTCAGTCCCCACCTGCGCTCTGCCGTCAATGCCGAGTACCTGAGCAACTACGCCTATCGCCAGGCGTTTACTGACAATTTCAACCAGGCGGTCGCCACCGACATTGTCAGCTACGCCTTCGCGACCTGGCAGAACAGTGGTTACGTCGGCAGCCTGGAAGCCGACCGCTACCAGGGACTGAAACGCACCATTACCGGCGAGCAGGTGCGCATCCTGCACCTGCCGCAGCTCGACGCAGAAGCCACCGAGCACCGGATCGGCGAGACGCCCTTGTTATGGAGCGCGTCCCTCCAGTCGAGCGCTATCAAACGCACCCAGGGCACCGACACGGCCGCGACCCAGTTCAACACCGGGGTGGTGGAGCGCTTCGACGTCCGTCCCACCCTTTCGCTGCCCCTGCACTTCGGCGGCTTCGCCCTGCGCGGTACGGCCGCCGTGCGCGACACCTGGTATTCGGCGTCACGCGCACCCGCGCCGCTGCCCGGCCCCACACCTGGCGAGCGTGGGGCCTCGCTGAACCGCGCAATTTTCGAAGGCGAGGCCGAGTTTCGCACCCCTGTGCTCGAGCGCACCTTCCAGGGCGGACCCTTTCACAAGCTGTTGGGCCGCGACATCCGCCACACCATCGAGCCTGAGATCCGCTATCGCTACGTGACCGGCGTCAACAACTTCAACCGGACGCTGCGCTTTGACGCCCGCGACGTGGTCAGCAACACCAACGAGGTGGAGTACGGCGTCACGCAGCGTCTGTTCCTTCGCCCAGCCAGAGTGCGGCCGTGCGAGGTGGGCGAGCTGCCCAACGCGGATGACGGCTTCTCCACCGGCATACCCGCACCCCGCGCCATCCCCGACCTTGGCCCGGCTTCGTCCTCCAGCACTGCCAGCTCGGCGGCAGCGCCCGATGCGCCCGCGTCCCCCGTTTACCGCTCCGACACTGCAGATGCCGCAGCGGATGCCGCCACAGCGGCGCCCGCTAGCA
>CAXUEG010000216.1:0-5853 GCA_964249935.1 uncultured Terriglobus sp.
GTGACCGTGAAGGCGGTTTCGCACCACGCCGTCCCTTCACACCTCGTGAAGGCGGTGAGCGCCCGCCGTATACCCCCCGCGAAGGCGCCGACCGCAGGCGTTTCACCGGAGAACCCGGCGAGGGCCGTCCGAACTTCCAGTCCGGCGCGCATTCCGCAGGTCCGGGCGGCGCCAAATTCGGCGGCTCCGGCGTCGGTCGTGATCGTGGAAAGGGCGCTCCTGGCAAGTTCGGCAAGCCCGGCTTCAAACCCTCGTTCCGCGGTCCCGGTTCCGGGCCGGGCCGTGGCGGCGCACCAAAACGCCGCGCCGATTAGCCCAGGCGACCCAACCGTCACGCGCGCCTCCCAAAAAAGGCGCGCACCCAATCAAAGGGCCGGAGAACCACGTACGTATGGCCGCGAACGCAGCCATAGCGCAACAGGTTCTCCGGCCCTCGTCGTTCTTCCCTGAACGGCCCTACTGAAGCGCGCGCCCAGCCTTCTCGACGCTCAGATCTGTACGCTATGGAACCTGTGCCCTCATCCGCAAACCGCTCCCCGCACCTGCCGTGCTGCACAATGAAGGCATGCCTTCTTCCGCCGACACCACACCGCCTGCACGTCCGCTGATCGTTGCCATCGACGGACCCGCCGGCGCGGGCAAGAGCACCGTGGCGGCTCACCTGGCCCGTCAGTTCGGCCTGCTCAATCTGGAGACCGGCGCCATGTACCGAGCGCTCGCGCTGAAAGCCGCCCAGCAGGGAACGCCCATGGACGACGCCGCTGCTGTCACTGCGCTGACCACGGACACGTATATCGTGCTCGAGCCTGCAGAGAGCGGCAACCGCGTTCTGCTGGATGGCCGCGACGTTACCTCGCTTCTGCGCGAACCTGCAATCACCGCGGCCGCCTCCCGTGTCAGCGTTCACCCTGACGTGCGCCACTGGATGGTGCGCGCCCAGCGCGCCATGGGCGAGGCCGCTTCGACCGGCGTCGTCATGGAAGGCCGCGACATCGGCACCGTTGTCTTTCCAAACGCCACGGTCAAGATTTTCCTCGACGCCTCAGTGGAGGCGCGCGGAGACCGGCGCTTCCTGCAGAGCGGTGGCAACACCGCGGCCGAGGATCGGGCCGTCATCACTCGTGACATCGCCGCGCGCGATGAGCGCGACCGCAGCCGTGAGGCGAGCCCGCTGCGCCCGGCCGACGACGCCATCCGCATCGACACAACCCGCATGACGCTGGACGAAGTGCTCGCGCGTGCCACGGAGTTGGTGCAGATCGCAGTAGACCGGCACGGCGCACCCGCTTCCTAGGCTCTCGCCAAATCGGTCCAGGTACGCTGAGCCAGATTGCGCGGCGCAAAGGCTCACACAAATGCCGTATTGCGGCGTCCGTCTTGTGCTAGAGTAGCGGCAATCGCGCAGAGAAGCTTCAAAACTACCGGTGATTTCCTCCGGCACGGCTCTGTCTCTGCCAAAAAACATAGTTGTGGGGAGCTGCAATGGAACAGGGTACGGTGAAGTGGTTCAACGACGCAAAGGGATTCGGATTCGTCAGCCGTGAGAATGGCGAGGACGTCTTCGTTCACTATTCGGCGATCAACACCTCAGGCTTCAAGAGCCTGCAGGAAGGTCAGGCCGTCCAGTTCAACGTGATCAAAGGACCCAAGGGCTGGCAAGCGTCCGACGTTCAACCGCTGTAGTTCATCGGAAGCGCGGCACCAGCTTCACTACTGCACAGCAAAGTAAGGGAACGCGCGCGGAGCGAGCAGTCCACAGGCTGAAACGGGCAGGTCTGATTGGACCTGCCCGTCTCGAGTTGGCAAACAGCAGTGGTTAGCTGATGTCGCCGTTGAGGCCGTTCGGGAAGAACCCGCCTTTGGCGCCCGAACCGCTCGCGTACACAATATCCAGCACCTGCTGCGGCGTGCGCGCGAAGCAGACGTAGTTGCTGTACGTGTAGGTGGTTCCGTTCGCCGCGGTCAGCTTGCCCTCGTCGTCGATGTTGGAAGCCATCTGCGGGCTGCCAACGCCGTTCAGCGGAGCGGTCTGCAGATCGATGCCGAAGTCGTCCTGCCCGGTCAGGCCGGGGGCATCGGTCGGCAGCGTACCTACCGTGCCGTCCAGCGTGGCGCGTGCCTGCGAAATCGCGTCGGCTGTCATTCGTGCGGTGCCTTGGCCGCCGCCACCCACGGTTACCAGACCCTGATCGATCTGCGACAACAGCGTGCGAACGATGCCGGCGTGATACGCCTCCACCGCGTGAATGCCCGCGGCCGCGGTCAGGTTTGTCTTGGAGATGGCGAGCGCGCCGCCGTGGTACGCGGTTACGCCCACATCTTCAAAGATGTAGGAGCCCAGCAGGAAGTTCAGGTCGCTGGCGAATGGATCGAAGTTCGCCACGCCCGCCGCACTGCCGACTGCCACAAAGCTCGACTGCAGGTTGAGCGCAGGCTGGGCAACGGCTGACGACGAGCCGATCGCACCCTGCAGGAACGTCACATGGTGACGCTCTTCCAGCGCGATCTCCAAACCGTATGCCTTGACGGCAAGGTTGGAGAAGGGAACCATGGGATTCGCCTTTACCGTGACAGCTCCGGCAGTGCTGCCGCCGAGGCTGATGGGCGCGGTGGCTGACTTGTCGGCAGTCACGCCTTCTGTAGCCAGTGTGTAGAACTGCGCCTCCAGGTATTCCAGGTTCAGCGCGAAGTTCAGGATTTGCGTGTCGTTAAGGGTCGCTGGGACGGCCGCGGCGGCCTTCTTTTCGCCACCCAGTGCGGCGGTCGCCGCAAGGGCGCCGGCCCCGAGCAACATGGCGCGGCGGCTGGCGATAATGGAATCGAGCACTTTTGTTTCAGTGGTGGCCATGGTATCTCCGGAAAATCTTAGGAAGCAGTGGTCTTGATGTTGCCGTTGAGTCCGTTCGGGAAGAAGCCGCCCTTGGACAGACCCGCGCCGGTCGCGCCGTATGCAATGTGCAGCACGTTGTCGACAGTGCGCGCGTAACCCACGGACGTGTTCGGGTCGGCCTGCACAATCGTGCTCGCGCCGCCGTTCGTGCCTGGGCTCACCTGCGTCTCCGTGTTTCCACCAAGCGTGCCGCGCGCCGCAATCACCTTGTTGTAGTTGGTGATGGTGGTCGCATCGCCGGAGCCGACGATCAGCGTGCGCATGGACGCCGAGTGGTACGCTTCCGCTGCTTGAATGCCGGCGGCGACGTTCAGATTCTGCGTGTTTGTCAGCAGAGCAGCTGCGCCGGTGTACGCTTCCACGCCGTTGTCTTCGAACCCGAGCGCGCCGATAAAGTAATTCAGCATGCTGCTGAAAGGGTTGAAGCCCGACACGCCAGCAGCCGTTGCAAGGCCATTGAAACCCGTCGTGTAATCCAGTGCCGGCGAAGAAATCGGCGTCGCACCTGCGGCCGTCAGCGCTGCACGCAACGTGCGGATGTGCTGCAGCTCCTGCTGTGCAAACTCAACCGCAATCTCCTGGTAGAAGGAGTTCGCGCTGCTGAAGCCGGCAACCGGACCGGTAAAGGCGATGTTGACGTTCGTCCCGGCTCCGCCATCGGCAGTGGGGACGCCCTGACCTGTCACGGCGCGCAGATAAAACTCCGCCTCCAGGTATTCCAGGTTCAGCGCGAAATTGATCACGTCCACGTCCGTAATCGCGGTCGGCGCCGGTGTCGTCGCGACGGGTATGTTGTTGTTGGTGCTACTGCCGCAGCCCGTCAGGGTCGCTGCGGTTGCCGCGCCGGCGCCAGCAAGAAACCCGCGACGGGACAGCGCTCTGTTGAGAATTGAATTGGTGAGTTGATCCATCACGGGACTCCTGTTGAAGTGGAACGTTTGAGTAAAGCGAAAAATCGTAAGGTGAAAGCGAACGGGAAGTAGGAAGCGTCCCCGCTGGAATGAGTTGCGTCAGGCTGAGAGGAAACGTTGAGCAGATGAAAGCGTATGTTCGACGCGTTCCAACGTGTGACCCGTGCGTCGATGCGCTTTTAGGTTCGTGTGCGAACGTTCGCTGGAGTTGTTCATCGCCCAGAGAACGTTCTACGAAGGCGTTTGGATTGTCAAGGAACATTTGGGGCATCGACAGTGGAGTCATCCCTCCGTTACTGCACGGCGTCAGTTGCACGTGAACACCGTGTACAGGTAGCTGCTGCCACCGGCCGAACCCGCCCTCAAATCCACGAACTTGCCCCCCAGGTCGACCGCCGGGCTGAAGGTGCAGGTCGACGCCCCCGCCGCGATGTTGGTGCAGGAGGTGGCTGTGCTCAGCGCGCTTACGGGACTGGTCCCCACACGCAGGTCGAGCGCCGCACCTTTCACCCCCGTGTTGAACAGCGTCATCGACGTAACGTTGCAGCTGCCGGGCATGAGGGTGATGAGCGTGGGACTGTCGGCCGACAGCGTATTGCTGTTGTTGACGGCGTAGTACTGCACGCCGCTATCGCTGCTGGGCAGAGCGTGGACCGCCGTAAATACCGTTCCACTGGACGAGGATCCGGCTCCGCCGCCGCCTGCCGGCCCTGTTGCCCCCGTCGCACCCTGCGGAATGGTGAAGTTGAGCGTGTTTGCCGTTCCGTTCGTGGTCAGGCTCACGGCAGCGCTGCTGCCTGCAGCACCCGTCGACACGCTTCCAATTGAAAAGCTCGGAGTCGCACCCGTGGGGCCGGTCGCACCCGCCGCCGCCAACAGCGACCAGGCGTTCGCGCTATAGGTGGCCCCGGCGGGTGCGGTGCCCTGGCTCGCCGCGATCGCCACGTAGGCAGAGCCGCCATAGCTGACAGCGTCGTTCACGTTGTATGCAGTTCCGCTGAGCCATGCACCCTTCCAGGTAAGCCCGGCCGGTCCGGTCGCGCCGTTCGCCCCCTGTGGCAGGACGAAATTCAGCTTCGCCGCGGTGCCGGTGCCCACGTTGGTCACACTTGCCGTGGAGCCGCTGCTCACAGTGCCGATGCTCACCGTGGCCGCGCCATTGGCGCCGGTCGCGCCCTGCGATGCGAGCAATGCCCAGTTCCCGCCGCCGGTCTGCACATCTGTCTCAGGATTGACCAGGTTGTTGGCCACAAGCGAAACGTAAGACGAGCCGTCCAGCGACACGCCGTCGCCCTTGCTGTAACCAGTGCCGGAGCTCCACGCGCCACGGAAGGTGACGCCAGCCGGCCCTGTCGCGCCCGTTGCGCCCGCATCCCCCTTCGGCAGCACAAAATCCAGTATTGCGGCCTGAGCCGTCCCTGCATTGGTCACCGAAGCGGTGCTTCCGCTGGTCACGTTGCGTATGGCAACGGTCGCCGCCGCGCCGGGCGCTCCATTGTTCCCGTTGGCCCCCGGCACGCCGTTGGCGCCCGCCAGCGCCAGGGGCGCCCACTGCGTCACACCCACGCCGCCGGGCGTATTCCCGGTGTTCCCGGCGGCCAGGGAAACATAGCTGCTGCCGCTGTAACTGACCGCATCGCGGAAACCGTAGGTGCTGCTCGAGCTGTAAGCGCCCAGCCAGTTCAGCCCCGGAGCGCCCTGCGCCCCCGTGCTCCCGGCCGCTCCGTGCGGACCCTGCGGCCCAGCGCTGCCAGTCGCACCCGTCGCTCCAGTTGCGCCAACCGCACCGGCCTGCGCCAGCAGCGACCACTGCGGGGCACCGCCCGGTGGTGTACTGCTCGTGGCGGCGGTGGCGATCCACGATGATCCGCCGTACGAGACGGCATCGCCGGTTACGTAAGCGCTAACGCTGCTCCACGGCCCCCGGAATGCGACCGGCGCACCCTGCGGGCCCTCCGGTCCGGCGCGGCCCGTGGCGCCGGGCGCGCCGGTCTTGCCGGCGGGGCCGGGGCGACCGGGACTGCCCGAAGCACCTTGTGGTCCGGTCGCACC
>CAXUEG010000217.1:0-5849 GCA_964249935.1 uncultured Terriglobus sp.
TGACGGCAGACACGTTTGCGTTTCTGCTGCACGAATTGCATGCGGACCCACAGTAGAAGAGCGATCGAGGCGGGTATGTTGCCTAATAAGCACCATGCCCATGCCAGACTGCACGGAAGGTCCGCAGCAGGATAAGGAAATCTCTCGAGAGGCTCCAGTCCCGGGCGTATCTCGCGTCTAGTTGCACCCGCTCCTGGTAGGTTGTTGCGTTGCGGCCGGAAGTTTGCCACAGGCCTGTGATGCCGGGCTTCACTTTGCAATAGCTCTCAAAATAGTCGCCATACCGTTCGATTTCCGGTGTGGTGATGGGACGGGGGCCGACGAAGCTCATGGTGCCGATGAGGACGTTCCATATCTGGGGCAGCTCATCGAGGCTTGTTCTGCGAAGGAAATGCCCAATCCGCGTCACGCGCGGATCGTTCTTAAGTTTATGAGAGACCGCCCACTCAAGCTTTGCTTCGGGATGCGCGTTCAAGTAGTCCTGCAGGATGGATGCATTGTTCTCATGCATGGTCCGAAATTTCCAGACGATAAAGAGCGCGGTCCGGCCGCGGTGTCGCGAATGCCCGAAGAAAACGGGTCCGGGAGAATCGATGCGCACCGCGATCGCGATGCAAAGAAGGAGGGGCGCAAGCAGCGGCATGATCGCGATCGCGAGACAAAGATCAAATGCCCGCTTCAAGACACGGTACGAGAAGAGCGCATCGAGTTCTGTGTCGATGCAGTGCTCTTGCCTCAATGCTGTTCGCAACACCGTCAAATCTCTAATCTCCGGGAGCCGTCGCGCGGCGAAACTGGTTCAGGATACTGGACAGCGTACCGGGTTGCTGCGCTTCGGTCGAACGGGTTCCTTGGAATGCAACTGCAAAATCTGTTGGACCTCCGTTTGACACAGAAGTCACGCTTGCCGACAAAAAAATGTTTGCGCTTCAGGACACAAAAGACATTGTCGATCATGCTCTGCGAACGGGCAGAAGAGGGGCGCGGTGCGAGACGGTATAGACGGTGCCACCGACAACTCCCAGGAACTGTGCCACAGAGCGGCCAGCGAGGAAGAAAGGCGAGAGTACGCCCACGGCGGCGTCCTTTCTGGAGGCGCGCAACACAAACGGAATGGTAGTGATCACAAAGCCGACGAGGACAAGGCTGACGGCGAGGAGCGCTTTGCCGAGAATGAGACCGGCCAGCAGAGAAGTTACCAGAACAGGAAGGAACAGCATTTGCAGCTTCATGAGCTGGGGCGTGTGGCTGTCCTTCAAAGCCTTGGCAGGATTCTTGCGCACAGCGAGTACGCGCCAGTAGGCAAACTTGAATTTTTTCCGGAAGTATTGCAACGGCTTGTCTGGATGAGAGTGGTAGACGGTAGCGCCTGGGACGAACTTCATGAGCCAGCGGCGTGAAGACATCCGGAAGGAAAGCTCTACGTCTTCGGCGCAGGCGACAGGAAACGAGGTGTCATATCCGCCGATTTCGAGGAAGCGTTCTCGTACGAAACCAGCGGAGTACGTGTCGATGAAGTCGATGCTCGGCTGCCCAGCCATCATGCGGTATTTATCTTCGTATTCGAGTTGGACGAAGCGTGCCGTGAGCTGCGGTTGCGCGGTGCGATAGACACCTTTGACACCGACGGTGAATGGGTCCGAGAAGGGAGCCAGCATCGCGTCGACCCAGTTGGGAAACGGAACGCAATCGTCATCGGTGAAGAGCAGGATCTCACCCTGTGCTTCCTGCGCGCCGCGGTTGCGCGCCGTCGCAGGGCCGGCGTTGTTCTGGGAGATCACACGCACGCCTGCGAAGCGGTGACAAACGGCAATGGTGTCATCGGTCGAGCCGTCATCGATGACCAGAACCTCGATGTTCTTGCCGGCGGTTTGCGGAAGCAGCGCTTCTAGACAACGGCCGATGCGGTCTGCTCCGTTATAGGTGGGAATCACGATCGTGGCTTTTCCCACCCACTCTGTAGAACTGCCGGGCACCGGGCCTTCAGCCTTTTGCATAGGGACTTAGGCCGTTGCTCCCTGAGGTTTCTGCGGCTGCACAGCGTCTTGCGGCTTCTGGTGTTCGCTGCCTTTGACCAGGTACTTCGTCAGAGTCATGAAACCTTTGACGTTGCGTTGGAGTTCACGATAGTCCGTGAGCGATTGCTTGACCTTATACGCCAGATAAGAAGGGGCGAGATAAAAGCTGCGACGAGCACGGTCGCAGAAGCTTACCAGTTCGTCGTGCGTGATGTTGGGCAGCGTGACCACCGAGTTGTGAAGACCGTCCTTGGTGAGCCATGCGTCCCAGTTCTCAATCTGGATGTAATTGCGGTCTTTCGCGTCCTGGTAGGCCTGCGTGCCGGGGTAGACCATGATGGGGAAAAACTGCGCCGTGTCTTGACGAAGCTTCTTTGCAAAACCGAGGGTCTTTTCCATGCTTGCCGGGGTCTCATTGAGATTGCCCACCATAAAGCAACCATGGACCATGATGCCTGCTTCCTGGCACTTGCGAACGAAATCGTGTGCGACCTCGTGGTACTTGGCATCGCGGCGGTCGTCGTTGTTCTTATGCATGCCGTTGATGACTTCGACGTCGCCGCTTTCGAAGCCGACACAGAAGAGGCGTGCGCCGGCCTTGTGCAGCACGGAGAGAAACTCGACGTCGGCGCCTACGTCGGCGCGGCAGTTGGCGTCGAACGGGAGCTTATTGCCGCGACGGATGAGTTCGTTGGCGAGTTCGAGCGTGCGCGGCTTGCTGACGATGAAGGTATCGTCCTCGAGCATGACGGTCTTGATCTCAGGCATTTCCTTTGCGACGAAATCGAACTCGTCCGCGACGTTGCCAACGGAACGGAAGCGCATGCGATGCCCGCTGAAGGTCTGTGGATAGACGCAGAAGGAGCAGTGGTATGGGCAGCCACGGCTGGTGTCGAAGACGACAAGAGGCCAGAGGGAATGACCGTAGAAGTAGTCCGGCGTGTGCAGGAAGCGCTTGTACACTTCGCTGACGAAGGGCAGCTCATCGAGGTTCTCGATGGCGGCGCGCTGGCCGTTGGTGATGATCTCGCCGGTGGGGCGGCGGAAAGCGAGGCCGGTGACGCCGGACAGGTCCGCTCCGCAGGCCCTTGCTTCAAGCCAGTCGCGGACGGTGTACTCATACTCGCGCATGGCCACGGCCTGCAGAGCGGGCGACATGCGAAGTGTTTCCGCGGGCAGCGCCGAGACATGGCGGCCGACGAGCAGCGTGTGCAGCGAGGGCCTGGCCGCGGTAAGCGCTTCGACCACGCTCACGTCGTTCAGGATGCTGGGGGTGGAGGTGTCACAGACGACGGCTTCGATGTTTTTGGCTTCGACGCGGTCCAGAATGTGCTGCAAGGTGAACCCTGCTGCGGGGGCATCGACCAGGTCGACCTCATGCCCGTTCTGAATGGCCACCCCGGCCGCCGTTGCCAACCATTTGGGGTAATACAGCGTACCGCTCTTTGTCACGGCAGGACTCCGCTGCTCGCGCGAGAACCGGGGATGGAACGGCGGATTGAGGAACAGTACACGCATCGAAAAACGGGCCTCCAGGGGTACTCCAAGTAGAACACAGGGCGTAGCGAAAAGTGGCGCGGTAGCCTGTATGGATAACGTGAACCTTTCTACCTGGGTAAACGGTAATTAATACCCACGCCCGTAATGCTCGCCTGCTGCGAACGGCGGCATTGCGAGCGTTCTTTGGCACTTCTCCGCGCCGTGCAATGCGCCAGCCGCGCTTGCGACGATGGGGCTCAGGTTTGTCCACACATCCCCGGTGCGTGCGGTTGAGCTGGCCTTTGGGGCTGCCCCGCCCGCAGATCGATGACCGCCGTATTCAGGAGCGTACCGAACCTGTTCTGGCTCGAGTTGCGGAGGGAGCTTGCGGCGCGAAGGCAGTTCGCAGAGCATCCAGGCGAGAACGCTCCATCGGATTGTTTTGGAGCCGTACCAGACCTTTCGCGGCGAGGGCCCAAACGATTCCCAAAAGGAGACCCAACGCGGTCGCACCAGACACGATCAGCAACCGCTTCGGTGAGGACCGGCGGTCGGGGAGGACGGCACGGTCGACCACTTGAATGACGGCGCCCTGCCGCGCCTCGTCGACCTTGGCCACCTCGTATTGGCGAGCAAGCAGGTCGAAGATCGTCTCGTAGTACTTCACATCGCGTAATTTGCGAACGTAATCCAGTCCCGCCTGCTGCATGTTCCCTTTGGGGATCGGCAGCATATTCAGGCCTTCATCGGAGGAAGCGCCCATCTTCTGCTCTTGCGCTCGCAGCCCTGCAAGTTCCTGCTCGGCCACTTGCAGATCGGGATTTTCGCTGGTCGCATAGGCGCGCATGGCCCCGATCTGAACTTCTTTGGCGGCGATCTGCGCCCGGAGTTGCGCAACGGAGCCGATGACGGCCCGCGCCTGAGTGTCAAGCTGCACGACTCCGGTTTGCTGCTCAGTCTTCTTCAGGTCTTCCTCAGCGTTGGCGAGATTGTCTTTGGCGCCTGTGAGCTGCTGCTCAAAGAAAAGTCTCCGCTGTGAGGCTTCTGTCACGGCGAGACTGCCGGTGAGTCTCTTAAATTCCTCGACGTAGCCGTTTGCCATCTGCTCGGCGCGATGCGGGTCGCGATCGGTAACACTGATGCGGATGACTCCATCCTTGGCGCCGTTATCGATGTCGATGCGCTTTTCCATCTGCTTGCGTGCATCCGATTTGATCTTCTCGTGGTAGAGATCCATCAGGTGGAAGCGGTCGATCATCGCATCTTCCACGGTGCGGCTCTTCAGCATCGCGACCTGGAGGTCGTTCGGGTTCTTGAGCGCGCCAAGAGCTCCACCTCCGGCCAGAGACGCTACCGAGCCCAGGCTGCCTAGCTGCGACATCAAGGCCGCCCCTGCAGAGCCACCCTGCTGCGGCGGCAGGATCGTCGTAGACGCGGTGTAGCGGGTGGGAAGCACGAACGCGAGCAGGCAACCGAAGAGTGCCAGACCGAGCGTGGTCCTGAGAATCAGTGCTCGCCGTCTGACCAGAACGATCAGCAGGTCCAGCAGTGAGACTTCCTCATCCGCGGTGAAAGCAGGATCTGTCTCTGTGCCTGTCTCAAGCTCGCTGAGCACGCCCGTCAGTTTCCTTTAGGCTGAGGCGTTGTTTGAGAAGACCGCAACCCCAGCCCATTCATCATAAGGCAGAGGACCTTCAGGTGACGCGCGAGCATGTCAACGATGAACATACTCGGAACCTTTATGCTGCGCCTACCTGAACCAGAAACGCTGGCTGCAACCATACGGTGATGGCGCTCTCCATCGTAAACCATCTTGCTTCAAAGGCGATGGCATCTGGTACGCCGGACACCTAACCGGCGTGTAGAAGGCCTCGACTTGCCATCTCTCGGATCGAGCGCTCGTAACCTTCCAGTTCGGGCTCGCTCTGTTCGGTCCAGGCAAGAAACTGTCGCAATCCGTCCTTAAACGTCCAGCGCGGTTGAAAGCCAAGGAGCTGCTTCGCCAGCGCAATGTCAGCGAGGCCGTGGCGGATGTCGCCTTCGCGAAATGCGCCGTTGACGGCGACGTTTGACTTGCTTCCAAAGTAGCGGTTGATAGTCTGCGCGACTTCCATCACGGTGACCCGATCGTTCGAACCGACATTGACTGCATGCGATGAAGACGCTGTGCTCTCCACGCACGCCGCCGTGGCCTGGATGACGTCATCGATGTAGACGAAGTCGCGAGTCTCTTCGCCGTCCTCAAACACTTTGATGTCGCCTCCCACCCGGGCAAGATTAGAAAAGATTGCAAGGATACCAGTATATGGATTTTTCAGAGACTGCCCCGGTCCGTACACATTTTGGTAACGC
>CAXUEG010000218.1:0-644 GCA_964249935.1 uncultured Terriglobus sp.
AGATGCTGTTGTGGATGTACACATGCTCCACCGGCCCGATCGTGTCGTCGCGTTCCACCAGCCCACTCTTCAGCGCGATGTCGTCATCGCCCGTTGAGATATCCACGTTGCTGATCTCAATGTTCTTCGACGAGAACGGGTCGATGCCGTCGGTGTTCGGCGCGTCACGTTGCGGGTTGCGGATCGTCACGTTGTGAATCAGAATGCCGTCGCAGAAGAAGAATGCGAAGTTGTACATCGGCGAGTTCTGCACCTTCAGGTTGCGAAACGTGAGGTGCTGCGACTCGGTGATGTCGATCAGCATGGGCCGCGCGAAGCCTGCCGAGCCCAGCGTGTCTCCGGCGACGCGATGCTCATGCGCCAGCTTCCAGAAGACTGCACCCGAGCCGTCGATCGTGCCACTTGGAGGAAGAAGCGGACCGTTCACCGAACCCTCGACCGGTTCCTCCTGGCCTACACCACCGTCGATCGTTACATCGTGCAGGTGATCGCCATGCAAGAGCGCCACCCGCCGCCACTTCGCATCGTCGCGAATGGGATAGTCCGCTACATCGCGCGACCCCAGCAGCGTCGCCCCACTCGCAATGCGCAGCGTCACGCCACTTTGCAGCTCCAGCGGCGCGCTCAGAAACGTTCCGCCCTGC
>CAXUEG010000218.1:654-5830 GCA_964249935.1 uncultured Terriglobus sp.
CAGCAGCACCACTCCATGCTTCGGCGCACACTGGTCGATCGCCTTCTGGATTGCGCGCGTATCCTTCGCCACTCCATCGCCCTTCGCGCCCATGCTGCGTACATTGCACGTGATCTGAGCGAACAGCACCGGTGCGATCGCGGTGCACATGGCGAGCGGAAACACTTTCACGAAGGAGAATCGCATGCCGAAGAGCATGACGCATCGCACCCATCTTCGTCCACGCGCCCCGGTGAGCACAGAACCGCCGTGCCTCTGTTGTCGAGGCGAGTCAGGCATTGCCTTTCGTGCATACGGTATGCTGCGCGCACTTCATCGCACCGTGAGGCTCCTTTTTTGACCCTGCCCCGCCGCTCTGCCGCACTCACCGCCTGCCTCACCGTTGCGTCTGTTGCCATGGCTCAGCAGATTCCCACGCCTGAACCTGTCCGCGCCAAGCACGCCATGGTTGTCACCATCCAGCACAACGCCACGGATGCTGGCGTCGAAATCCTGCAAGGGGGCGGCAATGCAGTGGACGCCGCCGTCGCGGTGGGCTTCGCGCTCGCGGTCGTTTACCCCCAGGCCGGCAACATCGCGGGTGGCGGCTTCATGCTGATCCGCCCCGCACACGCCACCGGACCGCAGAAGCTTGGCGACGGCAAGCCGCACTTTCTCGACTACCGTGAGAAAGCTCCTGCCGCTGCTACTGCCGACATGTATCTCGACAAAGACCGCAACGTGATCAAGGGGATGAGCATGGTCGGCTACAAGGCCTCGGGCGTGCCCGGTACCGTGGCCGGCCTTGTGTATGCCGAGCAGCACTTCGGCCGCCTCGGCCTGCGCGCCGTCATGCAGCCTGCCATCAAGCTCGCACGCGAAGGATTTCAGCCCAGCGACGAAGAGCTGCGCACCTGGCAATCGAAAACGCTCGCGCAGTTCCCCGAATCTCGCCGCCTCTTCCAGCGCGACGGCAACTTTTACCACGGCGGCGAGACCTTCAAGAACCCCGACCTGGCCGCCACGCTCGAGCGCATCGTCGCCGATCCCGCTGACTTCTACCATGGCGGCATGGCCAAGCAGATTGCCGATGCCATGCAGGCGGGCGGCGGCCTGATCACCGCCGACGACATGGCGCACTATCAGGTCAAGGATCGCGCGCCGCTCACCACGCGCTACCACGGCTACGACATCGTCACCGCGCCGCCACCGTCTTCCGGCGGTATTGTGCTCATCGAAGCGCTCAACATCCTCGATGGCTACAACCTGCCGAAGCTCGGAGCCGACCGCTCGCCCGCGCAGGTCCACCTGATTACCGAGGCGTTCCGGCGCGCCTTCATGGACCGCGGCGACTACCTGGGCGACCCTGACTTCACTCGCATGCCGCTTGCCGAGATGAGCAACCCGAAGTACGCCGCGGCGTGGCGCACCACCATCGACCCACTCAACGCCACGGCGAGCAAGGACCTCGTCCGCCCCGCAGGATATATGCCACCGCCGCCGCAACTGCCCGGACCCGCGCATGAATCGCCGCAGACCACGCACTTCAGCGTGGTCGACGCGGACGGCAACGCCGTCGCCAACACCTACACGCTCAACTTCCTCTTCGGCTCCGGCGTGACGATTCCCGGTACCGGCATCGTGATGAACGACGAAATGGACGACTTCGCCTCGAAGATGGGCGTACCCAACGGCTTCGGCCTCATCCAGGGCCCGGCCAACGCCATCGCGCCCAACAAGCGCCCGCTGAGCGCGATGACACCCACCATCGTCACCAAGGACGGCAAGCTGCGGTACGTGCTCGGATCGCCCGGCGGGCCGACGATCATCTCCACCGTCGTGAACGACCTGGTCTCGTTGATCGACAACGGCCTCAACATTCAGCAGGCCGCCGATGCTCCGCGCTTCCACCACCAGTACCTGCCCGACCAGCTCGAGGTTGAAAAGCGTTTCCCCATCGACGTGGTCGACGTGCTCAAGCAGCGCGGCTACACCATCAAGCGCTCTGGCGAGTTCGATGAGCACAATCCCGGCGTGTGGGGCGACAACGAGCTGATCGCCGTCGATCCCGCCACCGGCGACCTGCTCGGCGGCCACGATACGCGCCGCGGGTTCGGCAAAGCCGCCGGCTACTGAGCGCGAGAGGCACTGCGCCAACCCAGAACCGAAGACCTGCGGCGCACACGTTCGTTGACGTGCATCCTGAATTGCCGCGTGCGTCTCAGCCGGTGTTGCGCAGCCCGGCGGAGATGCCGTTGATCGTCGCAGTGATGGCTCGATTGAGGGCGGCTTCTTCTTCGCCTTGAGCGCCGTCGTGCTTGCGCCGGAGGAGCTCGACCTGGATCCAGCTCATGGGATCGACGTAGGGATTGCGTAGGCGGATGGAGCGGGCAAGGACAGGGTTCTGCTGCATCAGCTCGCTTTGGCCGGTGATGAGCAGGACCATGGATTCGGCGCGGCGGAACTCGGCTTCAAGCATGGTGAAGACGCGGTCCGCGAGGGCGCGGTCGGGCACCAGCGAGGCGTAGAGGCGGGCAATGCCGAAGTCGGACTTGGCGAGCGCCATCTCGACGTTGCGCAGCATGTCCAGGAAGAGCGGGAAGTCGCGCAGCATGGTGCGGAGCAGGTCGAGGCCGCCGGGGTTGTCGCGCGCGAAGTCTTCGAGTGCGGTCCCCACGCCGTACCAGGCGGGAACCAGGTGGCGCGATTGCATCCAGCCGAAGACCCATGGAATGGCGCGGAGATCGGCGAGCGAGCGTTTGCCGCTGCGCTTGGCGGGCCGCGAGCCGATCTTGGCGTGCTCCAACTCGGCTACGGGCGTGCCCTGCTGGAAGTAGTCGAAGGTGTCGGGGTTGTCGAGGATATCTTCGCGGTAACGGTGGAAGCTGACTTCGGCGAGGTGGTCGAGGGTGGCTTCCCACTCGGGCAGAATCTCGCCGGTCAGGTGCCCGCTGCAATCACCGCAGGCGTGGTGGGTGCGCAGGTCGGGGCGGGCGACCGCGTCGAGCGAGGCGGCGATCATCAATTCCAGGGAACGCTCTGCGAGCACGACGTCGCTGTACTTCCAGTTCAGGACTTCGCCCTGCTCGGTGATGCGGTACTCCCCGTTGAAGCTGTCGAGCGGCTGCGCATAGATGGCGCGGTGGGTGGGGCCGCCGCCGCGGCCGACGGTGCCGCCACGGCCATGGAAGAGACGGAGATCGACGTTGCACTCGCGCGCCACGGCGTACAGAGCGCGGTGCGCCTTGTAGATCTCCCAGGTAGAGGCGATCATGCCCCCATCCTTGTTGCTGTCGGAGTAGCCGAGCATGACCTCCTGCCGTCGATGCGCGGCTTCGAGCAGCGTGGCGTACGCCGGGCTGGTCCAAAGGGCGCGGCAGATGGCCGGCGCGTTCTGCAGGTCTTCGATGGATTCAAAGAGCGGCGCAATGAGTATGCCCGGGTCGCGGCGTTTGGGGTTGCCGGCAACGGGAACGCCGCCGAGGCGTGCAAGCCAGAGGACGCGGAAGACGTCCTCGGCGGAGGTAGCGCCGGAGATGATGTACTGCTGGATCGAGGTCGGATCGCCGTGAAGTTTGAGGTCGGCGATGGCGCGGAAGGTGTCGAGGACATCACTTGCGACGGGGGTGAGGGAGTTTTCCGCCGCAGTCGTTGGATCGAGTGATCCGTCGGGGATGCCCTGCGTGATTTCTTCGACGGCTTGCAGGTGGAGCTTGGCATGCTGCCGAATGTCAAGGTTTTGCAGGTGCAAACCGTAGGTGCGGACCTCGACCATGAGTGGGTCGATCCACATCTCCGCGAGACGAATACCGTGGTGCGCGCCAAGGGCGTTGCGGACGAGCAGCAGATCGCGCTCAAGGTCTGCCGCGCAGTCATACTGCGGCAGGCGTTCGGAGTGCTTGGAGGCGTAGCTGATCTGGGGCGTGCCGCCAAGGCGCAGAAGAATGCAGGCGAGCATGAGGCGCACCTGTTCGAAGCGGAAGCGGTCGATGAGGGACTTCGCTTCAGACGGCAGCATGGCCAGATAGCGGGCGAGGGCGGCGCCTAGCTCGGGTGAGGTGCCGACCTGTTGGGTGCTGGCGGCAATCTGTTGCAGAGCGTCCGAGAGGCGACGTCGATAGTGCTTCTCAAGCAGCGCACGCGACATCTCAAGCGACTCGCGCGTGACCTCAGGCGTGACAAAGGGATTGCCGTCGCGGTCGCCGCCAATCCAGGAGCCAAAGCGGACAAGGGTCGGCAAGTCGAGCAGCGACAGGTCGAGACCGTATTCCTTGCGCAAGGCGTTCTGGATTTCGGTGTAAAGCGCGGGAATGGTGTCGAAGATGGCGGCGTCGTAGAAGTCGAGCGCCATGCGGATTTCGTCGCGAACCTGTGGGCGCTCGTTGCGGACGTCGTCGGTTTGCCAAAGTGCGGTGATCTCGGTGAGTACGCCCGATTCGAGCTGCGAAAGCGCGTCTTCGGTATTGGGAATCCTGTCCAGATCTTCGAGAAGCTGGGCGATGCGGTGCCGCTTGAACATAACGGAGCGGCGTGCGACCTCCGTTGGGTGCGCGGTGAAAACGGGGGTGACGCAGATTTCTTTCAGAAGGGCGAGTGCTTCTTCAGCGGTGTAGCCCGACTCGCGCATGCGGCGCAGCGTGCCCTGCAGCGAACCCCGCTGGGGCGGCTTGCCGGTGTCGAGCAGGCCGGCAAGCCGGCGGCGCTTGCGGTGGTTGGTCTCGGCCAGGTTGATCAGTTCGAAGTAGAAGCCAAAGGCGCGGGCGAGCTGGTATGCGGTGCTGGTGTCGAGCTCGCGGACGAGGTTGAGGGCTTCGTCGAGCTTGGCTTGCGCGAGGGTGTGGTCGTGATCGAACTCGGCATCGCGGCGCTCCGTGGCTAAAGCGCGGAGCTGTTCGACGAGATCGAAGAGCTGGTCGCCGGATTGCTCGCGAAGGACCTCGCCGAGCAGCGCGCCGAGCGAGCGGACATCGCGGCGCAGCGGGGCTTCCTTGGTGTGGGTATCGTCCGCGCGCAGTTCGGCAAGGCGGCTGGACCAGTCGGCAGGCTGCCAGAGCGACGGCATGTGGCTAGTGTGGCACGAGTCGGTCAGGGGACACCGGAGAAGGCCTACGATGCTCGCGCGCGTAGGCCCTGTTGTGATCGCAAAGGCCCGGTTCTCGTGGAGCGTCAGTAAGCGCGATCGTTCGGTGTCCAGTTT
>CAXUEG010000219.1:0-5560 GCA_964249935.1 uncultured Terriglobus sp.
GCTCTTATAAATAAGCGTCTAGCCTATGCAGTCGTCATCTTGCGACGACGCATCAGCATAACCGCCGCGCTCAAAAGACCCGTGTCCGGCAGGATCAAGCTGTTCGGCTCCGGCGTCACAGCCGTCGACTTCTCGGTAAGGGTCCCGCTGATATCGTTCGTGTTGCCGGGCTGGATGCTGAGGTTGTTCAGGTCCAGCGTGAATGTTCCCGCATCACTGCCGTTTGCGAAGGTGTACGACTCTTTGTTCGGGTTGAAATTGATCGTTACACCACCGTTGTCGTCCATGACGGTGCCAGTCACTTTCGCCACAAAGCTCGAGCTCTGCCCGCCGATGATGCCGGTGGGATCCGTGAAGTCGATCAGCAGCGTGAAGGCCGTGCCGCCGTATTTGACCGTGCTTCCGCTGGTGCCGAGCAGCGTTAACGTGCCGAAGGTACCGGTCGAGGTGCTGCCGACGGATGCTGTATTACCGGAAGTCGTGCTGTTGAAGTTTCCGGCGTTGAACGTGAGGCCCGAGACTGTATCCGTTGCGGATGGGCTGTCGCCATTGAATCCGCCCGTCGTGGAACCCGTGAACGTCATCTGGTCAGCCCGCATCGTGGCGCTGCCAATCGCAAAGACGGCCGCAAGCGCGCCCACCTTTAGTGCATTCTTGATCGTCTTGTTCGTTAACATGATGAACTCCTGGGAAGAAGTGGTGGAAGGGAAGTCAAGGCAGTTTCGAAAAGCTGTCCGCCGGTAGCCAAAGAGCGAATTGTTGCCGATCTAAGCTGCCGAATAGAAGCCCTGCTTACACCTCACCGACTGCATGGGTAAGTGATGGAATAGCAGAGCGTCTCGATAGCCTGTATACGGCTAGGAGTGATGATGAACGGAGAAGGCTGTGCTTAGCACGCCAATGTAGCTAACCGACGACGCTCTGTAGGCTGTTGGCATCGTTTGCGCGCGTGAATTGGGTAGTGGGCAACCCAAGATGGAAATAATTACGAAGCTTTGCCGTCTGCGGCTCCACCTGTCGCCGTTCGTCATCTTGGTGGCGCAGCGCTAGTATGACCGCTCTCGATCCTTCACACGCAGACCCTGAAGATAGGGGGCTTACAATCAATCTGTGAGCCCGGCCTCTTCCAGCTTCGCCGCGACAGAGCTGATTCAGATCGATCTTGCCCCAAGAAAACCGGTTGCGAAGCCTGCCTGGCTCAAGGCGCGCGCGCCCATGGGCGAAACCTTTCACTCGCTCAAACGGCTCACCCGCGAGCTGGGGCTGCACACCGTCTGCGAGTCCGCGCACTGCCCCAATATCGGCGAGTGCTGGAACCACAAAACCGCCACGTTCATGATGCTCGGCAACTCCTGCACGCGCCGCTGCGGCTTTTGCGCCGTGCCTAGCGGTAAGCCTGAACCCATCGATCCGGACGAGCCACGCCGCGTCGCCTTCGCCGTCGCCTCACTCGGCCTCAAGCACGCCGTCATCACCAGCGTGAACCGCGACGACGACAACCTGGGCGCAGGCCGCGCCTTCGTCGAAGTGATCAAGGAGATCCGCGCGCAGGCGCCAGGCTGTCAGGTCGAAGTCCTCACTCCCGACTTCCAGGGAACCGAGGATGCAATTCGCATGGTCGTCGCGGCCCGCCCCGAGATCCTCAACCACAACATCGAAACCGTGCCGCGCCTCTACCGCGTCGCCAAATCCGGCGGCCGCTACGAACGCTCCCTCGGCTTCCTGCGACTCGCGAAAGAACTCAACCCGAACCAGGTGACCAAGACCGGCATCATCGTCGGCATGGGCGAAGAAACCCACGAGTTGCTCCAGGTCTTCCGCGACCTTGCCGCCATTCAGGTCGACATTCTCACGATCGGCCAATACCTGCGCCCATCTAGAGATCACATCCCCATGAAGCGCTACTACACGCCCGAGGAGTTCGCCTTCCTCAAACACGAAGCGCTCCGCATGGGCTTCCGCCACGTGGAAAGCGGACCCCTCGTCCGCTCCAGCTATCACGCCCACGAACAGGCCCGATCGACCGGCCTCGCGTAAGCGCCGTCGTGCTTACCAAGTACCAGTGGATGAAGTAGCGAAGGTCGGGTGGACTGTTGCATGCAACGCGCCGTCAAGGCGTAGCAGAATAGATCCATGAGACGTTCTGTTCTGTTGCTCGCCGTGTGTGCGTCCACAACCTTCCTGGCCGCGTCCGCCCAGCGCCGCATCGAACCGCCCGACTACGAGCAGCCCACCCACGGCGACATCGTGCTTGGCGGCAACGAGCTGCGCCAGACCGTCACATGCAACCGTGGCAACGCCGTATACGTGCAGGGCCAGGCCAACCAGGTCAATGTGCAGGGGACTTGCCGCTTCGTGCGCGTGCAGGGAAACCGCAATTACGTCGTCATCGAAGGCAAGAGCCCGGTCCACGTCGAAGGCAACGAAAACTACATTGGAGTCACCGATCCGGACACGCCCTTCAGCGAGCGCGGCGAACGCAATCGCGTCGAGCGCCGCGCGCATTAAGGCTATTGAGGTCGGCTAGTGCTTGACCAGCGAACCCGATCCGGTATCGCTGCACCCAGCCGGTCCGCCGCTCAAGGTGTACGTGGCGATCGTCAGCGTCGTCGCGGTGCTGTCAAAGCTGCCGCTTGCATCCACCTGCGCCCCTGTGCCCGGGTCCGTATAGGTCCAGGCAACACTGTTTCCCGACACCGTTGAGCTGGTCACCACGGGCGACGAGAGACACGCACTCTGGCCAAACGTTCCGGTCCCGCTCAGGCTGAAGCTGCCGTTCGCATCCGCGCTGCTGGTCTGCGTCAATTGCGCCGAAACCGCAACCGCGCTCCCGCTCACCGACGTAAACGTGCCGGTGTAGATCCCGTTGATCGGCTTGTATTGCGTCGCAATCATCGGTTGCATGGCCACCCCGCAGCTGCCACCGGCAATCCCGAATTGCGCGTTGCCCAGCGTGCGCGTTGCAGCGTCAAACGTGCCGCGCACCGTCAGCACGCTGCCGCTTCCGAAGCTCGCGGACGTGAGCGTCAACGTGCCGTCCTTGGCGGTGCTGCCCGTAACCGCGATCGCCTCTGACGACGGCACGCACAACGATGCTGCACGCTGCGAAGGTAACGCCACGGTGTGCACCACGCCTCGCACTGTACTCGGCAACGCGCTGCTGCTGGCGTCCACCACCTGCAACGAACCGGAAAGGGCCGCAACCTGTGACGCCGAAGCCGGTGCGCTGGACGCGGCAAACTGCCAATTTCCGGTCAAAGCGGCCGAGGTTGGGCCTGTGGTCAACGACGACCCGCTGCCGCATCCGGCAAGGAATGGCAACAGCAGCGCAGGGCTCATAACTGCCACAAGAGATAAAGAAAGAACACGCATGAAAACTGGCTCCAGATAAGGGGGACAATGTCGAGCTAGTCGCCAACCTAGGGAGCCGAACCAGGGGTAGTCAATCGGCGACATACGTCAGAACGCGCCACAAGACAGGAACTCACACGGAAGTTGCACAGGTTTTTGCGTGGGACCGCAACAGGGTTTCGGCTTGTACGCTGAACGCATGACGCGCGTCTTCCACCTGACACTTGGTCTGCTGCTCGCAGCCGCAGTGACCGCCTTTCCAGCACAGGACCGCTTCGCGGGTGAGCCCGTTGCGCAGCAGATCGACCCAGCCATCGCGCGCGTCCTCGCCGAAACACAGGCCATTGACAACCACGCGCACCCACAGCTCGCTCCCCCGGCGCTGGCCACCGATCGTGGTTTTGACGCCCTGCCCGTCGATAACATGGCGCCCGAGACTGACCCCGCCGCTTGGCGCGACACGTTTCCACCGCTCGCCCGCGCATGGAAAGCGCTCTGGAACTTCGACGGCACGCCGCCGCTGACCACCGCGCAACAGAGGCAGCTCGACGCCGCTCGCGAACAGGTCCGCACCCGTGAAGGCGAACATTACGCGCAGTGGGTCCTCGACCAGGCCGGCGTCGGCGCCATGCTCGCCAACCGCGTCTCCATGGGCACCGGCATTGCCCCGCCGCGCTTCCGCTGGGTACCGTATGACGACGCACTCCTTTTTCCGCTCGACGACACTGCGATCCGGACCACGCCCGACCGCGCACAGTTCTTCGCTCTCGAAGACAAGCTGCGCTCCACCTACCTGGGCGCCCAAAACCTCACAAGTATCCCCGCGACACTCGACGCCTACCTCGCGCAGGTCGTCACGCCCACCCTGGAGCACCAGAAGACCGGCGGCGCCGTCGCCATCAAGTTCGAGCTTGCCTACCTGCGCGAGTTCGGCTTCGCCGACGTACCGCGAGCCGAGGCCGCCGCCATCTACGCCCGCTACAGCAAAGGCAGCACCCAAACAGGCGCAACCGGCCAGCCGCCTACCGCGCCCGGTCCCACCGAGTACAAACCCCTCCAGGACTTCCTCTTTCGCTACATCGCATCGGAAGCCGGCCGCCTCGGCCTCGCCGTTCACCTGCATGGTATGGCCGGCGGCGGCCGCTACTTCTCCATTACCGGCGTGGACCCGCTGCTGCTCGAACCGCTGCTCAACGACCCGCGCTTCGGACAAACCAATTTCGTCCTTCTGCACGGCGGCTATCCCTATCTCCATGAAGCCGGCGCACTTCTGCAAAAGCCTAACTTCTACCTCGACATCTCGCAGCAAGCCCTTCTCTTCTCAGCGCGAACACTCGCCGGCACGCTGCGCGAGTGGCTCGAGCTCTACCCCGAAAAGGTCCTCTTTGCCACCGATGCTTACCCCTACACCGCCGCCAATGGCTGGGAAGAGGCCGAGTGGTATGGCGCCGGCAACGCCCGCGCAGCGCTCGGCCTGGCGCTGACCGGCATGTTGCACGACGGCGTCATCAACCAGGCCCGCGCCGCCGAGCTCGCCCGCATGGTCCTCCGCACTAACGCCGAAGCCCTCTACCACCTGCAGTCGCGAGGCGAAGCCGGAGGGAGCAGCGGACGTTAGCCCGGCGCTCTGCCGAACAACCCGCCTCCCGCCCACGTCCACTAAACTGAACAGGCTGCGCAAACGCGCCGCACAGGAGCACCCGACGATGGCATCGCAAATGGCGAACATCCCCGCACTAAAGGAGCTGCAGGGCCAGCTCACCACCCGCATGAAGAAAGCCGTCGAGGACTTCCGTGGCAGCCTTCTCGCCGCGCGCACCGGCCGCGCCAGTGTTCACATGCTCGACAGCATCCGCGTCGATTATTACGGCTCTGAAATGCCGATCAATCAGCTCGCCCAGATCTCCACGCCCGAAGCCCAGCTCATCCTCATTCAGCCCTTCGACCAGGGCACCGTGCAGCTGATTGAGAAAGCCATCCGTACCAGCGGCCAGGGATTTAATCCCATGCACGATGGCAAGGTCATCCGCGTCCCCATCCCACCCATGACCGAAGACCGCCGCAAGGAAGCCGTCAAGCACCTCGCCGCCACGCTTGAGGACCACAAAACCTCCATTCGCAACATCCGCCGCGACGGCAATGAAAGCATCCGCAAAGCCGTCAAAGACAAGCTCATCTCCGCCGACGACGAAAAGCGCGCTACCGAAGA
>CAXUEG010000219.1:5570-5800 GCA_964249935.1 uncultured Terriglobus sp.
CTTTTTGTCACCAGCTCCTCACACTTTTCAACCAGCGGTCGGACAACAGCAATCCCCTCCTTCTGCTCCAATCGGTGCAATCGAAACGCACACTTTCGCGGAGCCTCCCATGAACCGTCTGCCGCTAACCGTACTCGCCGTAGTCGCCGCTACCATCACCGCGCACAGCCAGCAACAGCCGCCGCCGCTGGCCGTCGCCGACGCGGAAAAGACCATTGCCGCCCACACCC
>CAXUEG010000220.1:0-3222 GCA_964249935.1 uncultured Terriglobus sp.
CTTCACGGTTCGCGGCAAGCTGGCCGGCGATCGTACGCAGCAGCCGGGCACGTTCCGCGCCGGAGCGGGCGGCCAGCGCGCCGCGCGCCGCCTCGGCCAGGCACGCCAGCCGGTCCACGTCGGCCGCGGATGTGGCAGTGAACGCCTCATCCAGCGTGGAGCCATTCGCGGGATTGACGGCGTAAAAAACAGGGGAAAGCGCGGCGGCACTCATGATCTGACCCTCTGCGCGCGGGATGCGCGGCACGGACCAGTCTCGCAGAGATGGTATGAAGCCGTCACGGGTACCTTCGCACTGGCCGCCGCCTCGGTTTTCAGCTTGTGCTGGAGTGCCCAGCAACGAAGCGCGTGGCGGCAATGCCTCGCGCGCCTGGGCCTGCCAATCAGGATCGTCGTTCGCAGCGCTGTCACGGCGTCGCCCAAAGCTCCCGATCGATGGAGCACCCTTGCGGCGTTCTGGATTCAGCTCAAGACCTAATCTGTCCGGGCAAAAAAGATTTGCCCACACCTGGTCTATGGCAACACGCCATCCCAAGCTAGTTGTTGTCGCTGAAGCCGCTCCCGTCGTCGAAACCGCTTCCGTCGTCGGTACCACCACTGTCGCCGAAGCTGCCGTCGGTAAAGTCGCTGCCGTCCGCTTCTGTGACCGAGTTATCCACGTCGTAACCGCTGTCGGTGGCGGAGTCGTCCCCGCCAACAAAGGCATCGCCCGAACTGCCGCCGTTCTCCGCGAAGCTACTGCCGGAGTCGCCACGCCGGTCTTCGATGTCGGGGCTTAGCTGGTCGTTGACGCCGTTCTGTGCCTGCTCGCGGCTGAAGAAGCCGCCGCTCTGCCCGTAGTCGCCGCCGCTGCCCTGGCCCACATCGCCAAAGCCCATCGCACGGTCTGAGCCGTAGCCGGCAGCATGGCCGAAGCCTCGGAACAGGCCTTCCACGCTCTGAAACGCCATTTCACCCAGCGCTACACCCGCCGCGGTCTGCAGGGCGCCCTGCAGAAATCCTCCTCCGCCGCTCGTGGGCGCTCCCGGGCTGTAAGGCGCGTACGGCGTGCCATAGCCGGGCTGCACCGGGTACGCGGCGTTCGGGTATGCAGAGGGCGGCGGCTGCCCGTAGCCGGGACGCGTGTATCCGGATTGCCCGTATTGCATGGCTCCGGGCTGCTGCGGATCGTTGTAAACGGGCGCGCCATACCCGGGTTGGCCAGGGTTCTGCGAACCGCCCTGCGTGCCGTATCCGGTGCCGGATGGTGCGGCCGCCTGCGTTTGCTCGGGATCGCTCCTGCCGAAGATCTTCTCCAGAAACGTCGGCTCATGCTGCGGCGGCTGCTGCGCCTGCGCCGCCTGCTCTTTCAGGACTGCGAGCTGCTTTTGCGCTTGTTCCAGGGCGTACCCCTGCAGCAGCACGGTCTGGCACAGAATGTAGAGCGCATTGGGATCTTTGCCGAGCGCGTCCTGAATGCGCCGGTCCGCATCGGTGTCCCTGGTGGAGAGCTGCGCACTGCGAACGCGGCCAATCAGGCCGTCCAGCATTTCCTGTTCCTGCGGCGTCATACCCGCTCCTTCGCACCCGCGTGGATCGCCGGTGGCTTCCGTCGGTTAGACGCTGCCAGAGGCGGCGCAGCAAGGACGATTCGATGCTGTCGCAAAACTTTGCGGGATGCCTCTTACACGCAAGCGGGACTGGCGAGCATCGCTCCCCAATTCAGCCCGGCGCCGAACGCGCTTAGAACCACCGGTCCCGCCGGGGATGGCGTTGCTTCCAGAAATTCGTGCAAAGCGATCAGCAGGGAAGCGGACGACGTGTTGCCATAGCGGGAAATGTTCTGAAAGAAGCGGTCACCGGGAACCTTGAGCGTCGCGGCCACCTTTGTGATCAGGTTCAGGTTCGCCTGGTGCATCACGAAATGCGCGACTGCGTCCGGTACAAGGCCGTTACGCGTGAGCAGCATCTGTGTCACGGCGGGAAGCTTGCGCGAAGCCCGCAAAATGACGGAGCCGCCGTCCATGTGCAGGCGGGCGTCGTCGCCGGCGCCCTGCATGTGCAGGATGTCGGCGCCGGTGCCGTCGCTTTGCAGCACGGCGTCCCTCATTTCGAGAGTTCCGCGTTCCGCGTCAATCAGTGCCGCGCCCGCGCCGTCGCCGAACAGGATTGCGGTGCTTTTGCCTTCCGCGGTACGGTCGATGCGGCGGCTCATGATCTCGCTCGCAATCACCAGGACCTTGCCGCCGGGTGTGACGTTCGCCATCTGCTTTGCGATACAAAGTGCCCACAGCGATCCCGCGCTGGGGATTGCAATGTCGAGCGCCGGCCCCGTACCCATGCCGAGTTCCGTGGCCACCTGCGCCGCCGGACCGGGCACGTTGCGCTCCGCCGAACCACTCGACAGCAGCAGCATACCTACATCGCTGGCCGTTACGTCTGCCTGCGCGAGGCAAGCCTGCGCGGCGGCAAGCGCCTGCGTGATGACCGTCTCGCCTTTTGCCGCGTACCGCCGTCCGTGAATACCGGACACCTGCTCAATCCATGCTGCGGACTCGCCGATCTCCGCCGCGATCTCGTCGTTACTCACAACACGCGCGGGCAGGTGCGCCCCGGTGGCTCGAATAAAACTCATCGCCGCCCTCCGCTGTGCGTTGCGCGCCTAGGCGCCCTTGGAGTCAAGGTAAGCATCGACCTTGTCGATGGTGTCGAACTTGCGCGCGGACAGGTCGCCATCGGGGACGCTCACGCCGAATTCCGATTCCAGGCCGCTCACGAAGTCCGGCAGCGCAAAGCTGTCCAGCAGGCCGGAGCCGAACAGGGATTCGTCATCCTCGGGAGTGATGGGTTTTCCTGCGACGGCTTGCAGGACCTTGAGAATACCGGGTTTCTTGTCGCTCATCCTATACACCTCTCAGTAGCGCGTGACCTTGTGAAATCGTATTGCATTGGATGCCGCGGTCACCGAAGCCGCCGGGGTCGGATCGCGTCGCCGCTCTGTTTTCACTTGAGTGACGTCAAGGCTTTGGTCGGGTGGTGTCGGTCATCGGCCCGTCGGGCAAGGTAGGGCGTTCAAGCCGTTTTCTCGAACGCCTACGGCACCTGTACGTTTCCGTAAAGCCGATGGCTGGGCGCTTCCAACCCCGATGGCTTGTGCCGTTCCGGCACGTGTCGGTGGGCGCGGCTAGGCCGATTTCAGGTTGGGGCCGATGGCGAGGACGAAATAGCTGGCGGTGGTGGCGC
>CAXUEG010000220.1:3232-5736 GCA_964249935.1 uncultured Terriglobus sp.
GGGCGTAAAGGATGTCGCCGGGGCCGGCGGGGTGGCGCGTGCCGTCGATGAGCCAGTCAACCTGTCCTTCGCGGACGAAGATGAACTCTTCGTGCGGATGCTGGTGGGGATCGTGGGGCTGGTGGCCGGGCAGCAGGGTGCTGTTGTGCAGCTCTACGCCCTCGCCGGTGGGCAGGGTGCCGTGGGTAACGGCCTGGGACGTGCCGACGGCGCTGGTCTTGATCGGCAGCGTGGACCCGCTGAAGATCGCGTTGTCTTTGAGCAGGGCGGTACCGCTGGGCAGGTGGTCGGCAACCGCGCCGTCGACATGCTGCGCCTGCTGGGCGGCAGCGGCGGGCTCAGCGAGCTGCGAGAGAGTGGCCAGTGCGGTCAGCGATAGGCAGAGATCACGGCGTGTGGTCATAGCTCGGCAGAATACATCGCCGGCACCGCTCCCGTCCTGCCCCGGTACGCAGGTTTGGCCACGGTGACGCAGCATCCCAGGAGATCGCGCCATTACGTAGAGAGGTTCTTCCGTGCCGAAAGCTCTTTGGTTGCGCCATGTACCGGTCTGTGCAGCTGTGCTCGTCTGCGTGCCGCTGTTGCCACCCTGTGTTGCCGGGCAGAGCGCGGAGCCGGTGCCGGCATCGGTCGTAATCCTGCCATTTTCGATTGCGGGAGCAGCGGCTGCGGACAGTTCGGTGGCGGCGAATCCATCCACGGCGGCTTGCCCTGCCGGTGTAACGGTCGACCTGGCGAACGTGCCGGCCGAGGACCAGACCGGCGTCGTCACGGTCATTGCGGCGGAGCTGCAGACTCAACTCAACAAGGACGGCTTCACGGCGCGGGTGGGCGTGCCGGGAGCCGCGGTTCCCGCGGGTGCGCTTGTGCTTGCGGGGTGCTTCACGGCGATGGACGAGGGCAGCGCGAAGAAGCGGCTTGTGGGCGCAGGCATGGGCGGCAGTGTGTTGGCGGCGCAGGTGCAGATCTCGCGCATGGCCGACGGCAAGCTCGCGCCGTTGCAGACGTTTGCCGAGGAGTCAAAGGGCCGCAACTTCGGCGTGGGTTCGGGCATGCTGATCAATGCAATGCGGGCAAAGCGCACATCCCTCCAGGGTGACGCCTCGAATCTGGCGGACAAGATCGCCAAGGAGTGCAGCAGGCGCGGGAAAGAACTGAAATAGATCCTGTTTCCCGGGTCCTATTGTCCAGTCCGGGTCGCGCCCGCGTGCGGTTCGAAGCGGAGCCCTGCCCCCGAGTCAGGCGGGCAGGCTGGATTGAGCGGCTGCTGTCTCGTTCGTGAACGTCAGCGGCAGATGCAGCCATTCAATAGGACTGCAGTTATCAGCGGCGACGGTGAAGGGCTCTGGTGTGTGAACGCCGGTGGCGCCCAGGTGAGGGTGTTGAGCCCGCAGGGCCTCGCCGACTTTGCGGCGAACCTGCATGCGGCTGACCAGGTTATCGGCCTTGGCCAGGATCAGGAAACCCTCGCCGCAGACCGGGCAGCGAAGGTCGTTGTAGGTGTGAGAGAGCAGGCAGGTAATCGACATGGGAGAAGCCTCCAGTGGAGAAAGTGTTGCAACGATTGCTATCTTCGGTTGCGCGGGCAGACTTTGCGATAGCACTTACGCAGAGGCTGTGTGCAACGAAGCTGATGTTGCCTGACCCCATTGTCGAATTTGAGTCCCACTCTGGCTGCGTGCGGAATCACACTTCCGTGGGCGTCTCTGCCGCAAGGTGGAACACGGTTGAGGCAACCCACCTTGGGGGCAGAGGCACAGAGTGCCACGCTGGCACGTATTCTGTTGGGTGTGAGCGAGTCGACGATTCAAATTACGTTGCCGGACGGCAGCATTCGCGAGGTGCCGCAGGGCACGACGGCGTTTCAGATTGCGCAGAGCATTTCACCGCGGCTGGCGGAGGCCGTGGTGGTGGCGAAGATCCGCACTGCTGCGGGCGCCGGGACGACGGATGGCGCCGAGGAGCAGGTGGACGCGGCGCATGGCGGAGCGCAGACCGAAGAGGCGATGTACGGCGACGTTGCGACGGCGGAGCGCATCGTGGACCTGGCAGAGCCGCTCAACGAGTCCGTGCATTTGTGGCTGCTGAAGGAGACGGATCCGGAGGCGCTGCGGGTGGTGCGGCACTCGGCCGCGCATGTGATGGCGACGGCGATCACGGAGCTGTTTCCGGAGGTGAAGCTGGGGCATGGGCCGGCGACGGACCATGGGTTCTTCTACGACATTCTGCGGGATAAGCCGTTTACGCCGGAGGATCTGGTCGCGATCGAGGCGCGGATGGCGGATGTGGTGGCGCGGAACGAGCCGTTCCGGCATGAGTGGATCGGGCATGAGGAGGCGCTGCGCGGGTACGAAGAGCAGGGCGACTTCATGAAGGTGCATTTCCTGTCGAAGTTCACGAAGCCGGGCGAGAGTGTGAGCTTCTACGGCAATGGGGAGTTTCTGGACTTTTGCCTCGGGGCGCATGTGCCGGCGACGGGGCGGGTGCGGGCGTTCAAGGTGATG
>CAXUEG010000221.1:0-5693 GCA_964249935.1 uncultured Terriglobus sp.
GGCCTCAAGCAGGCTCAGGCTCACGATCTGGTCTTCCAACTGCTGCAGGTCTGCCATGATGTTTCTCCGTGTGATCTAGAAAACTTGTCTTGCCAGCTTCGATCTTCTGAAGCGGTGCTGCGATTTGCGTCTCCGGAGCGATGGTCTGCACCGGCTGCCCTGCCCTTTGCGGAGTTTCCGATGCGCCCAGACTGCGCACTCCGCAATGATCAGGACGAAACTTATGCGCCCTCGGCCGGAGCCTCGGTCCCAGCGGCGCCGCTCTGGCTCACATCACCAGACTCGGGCTGCGCCGGATCGGCGTCGGCAGAAGTGGAAGCCTCGGCCACAGGGGCGGCTTCAGCGGCTTCGGCGGCTTGCGTTGTTGGTGCAGCTTCCGTTGTCGTGGAAGCGGCTTCAGTTACAGGAGCGGCGGGTGCTGCCTGAGCCGCTGCGGTGAACTTGTTTGCTTGCACCGCCTGGTCGACGACCACGGCGAGGTTGCGGCCGGTGGCGTTCATCACGGTGGCCAGGCGGGTTGCCGGCGCGTTGATCAGGAACAGGAGCTTCGAGAAGAGCTCTTCCTTGCCGGGCAGGGTCGCGAGGTTATTGATCTCCGCGACATTGATCACCTTGCCGTCGACAATGCCGAGCTTGAAGGTGAACTGCGCATTGTCCTTGACCCAGGTGGAGAGGGCCTTGGCCAGCGCGACCGGGTCGCCGGAGGTGTAGGCGATGGAGCTCACGCCCTTCAGGCCGCCGAGCGCTTCCTCGATCTTCGTCCCGGCGCCGGCCTTCGGCGCGAGCTTGTTCTTGAGCACCTGGTACTTGCCACCCGCCTCGCGGACGGTCTTGCGCAGCTCGAAGTCCTTCGAGGCAGTCATGGCGGTAAAGGTACCGATGATGGCGGAGGTCGCCGTTTCCAGGTTGGACGCGAGCGCCGCAACCTTCTTGTTCTTCTGCTGCTTGGTCAATGCCATGGGAATCGTTCCTTCGCTGGCGGGCTGAGCCCTGCCGAAACTTGGCCGCCTTGCCTGCGAACAGGCCGCGGCGAAAACGGTAGCGCTTTACGCCTTGCCGGCGGTGTCGACGACGGCCTGATCGATCTCGATGCCGGGGCCCATGGTGGAGGACATAAAGATACCCTTCACATATTTACCCTTGGCAGCGGCCGGCTTGGCCTTGACCACGCTGGTGATCACGGTCATGGCGTTGTCGATGAGCTTTTGCGGTTCAAACGAGCTCTTGCCCACGGGAACGTGGATGAGCGCGGTCTTGTCGGTGCGGAACTCGACCTTACCCGCCTTGATCTCCTTGACCGCGGCGGCCACGTCGGTGGTGACGGTGCCGGTCTTCGGGTTCGGCATCAGGCCGCGGGGGCCGAGCACCTTGCCGAGGCGGCCGATCGAACGCATCATGTCCGGCGTGGCGATCAGGGCGTCAAAGTCCGTCCAGGACTCCTTCTGGATGCGCTCAACCAGCTCTTCGCCACCAACAATGTCCGCGCCGGCTTCTTGCGCGATGCGCTGATTCTCGGCGGAGGAGATGACGGCGACGGTCTTGGTCTTGCCCAGGCCGTGCGGCAGGATCACCGTGCCGCGAACCATCTGGTCGGCGTGGCGCGGGTCGACGCCAAGGCGCAGCGTTAGATCGACGTTCTCGTCGAACTTCGCGAACTTGACCTTCTGGATGAGGGGAACTGCGTCGTTCAGCAGGTAGGGGCGGGGCTCAACAGCCGCGCGCGCCTTTGCCAGATTTTTCGAAATCTTGCGTGCCATGGTGACTCTTTCTGCGGACCCCTCGCGAGGACTCGCTACGGGCGCTCTTCCGAGTGCCCAGGTCTCCCACCGCCGGAACCATTGGACAAAGCGGGCTGACGGTTACTTCTAGCCCAGCGGGCATGCCTCGCGTTGGCTCTGTGGTTCCCGGCTTGCGCCGGAAGCCTCACTCAACGAGGGCCCCGCCCTTTGTCACGCATCGCGACTTCCGCGATGAACCCGCCCCGAATTGCGATTACTCAACTGCTGCGAGGGACGAGCCGTTCGGCCGTGGTGATTGGACGCAATCAGGAGGCTTTCGCCTGCCGGACTGCTACAGTTTCGGGGACCGGCGGGTCAGGAACACGCACGGAGGCCCGAACACTCCTAGTAGTATGCCGTACTTTGGCCGCGAACGCAAGCCTACGAGAAGATGCGATCGAGCGGAAGCACGAAGCCGGCGACCGGCCCTTCGCCGGCGACCTGCGAGATGGTGTCGAGGCGCTCCGGTTCGCGGTTGGGGCGGTAGACCGTCACGGCGCGCTGATATGGGTCGATGAGCCAGGCGAGTTCCGCACCATTGCGGATCCACATTTGCATCTTTTCGTGTGCGTCTGTTCGGTTTTCCGAGGGCGACAGGAGCTCGATAATGAATTCGGGGCAAACCGGTGCATAGCCCTCCCGCTGCCCGGGCGAGAGCGCCGTCCACTTGGCTTTCGAGATCCAGGCGGCGTCGGGCGAACGGAGCGATCCATCCCGAAGGATGACCCCGCCACTCGACTCCAAAACCGTACCGTCACCGACTTCCCTGTTCCACAGGTACAGCTCGGCGCTGATTTCCATGTTTTTTACAGAACCTTCAGAGCCGGTGGGACTCATGATGAGCAGATCTCCGTTGGCGGCGCGCTCCATCTTGAAGGCCTGGTTTCGCTCTGAAAAGCGCATGAACTGCTCATCCGTCATGCGCTGCGCAGGACGGAGGACGGCAGGCGTTGGGATGCCAGTGAGCATAGCTTCCATGGTGGCGATTATAGGAGCCGTCACGGCTGTTTGAGGAAGGTTTCAACGGCGTCGATCAGTTCCAGGCGTTTGCCGGAGTAAGGGTGGTCGGTGTCGAAGTGGACGGTCTCGACGCGCGTGTCGCCCGCGGCTTTGAGAGCCGCGGCCATGGGTGTGGCGAACTGGTCGGAGCCGTCGCTGGCCATGACCATAAGCACGGGCCGGGGCGCGATGGCGGGGGCGAGCTGGACCATGTCCAGTCGGGCGCGGTGGGTGAACTCCTCGTGAGCGAGGCTGGGGCCGGTGGCGCCGGTGAGCGGGGCCAGGTTATTGTCGCGGGCCAAGGCCTGTGCTTCGTCGGACTCGCTCGGGCGCGGGGCGCCGATGTTCCAAGCGGAGATGAGGACCGCGGCAGCGACTTTGCGGTTGTGCGCCGCGGCGGACGCGGCCATGAAGCCGCCCATGCTGTGGCCGACGACCACGACCCGGTTCGGGTCGATGCGGTACGTCACGGCGTTCTTCGGATCGAGGACGAAGTTGACCTCGGCATCCGCGTCCTCCGCCGCGTTCAGGAAGGTGAACTGCCCGCCAACGCCCCAGGAACCGCGGTAATGCATGGCGAGCACATTCCACCCCTCACGCCGCAGCGTCTGCGCCAGGTCCAGATTTTGCTCGTATCCAGGAAAGCCGTGAAAGAGGATCGCCGTGGGGTGCGGACCGGCGCCGGCGGCAAGGTAGAAGACGCCGAGCAGGTTCGTGCCTTGGCTCGGGACAAGCGGATGCTTCATGGAGGCCGGCATGCTGTCGGTCGCCGCTACGGTCTGCGCATGCATCGCTGGCGTGGCGAAGAGGTTCGCGGTGAGCAGGAATGTCGCAAGCAGGGATGTGGCAACCAGAGTTGTTGCACCGGTGAGTGAACGCATGCTTCGCTCCTAGATGCCCGGCGTGTGTCGCCGCCGAGCATTCTGCATTGTGGAATTGTCAGTTAGGACGCGCTTCGGCGTGTGCGGGTAGCGCAGCGACACCAGGCAATGGCGCGGCAGCGGGTACCGGATCTGCGGTGTCGCTGCGGCGGAACTGGCGCGGCGAGCACTGCATCACGCGGCGAAAGGCCTTGCCAAAGGCGCTCTCGGAATCGTAGCCAAGCGATCCGGCGATCTGTGCGAGCGAGTCGGCGGAATGGCGCAGGCGCTCGCCGGCGCGCAGCATGCGCCAGCGGGTCAGGTACTCCATGGGTGTGGCGCCGACGGTGGCCTTGAAGCGCTCGGCGAAGACGGAGCGGGACATCCCGACGCGCGCGGCGAGCTGCTGCAGCGTCCACGGCTGTCCGGGGGCGTCGTGCATGGCCGTAATGGCGGCGGCCATGTGCGGGTCGGACAGGGCAAAGAGCCAGCCGGCGCCGTTGGCGGGATCGGACAGGTGCAGGCGAAGCGCCTGGATCAGCATCATGTAGGCGAGCTGCTGCGCAATGAGCGAGCCGCCGGGTTGCGGTTCGCGAAGCTCCGCCGCCATGCGGTCCAGCGACCACCGCATGGCGGCTTTGTCGGCTTCTGTCTGAATGTGCACAATGGGCGGCAATGAGTCGAGCAGCATGCGGGCCGGTGCGCCGTCCAGCGAAAAATGGCCGCCCGCGAGGTAGCAGCCGCTGCCATTCTGCGATAGAGGCGCGCTGATGAATCTGCCCTGAGCCTGCACGATTGTGAAGTCCACGGGCGTGAGGGACAGGTCGGTGGAGATGGAGAACGGCAGGCCGCGCGGCAGCAGCCAGCAGTCCCCCGCGGTGATTTGCAACGGCTCCGCGACACCTTCGACACGCAGCCAGCACTGCCCCGCGATCATGGCATAGCACTTGATGCCGGTGTGCCTCGGAAAGCCGACGGCGACATCGCCGCTGACGCTGTAGCCGCCGGAGACCAGGCTGCGCGACTTGATAAGGGCGAGAACTTCGGAGAGCGGGTCCATAACTGCCTCTTGTGCTTGCGATTCGGTTTGGACGCGCCGGACGATCGCGCCGAAATCCCGGACTTTCTGCAGAGATCGTATGCCGAGCCAGATCCATCTATCTGGATGCGGGGCAGACTGCACGGGTTCCATCGAGGAACGTGGAACGGTGGATCGCGATGTACGGAGTACCTGCCATGAGCAAACAAGGAGATGGACGATGCGTATCTTTTTGACGGGCGCGACCGGGTTTATCGGATCGCGCATTGTTCCGGAACTGATGGAAGCCGGCCACCAGGTGCTTGGCATGACGCGGTCGGATGCCGGTGCCGAGGCATTAGAGGCGGCGGGTGCGGAGGTATACCGCGGCGACCTGAACGAGCCGGAAAGCCTGCGCAACGGCGCGGAAAAAGCAGACGCCGTGATCCATTGTGCGTTCGACCATGATTTCTCCAACTTCGTGGCGAACACCGAGAAGGACCGCCGCGTGATCACGGCGATGGCGGATGCGCTGGTGGGCTCGGACCGGCCAATCGTCATTACTTCGGGGGTGGGCATCGGGGCAAAGACACCGGGCCAGCCGGCGACGGAGGACCACTTCGATACGAACCATCCGAACCCGCGCAAGGCTTCGGAGGAGGCCGGTCACGCGGCGCTGGAACGTGGCGTGAACGTGAGCGTGGTGCGGCTGCCACAGGTACATGACACCCGTAAGCAGGGTCTGATCACTCCGCTGATCGAGTTGATGCGCAAGGCGGGAACGGCAGGTTACGTGGGTGAGGGACAGAACCGTTTCGCCGCCGGCCATGTGGATGACGTAGCGCGCCTGTACCGGTTGGTGGTGGAGCGTGCCGAGCGCGGCAGCGTGTGGAACGCGGTCGGCGAAGAGGGCGTTCCTGTACGAGAGATCGTCGAGGTGCTTGGCGCCGGGCTGAAGCTCCCGGTGAAAAGCCTGTCGGGCGACGAGGTGAAGCAGGTCTTCGGCTGGATGAGTCCGTTTATGGGCATGGATATCTC
>CAXUEG010000222.1:0-5636 GCA_964249935.1 uncultured Terriglobus sp.
TGCGGAAGCGCTTGCTAGCAATGAAAGCAGTGACGACGCGCGTCTTGCCGTTGCGTTCTACTGTGACCAGATAAAGGATACGCCCAGTGCTGGAGCGCCCAATGCGCGTGAGTCGCTCTTCACCGTTGCGTTTGCGTGATTCTACATACATTGTGGCTCCACGCAATGCGCTCTCCGCCTCTTCTGACCTGATGCCGTGTTGCGCGATGTGCTCAAGGTTGAATGAGTCCCAGTCGAACTCCATCAGCCAGTCTGCCCGGCGAACTCGCTCCGCTTACGGCTGTAGAAAAAATACACAAACAGTCCGATCGTGAGCCATACGAAGAAGCGTACCCAGGTAATCGCCGGCAGGCCGGCCATGAGCAGAAGGCTGCAGAGGATGCTGAGAACGGGGACAACCGGCCCGCCGGGAACGCAGAAGCCCCGTCTCCGCTTCGGCTCCTTGCGGCGCAGCACCAGCACGCCGATCGACACCAGCACAAACGCGAACAGCGTTCCGATGTTCGACATCTCCGCCAGCGAGCCAACGTCGAACAGCCCCGCTGGAATGGCGACCAGAATGCCCGCAACGATCGTGGAGAACGCCGGCGTGCGGAAGCGCGAGTGCACCTTGGAAAAAGCGGCGGGCAGCAGCCGGTCGCGCGACATGGCGTACCAGATGCGCGCCTGCCCATACTGCCCCACCAGGATCGACGAGATCATGCCCAGCAGAGCGCCAATCAGCACAAACAACCGGACCAGGTGCAGGCGATGCCCGCCCGGTTCAAGCGACAGCCGCTTCAGCGCATTCACGATCGGCGCGCCGGCGCCGACCACGGTCGTCCACGGCACCATGCCGGTCAGCACCAGCGCTACGCCGATATACAGGATCGTGCAGACCACCAGCGTCGCAAGGATGCCGATGGGCACATCCCGCTGCGGGTTGCGGCACTCCTCGCTCGCGGTAGAGACCGCGTCGAAGCCGATGTAGGTGAAAAAGATGATCGACCCACCGGCCAGAACGCCGGAGAAGCCGTTTGGAACGAACGGGTGATAGTTGGCCGGGTGAATGAAGCTAATCCCGAAGAGGACAAACGCCAGGATGGCGGCGACCTTGATCAGCACCATGATGTTGTTGGTGCGGGCCGATTCGCGGATGCCGAGCACCAGCACCACGGTGATGAAGAAGACAATCAGGAACGCGGGAATGTCGAAGCCCGCGTGCCAGCCGGTTGGAAAGATGTCCTTCCCGGCAAGGTCCTGCAAGCCTTGCGGCAGAAACGCCGGCGAGAGCCACTTGGGGTCCATGCGAACGCCCAGCCAGTCCAAGAGGTCAACCACGTGCGCGGCGAAGCCGACCGACACGCTCATGTTCGCAAACGCATATTCCTGAATCTGGTCCCAGCCAATAATCCACGCGACCAGTTCGCCCAGCGTGGCATAGGTATACGTGTAAGCCGAGCCCGCGATCGGGATCATGCTCGCCAGTTCCGCATAGCAGAGCCCGGTGAAGGCGCACACCAGAGCGACCAGCACCAGCGAAAGTGCCAATGCCGGACCCGCGCCCGGCCGTCCCGCCACTGCACCATGGTGCAGGATCAGGTCGAGGATCGGCGAGCCTTTCCAGTCGGCGATCTTGGCAGGGTTACCGCCGATTGCCGTGCCGATCACGGTGAAGATGCCCGAACCGATTACAAGTCCAACGCCGAGCGCGGTGAGCGACACCGGGCCGAGCGTCTTTTTGAGCGCGGTTTCGGGCTGCTCCGACTCGCTGATCAGCTTGTCGATGGACTTGGTGGCGAAGATCTGTCGGGGCAGCGGCTTGTCCTCGGCGACGGCTAAGTTGTAGGAGCGGACTAACCAGCAGTGTATCCCGTTCTGGAACGACGCCTATAGCCCGCAACTCGTGATTTCGCGTGACGATCGATTGCTGCGGTCTCTATGCTGGTCCGCATCATGAAAGACCAGTATTGTGACGCGACGCCAGCGCAGCGCCGCGAGCAAGCCGTGCGTTTCGGCATCCGATTTGGCTTAGCCTGGATGGCTTTTCTTCTCTCTGTCGGTGCGGTCGCCATCTTTGCGCAAGAGTTCAAACAGACCAAGACCAAGACAGCCTGGCTCGGTCCATGGACCCGTGCGAGTCAGCAGCCGGTCATCTCCCCGCGGGCCGCTTCCGTTTTTGCGGACCCGGTCAGCGGCGCGCCCGTGCACTGGGAGGCGCTGCACACCTTCAATCCCGCCGCAGTGGTTCGCAACGGGCGCATCTATGTGCTGTATCGCGCGGAGGACGACTCCGGCGCCAAGGAGATCGGCGGTCACGTCTCACGCCTCGGCTTGGCGTCCAGCGCCGACGGCATCCACTTCGACCGCATGCCCGAACCGGTCCTTTACCCGGCAAAGGACGAGCAACAAAGCCGCGAGGTTCCCGGCGGCGTCGAAGATCCACGCATTGTCGAGCGGCCGGGCGGCGGCTACGTGCTCACCTATACGCAGTGGTCGCGCGCACGGCAAAGCTACTCCATTGGCATCGCCACCGCCGACGATTTGATCCATTGGCAGAAGCATGGCCCGGCGTTTACGGGCGCGCTGGGCGGCCGCTATGACAACCTGAAGTACAAGTCCGCAGGCATTGTGACAGCCGTAAGTGACGGCCGGCTCGTCGCGGCGAAACTCCAAGGCAAGTACTGGATGTTCTGGGGCGAGATCGAGGTGGGTCTCGCCACCTCAACCGACCTGATCCACTGGACGCCCGTGGAAGATGCGCCCGGCAAGCCACACGTGGTCTTGCGCGCACGCCCCGGCAAGGCCGACAGCGCCTTTCCGGAGACCGGGCCGCCACCCGTGCTGACCGCCCAGGGCGTGGTCATGCTCTACAACGCGAAGAACGCCGAGGGCGCTGGCGGCCAGCCGGGGCTGCAACCCGGCACGTACACAGTGGAAGAAGCATTGTGGTCCACCGAAGATTTAACGAAGCTGCTGGACCGCACTGACGATCCGGTATTTCAGCCGCAACTGCCCTTCGAACGTAGCGGCCAGTACGCGGCGGGCACCACCTTTGCCGAAGGTCTGGTGCTGTTCCAGGGCCGCTGGTGGATGTACTACGGGTGCGCGGATTCCTTTGTCGGTGTTGCTACCGCGCCCGCAGCCTGAGGCTTACCTGTCCCCGCAACCGCGACACAGTGCGACGTGTCGCCAGAGCAGTGCACGGTTGTGCCGTCGACTAACCGGTAACGCTTCCCATTGAACCGGAAGAGCGTCAGGCCATACTCGTCGGCACTGTTGTGCCAGCCGGCTGTCACGTCATGCAGGCCATTCGTCGTTTGCGGCAGTACCACATCGAACCAGCCATCCAGGTCGCCAATCACCACGGGCTTGCCCGCATCCCACCGCAACAGCCACATGGCACCGTTGGCGCCCTGTCCGCCGCGCGCGCAGCCCACGCCCGCCTCGGCCAGCGTGTAGTGCCCGGAGCCAAGTTCCACGCGGTGCACCTGAATCTGGTGCGGCCAGTCGTTGTCGTCTTCGCAGTCGTCCCAGACGGTGTTGCTGGCCACGATCGCCTGCTCCAGGTCGCGACGTTGCGGGGCAGAAAGCTGCTCGGCTGCCAGCTTCTGCGGCCCCTGCATGTTCACGATGCGCTGCCAGTCGATGGCCTGCCCGCGAAGCGCGGAGCCGCACAGGAGCGCAAGCAGCATCATGGCCCGCAACTGTTTCAAGAAACACATTTCCTGGCATCCATTGCGAAGCCCCGGCGAACCGGGGCTTTCGGGTTTATCGGTGACCGGTTTAGCGCTTCGATGTGCCCTTGCTCGCCGACTTCAGCTTCTTCTTGTTGGAGCCGCGCGGTGTGGTGCGCTCCGCCTTGGGCGCTGCTTCCTTGCGGGCCTTGCGCTTGGCTGCCTTGCGCTCGCCGTGTTCCAGCTTCTTGGTGTCTGCCATGTGTTTATCCGTTCCTGAACTTTTGACAATGTTGTGGAGGCGCCTGGCTTCCGGGTTGCGTTCCGCGTCTGTGGCTAGACCCGCTCAAGCTGGGCAAACTTCTCCACCAGCTTCTTCACGCCGTGCCTTTGAAATTGTACCGTGAGCTTCGCATCGGGGCCGTCGCCTTCGCGAGTGGCGATCACGCCTTCGCCGTATTTGGGGTGGCGCACCCTGGTTCCGCGTCCAAGTTTAGTTTCGCCGGTCTGCTCGGGCACATCCATCTTCGGCCGTGTGAACTTGCCGCCCGCCGCGCCGCCCGCACCGAAAAACGTGGCAATGTTGTCGATCGAGTCCGGCGACTTCGCCTTGCGCTGCTGCGATGCGAACTGCAGGCCGAAGTTCGAGCGCGGCTTGTCTGCGGTTGCCGGGCGACCGGCACCGCTCTGGTCCTCGTCCTCATAGCTGTAGTGCCGCTCACCGCCATGATCGTCGTCGCCGCGCTTGCCGAAACGGTTTGCGCCGCCGGCGAAGCGTGACCCCCCACCGAAGCCTCCGCCGTACGTCTGCGAACCGTAACGATGGCCGTACTCGCTCTGGAACGCAGGCCGTTCCGCGGGCGAGCCCAGATCTTCCACCAGCCGCGACGGCACCTCTTCCAGGAACCTGGACGCGACGCTCGCCTCCGGCATGTCCGATCCGTAGCGCCGGCGGTAGCGCGCGCGCGTCAGCACCAGCGTATCCATCGCGCGCGTCATGCCCACATAGCAGAGGCGTCGCTCCTCTTCCAGCCCGGTCGGGTCCTGCAAGACGCGCGAGTGCGGAAACAGACCTTCTTCCATGCCGCAGAGGAAGACCAGCGGAAACTCCAGGCCCTTGGCCGCGTGCAGCGTCATCAGCGTCACGCGGGCGTCCAGATTGATCTGGTCGGTGTCGCTCACCAGAGCCGCATGATCCAGAAAGTCGGCCAGTGTTTCGCCGCGCTCCTGCGCATCCTGCGCGGCGTTGGCAAGTTCCTTCAGGTTTTCAATGCGGCTGAATGCCTCAGGCGTGCCTTCCGTTTCCAACTGCTTGATGTACCCGGAGCGGTCGTTCAAGAATTTAATGAGTTCTGGCAGTGTGGCTGGATCGCCCGGCGCACGGAAGCCGTCGACTCGGTTCGACGTTTGTACAACCGTCGAAGTGTCCTCCACGTCAGCTTGGAGCGGCACCGGCGCTGCCTTTGCGCGCAGGTCCTCAAAGCGGTCACTCAGGCCGGACACGCGAGCGCGTCCGTTCGTTTTCTTCTGCGCCGTGCTCGCTTCAAACGGGTTAAATGCGACGTTCGCAGCCGGCCCCGGCTCAGGCGTTGCGCTGACACCGAAGAACGATGTGATCGCAGAAGCACTCTCCGGATCGGCATTGTCACCTTCGGCCGAAGCTGCATGCGCGAACGGCTCGTCCGCTTCGTTGAATGCCGCACCCGGATCAAACGCAAAATCGAAGCTCGTATTCGCGCTGTTGTCAGGCTGCGTGTTCTCCGGCGCAAGCGTGCTGCGCTCCTCGCTCCACGCCGCTTCCTCGCCCCCAAAATCGAAGTTGAAGTTGAAGCTCGTGTCGAAGCTCACATCCTCATTTGCATCCGACTCGGTCGAGACATTCTCCTCGACTCCAACGAATTCATGCGCGGCTTCGATCGTCTCCGCCAGTCCCTGCGCATCCTCCGCAAGCGTGCTGCCGAAGTCGGGCCCAAGCATCGC
>CAXUEG010000223.1:0-5629 GCA_964249935.1 uncultured Terriglobus sp.
GGCAAAGGTCTGTGGACGTCCGCCGTTTACGCTCGCCAGTTGTCCGCGATCCTGCGCCGCGAACTGCTGGTGCTGTGTTTGCATTGCCGTCGGCTGAAAGTGCTGACCTTGCCCAAACTGCTGCTCCTGCACCGTCGGTCCGCGCTGGATGCCGTTCGGCCCGCCGTTGAAGGCAACATGATTGTTGTTGACGATCGTGTTGTTCACGATCACGGTCCGATTCTCATATACGTTGGCCACGTGCACGCCGCCGAAGTTGGCCACGGCGCTGTTGTAAAAGAAGCCGCCTCCCCGCCACTCGCCACCGAAAAAGCCAACGCCGCCGTATCCGAAACCATAGTTAACGCCGCCATAGAAGCCAACGTGCGGACCCCAGTAGCCTTCATGCCACCCGTACACGCCGCCGGCAAAGCCCCAATAGCCAGGGGTCCACAGCAGGCCGGGTTGCGGTGGCACCACCCACGTGCCAGGAACCCAAAAGTAACCAGCATCGCCATAAGCCCAATACCCAGGAGTCCAAAGGTAGCCGGGAGCGGGGAGCGGGGGCTGCGCGTACACCGGAAGTGGCGGCGGCGGTGTACCCACGTTGATGATCAGGCCAAAGGAGGCAGCGTGCGCCTCCGCCGTGCTCACAATTGCCAAGGGTGCGATCAGGGCCGCGGCCAACGCCATTCGGCTCAACCGGGAAGTCAAATTCTTCGAGATCATGGTGTGCTCCTTGCTGTGCCGATCAATTGCTGAGGCCAGGCTTTCGCTCGTCGGCGGTCTCGTCCTAGCAAACACAACTGCCCGGAAAGTGTTGTGCGCGGATTCCATTCAACCGCTTCAGGATTGCGCCGCTGTAACACGAATGGGGCATCGTTTCGCTTGCATGCCCTGCTGTGCAGGGCGCATAATCCGGCGCACTACGTATTCCCGGCGCATCCGCATGCCGGAGACCAGGCTCGCTCGGTTTTGGCGCCTGCCATTCCGCTCGAAAAACTTCACTCGGCAGTACTCCGCTGCATCACAGCGCTCAGAGAAGCAGGTACATCATGGCAAGCACCAGAACCGTAGGTCTCACGTTATCCAAGCGCATTGTCGCTGGCCTGGTCGACGAGGCTGGCGTCGCCGGCAAGCTCCGCGGCTACCCGGCCGACGAAGAGTACGAGGACGCCCTTGTCGAGATGCCGCGCGAGCACCTGCTGGAAGCCATGTGCGAGCAGATCATCGCCGTCGTCAACGGTGCGCCGGCCGAAGGTCCGGCCAGCGAGGGTATCGGCCTGGTCGCCGATCAGGGTTCCCGCGACAGTGGGCCCGCCACCATCGATGCCGTGGGCGTTGCCCTGCCCGGCATCGTGCGCAACGGCGTCGTCGAAGACGCGCCTAATGTGCCGCAACTCAAAGGTGTCCGCATCGCCGCCGAACTCGGCCAGATGCTCCGCGAGCATGGCGTTGACGCGCCGATTACCGCGCTGAATGACGCCGATGCCGTCGCCGCCGGACTCGCTTCCGCGCAGGGCAAGCTACAGCAGATTATCCGCGTCTGGACGCTCGGCACGGGCATCGGGTTCGGCCGCTACCCCATGGTGGACGGCATCGGCGAGGCTGGCCACACTGTCGTCACCCTCGACGAGCGCGAAAGCTACTGCGGCTGCGGCGGCAAAGGCCACATCGAAGGCATTATGGGTCATCGCGCCATGCGTCTTCGCTTTCTCGACATGGAGCCGGAAGACGTCTTCGAGCACGCCGAGCAGGGCGACAAGCGCTGCCTTGAATTCAAGCGGCTCTGGCATCGCGCGCTCGCCGCTGGCACCGCCACCTCCATCCACATGAGCGGCGCTGGCAAATTCTATGTCACGGGCTACAACGTTCGCTTCATCGACCTGCCGCTCCTGCACCACTACATCGAGCAGATGACGCGCATGAGCCCGCTGCAGGGATTCAGTGTCGAAACCCGCCCCGAAGACGTTCGCACCGAAGTCGTCGGCGCGGCGATCATCGCCCGCCAGGCCGCACTCGCCGCGGCTGAATCGGTTGGCGAAGCCGCTCGCGCATAAAAAGGCGGATAGGCGGCGACGTAAATTGCTTGCTCGCAAGCGGTGAAAAGCAGGCCCGAGACCGCCGTCAGAGGCTAACGAGCTCAGGGCTTTAGCCCCGGCGAACGGTAGGATTCTTCTGCGTCGCGCCGTGCAAGTCATCGCGCTGACTAAACTATTCACGGCATGGCGAAGCGCAAACCGAACAAACTCACTCCGCCGATACAGGAGCTCGCCGCCGACGCGGAACCGTCATCGTTGCGCGCCGTGGAAGGTCGGCTTCACTACGAATTCGAAAACCCGGCCCTGCTTGGGCTTGCTCTGACGCATCGCTCCGTTGCTGAAGAACAGGGCCGCAATGAAACCGACGCCGACAACGAGCAGCTCGAGTTCCTTGGCGACTCCATCCTCGACCTCCATGTGACCGAACTGCTGCTGGAACACTTCGGCCACCGCCGCGAGGGCGACCTGACCCGCATGCGGGCCATGCTCGTCAGCCGTGAGGCGCTCAGCCAGGTCGGCGTGCGTCTGCAACTCGGCGATGCCCTTCTGCTCGGCGCGGACCTGGAAGCTACCGGGGGGCGCCAGAAAACCAGCCTGCTGGCCAACGCGGTCGAGGCCGTGCTTGCCGCCATTTACCGGGACGCCGGATCAGACGGCCATGCCGCCGTCGGCCCGTTTATTCGCCGCGAGATTTTCGAGCCGCACCTGCCCGATCTCCGCCGCATCGCAGCAGACGGCGCCAACTTCGGCATCATGGGCGACTGGAAGTCCGCCCTGCAGGAGTTGCTGCAGGCCCGCGGCGTCGGCGTCCCCACCTACCGCAATGCGGCCGAACTGGGGGAGACGCAAGCCGATCGACGCTTTGTGGAGGAAGTTCTGCTGGGCAGTGTGGTGCTCGGCCGTGGGGAGGCGCGCAACCGCAAGGCTGCACAGAAAGCGGCGGCAGCCGAAGCCTTTCGGCTGCTGCAGGCCGAGGACCTGGCGCTGGCAGCCGCAGCGGACCGGATCTCCAACGTCGTCGCCAGCGAAGGAGCCACCGATCAAAGCGCCGTGAGTAAGGACGCTGCGTGACTCCCGGCCGTACGCCGCCCAACCGGCCTCTTCCCGGTTCACCTGAGCCGCGTCACGGCTTCCCTTCTTTACCGCAACCGCTTACCTTCCGCGCGTCGGATCTGACTTCGCATGCAACCCTGCCTACTGCGCCGGCTCCGCGCCGGACTTCAAGACGCCGCGGCACGCTGCTCGCCACCGCTTTCGGTGCGGTTGCGGCATCCATGGCCCGGCTCACCGCTGTCGCCCTTTTTGTCATCACCTTCCTGGTGCAGCCCACGCAGATCCCAAGCAGCAGCATGGAACACACATTGCTTGCCGGCGACCTCCTTTTGGTGAACAAACAGGTCTTCGCGCCAGCCGGTCACTGGTTTTGGCTTCTGCCATACCGAACGCCGCATGACGGCTCGCTGGTGATCTTTCACTACCCGGTCGACCCCAACCAGCTCCTCGTAAAGCGCGTCGTTGCTGTTGCAGGCGACCGCATTCACCTGCAGAACAACACGCTCTACCGCAACGGCGTACCGCAGAGCGAGCCGTTTTCGCAGTACGTCCCCGCGGGCCGCTCGCCCTACCGGGACCGCTTTCCCAACCTGCAGGAGGCGGATCCCTCCGCCGAGGCGCCGTGGTGGATCGAGCTTCGTAGCCGCATGCGCGCGGGCGAACTGCCGGTGCCCGCGGGGCGCTACTTCGTGATGGGCGACAACCGGAACGACAGCCTCGACAGCCGTTATTGGGGTTTCGTCACCCCTGAAGCCGTTGTCGGCGAACCGCTCCTCACCTACCTTTCCATCGCCCACGAACCCGGCGAGCGTCCGAGTCTTCGCCGCGAACGCTTTGGAAAGATCATCCGCTAACGGTGGGAGCAGCACTCTCGAGGTCACTGAAAGGTCTGGTTAGGAGTGGGCTATAGCCTCCGGCTCTCTACTCGGCACTCACAGGTACACTGCTGAGAGGAGAACCGCGCACCGTGGCAGCAGACATACAAACCGAACAGCCGGTCGCCACTGCTTTACCCGCTCACTCCGCCACTGAGGAACGCCAGGAAACGTTACCCGAATCCCTCGCCGGCACTGCATACGTTTTCGTCATCGGCCTGTTCCTCATGACGTTTCTCTTCCAGAACTACGCGATCCCGTCAGGTTCGATGGAAAAGACGCTGCTCATCGGCGACCATGTCGTCGTCGATCGCTCTACACTCGCGCCGCAGCCATATCACGTCGGCTTCGTGCATTATCGGCCCGTGCAGCGCGGCGACATCATCGTCTTTGTCAAGCCCAACCCCGAGCAGCCGGACTTGGTCCTGGTCAAGCGCGCCATCGGCCTGCCGGGCGACCGCATCCATCTGCAGCGCGGCATCCTCTACCGTAACGGCCAGCGGCTTGACGAGCCGCAGATCAGCATGCCGCACGACGATGCTGACTTCAACGATGCCTACGACGCGTACCGCGACGACTTTCCCAAGTACCCAGGCCGTCCACCCGCCACTGAACTTTGGACCGTGGACCTGCCCAACCACATCCAGAACGGCGACCTTGTCGTGCCCGACCACACCGTCTTCGCAATGGGCGACAACCGCATCGGCTCGCTCGACAGCCGCTTCTGGGGTTTTGTGCCGGACAACAACATCATGGGCCGGCCCATGTTCGTCTACTGGTCGTTCATGACGCCCGCCGACCAGGGCGACAAAACAGGCGCCAGCTCCACGGTCGCCTGGGTCGGCCACGTAATCACCCACTTCTTTTCGGACACACGGTGGTCGCGCACCGGCCACGTCACGCGATAGCTTCACCATGTCCGCCAGCTCATTCCAGGCAGTTTTCGGCTCGCTCGCGAACAGGCAATGCGTCTCCCCAGGCATCTCTTCGGAAGGACATTACTCCTTTCAGTGGATCGCATGACGACAGACCAGAACCGAACACCCGAGCCCATCGAAGGAAGCGACGCCGCCCTCGACGCGGAACCGGTCCTCAGCCGGCGCGCGCTCCATCGTATCGGCTGGGTGGTTGTGGCGATTCTCCTGCTCATTCTTCTCACCGTCTTGCCACCGCTGCTCAACGTCAATCGCTACCAACGGCGTGTCGCGCAAGCGATCAGCGACAGCATCGGGCGGCCGGTGCACTTTGACCAGATTCATTTGCACCTGCTGCCACTGCCGGGCTTGACGATCCAGAATTTCGTGATCCAGGAAGATCCCGCCTTCGGCACAGAACCAGCGCTCCGTGCCAACACGGTGGAGGCACGCCTGCGGCTCGCCTCGCTGTGGCGCCGCCGCGTCGAAGTGTCCCACATCACGCTCCAGGCGCCCAGCATCAACCTCGTGCGACGCGCCGACGGACGCTGGAACCTGCAGGGCGTCGTAACGGAGGCCGGCCACTTGCAAAACGCGCCCACGGCGCAGGGCAAGGCCGGCCCGGCCCCGCGGTTCCCTTATATCGAAGCGACCGATGCCCGCATCAACATCAAAGCCGGGGAAACCAAACTGCCCTGGTCGCTGCTGGACGCCAAACTTGCCCTGTGGCTGCCTGACCAGAACGAGTGGCGCGTCCGTCTGCGGG
>CAXUEG010000224.1:0-5597 GCA_964249935.1 uncultured Terriglobus sp.
CGATACACCTGCGATGCGACCCGGGTACATCTTGCTCGGTGATGAGCCGTTCCTCTATGAGCGTGCTCGCAACGGCGTGCTGCAGCGGCTCGTGCCTGCGGACCTGCGTGACTTCTGCCTGCACGACCTGGAGCTCGGCGGCGATAAAACGATCTTCGACGCACTCGGCTTGGCGCAAACGCCTTCGCTCATGGCGCCCTTCCAGGTGCTCTTCGTGCGCGGCCTGAAGACGCTCTATGGCCGCGGGGCGAAGAAGGATGAGTTTGCGGCGCTCGACCGGTATTTCCGTGCGCCAAACCCGCAGGCGTTGTTGCTCTTCGTGGCCGACCACCTGCAGTTGCCGGCCGATCTGCGCCGTCTTGAGCGCGAAGACAAGGAGCGTTACGATCGCATCCGCGAAACGCTGGGCGAGGTCTGCGCGATCGTCGAGCTGCAGGCTATTGCCGAGCCGGATGCGATCGCCTGGGTGCAGCAGACCGTGGCGGACCGCGGGCTGCAGATCGACGCCGACGCCGCACGCGAGCTGGTGGACGCGCTTGCCGGGGAGATGATGACGGTCGCCCAGGAACTCGAAAGGCTCATGCTCTACGTCAGTCAGCCCGCACGCCCGGAACCCACGCTGACGAACAAGCCAAACACCATCACGCTTGTCGACGTGGAGACAATGGTGCTCGCCGCAAAGCAACGCTCGCTCTATGAACTGACCGACGCAATCAGCCGCCGCGATCGCGCGCAGTCGCTGCTGCTGCTGCGAGGCCTGCTGAACGCGAGTGACGGCGGCGAAGACTCCGCCATCGGCCATCTGTATATGCTCGCGCGCACCTTCCGCCAGATGCGGATTCTGAACGAAAAGAACGTGCGCGACAGCCGCGGTGTGTGGGGCGTGCTGTGGCCCGGCTTTCGCATGCCGCCCTTTGCCGCAGACGCTTTGATCACGCAGGCTCGGCGCTACCAGTCACGCGGCGAACTTGCGGGCGCACTGCGGCTCATCGCGCGTGCCGACCAGGAAATCCGCTCCAGTCCTGTCGATAAATCGCTTGTGCTCGAACGTCTTGTGCTTGACCTTGCCTCACCCGCGAAAGCTTTTCAGCAGAGCGAGGCCGCGTAGCAGGTCAGCGAGCGCCAAAGAGGGTGATGAGCTCTTCGGAAACCACACTCTGCAATCCATCTTCCGTAATGCTGTCCGCAACGACTGCACCGGTGTGTTCCTGCTGCTGTGGTTCGTCGCTCACCGAAGCCGGCAGAGATTCTTCCGGCGCCTCTTCCAACTCTTCTTCTCCCGCTGACTTTTCCGGCGTAACTTCCTTTCGATCGTTCGGGGCTCCTGTTGAAATAGGCTCGGCTGCCAGGTACGCTCGCGAGTTCAGCAGCGCACGCTCCATTGATCTTGAATACTCCGTGACCTCGTCCGGCGCGCGTCCGCCCTCGACCGCCTTTGCGAACTCCGCGCGCATGTTCTGCATCTTGGCTTCCAAGTCGTCGAGCGCGCTGAATACCACAGCCTCTGGCGTCATGGGCAGCTTGGGCGAGCCGAACTCAAAGCGGCCGTGATGCGACAGGATCAGGTGTTCCACTAAAATCCGCAGCCGGTCGGGAAAGCCGGGTAGATGCGCCGCTTTTTCGCGCACCATGCCGATGCCGATCGTGATGTGCCCCAGCAACTGGCCCTCGGTCGTATAAGAGAACGAACGCTTCCACGCCAGCTCCCGCACCTTGCCCATGTCATGCAGGATCGCCGCTGTAACCAGCAGGTCCGGGTCGACCTCGTCCGGGTACTGCGGGGCTACGCGACGGCACAGCCGCACCAGGAACACCACATGTTCCAGCAGACCGCCCAGCCACGCGTGGTGCAGCATCTTCGCGGCGGGCGCGGTGCGAAACGCGGGACCAAGCTCCGGGTCATCCAGAAACGAGCGCATCAGCGCCTGCAGGTGCGGGTTGGTGAAGTCGTTCACGTAGCCGTTCAGCTCTTGCCACAGGGCGTCCACGCTGTACTGCGTCGTTGGCTGAAAATCGGAAGGGTCTACTTCGCTTTCGGCGGCATTGCGCAGGCGCTGCAAGGTGAGTTGAAAGCGGCCGTTATACCGCTCCACACGTGCCTGCGCCTTGACGTAACAACCGGCGCTGCACCGGTCCAGTACCTCCGCGAACTCCTCCCACATGCGCCCGTCCAGGCTGCCGGTGCGGTCCGCCAGCGTGAGCGCCAGGTACTGCCCGCCTCCCTTGCGCTCGCGCGCGGAAAGCGAGGAAAGCAGAAAATAGGAGGTGACCACCGCGTTTTCGTGCCGCGGGGCATCGCTGATGAAGAAGTCCTTCATAGCAAAAGCATAGCCGCTCCAACTGGAGCGGCTATGTGCATTTCGGAGTGCGAAGCTACTGTGGCGGAGCGGTAGGGTTTGGGCTCAGCGTGCCCGGCCCTGGCGTGGTTGTGCCGTTCTGCGTGGGCGTTCCAGCCGGCAGCGTCGTTCCCGCGGGCGGCTGGTTATCCGTCGGCAGCGCGGTTGCGTCCGTCGCCGGGTTGGTTACCGGCTGCCGGCCCCGCCGTTGCTTGTCCTCTTCCTTGCTGTTCTCCGCTGGCAGGTTGCCGGTCTGCGAAGAGGCCGAAGGCGTCCCCGTCGTCTGCTGGGGTCCATTCTGCTGGTGCAGGCGGTCCGGCAGGCCGTTGTCGGCGAGTGCCGGCTTCGCCTCAGGCGTGGTCTGCTGCAGGCGTTCCTTGGCTTCGCCCTTCTGCCGTTTCTTTTTCTTCTTATTCGTATCGCCGTTCAGGCCAAGGGCGTTCTGCTGCTGTGCGACGTCCTGCTTCTCTGCCGTAGTCGCCGCGTCTGGTCTCGCCGTTACGCGGGCGATAGTCTTATCTACCTTTACTTCTTTCTTCTTTTCCTTCACTTCGGGTTCGCGGTCCGAGTAACGCGTTTTCTTGTGGGCGGGTGCGACCGGCGTCAGCGGATCGCTCGCATTCGACGCGATGACCGTGTTGTTCGTGGCCACCGGCGCAAGTGCCGTGCCCGGGGCGCCGTTGCCGCTCAGCCCAGCGGATCCGGTGTTCGACGGAGCCGCGCCACTGCCGCTGCCGAACGCGCCAGCATTCACACCGCTGGCCACCAGCGCAGGGTTTGAATCCGGGGTGCCAAGTGCGTCCTGACCGGAGGCGCTTGGCTCTTTGGTACCCGCAGCCGTGGCTGTCGCGGTGTCGCTGTTCTCGTCTGGCAACGCCTCTCGCGGAGCCTGGCCAAAGCGCACCTTTTCGCGCTTTACCTTCTTCGGCTTGCCATGTTTGTCCAGCTGGACGTTTGCCAGCGGCTGCACGGTGTTGCCTTTGGCGGTCAGGCCGGCATTCTGCAGGCGGGCCCTGTCGCGTGCCGCGATCAGACGACGCTTGTTCTCAGTTTTCTTCTTGGGCTGCGGCGCCGTGTACGCCGTGAAAACCGGCTTGGTCTGCTTAGGGCTCGCACCCGTGTCGGTGAACCCGGGCCGCACATCCACATAGCTGTCCACACGCAGCTTGGTCAGGTAGGCGCGCAGCGCGGGCTGAATCTGATCCTGGTACATCGCGTTCTGCACGTCAGGCTCGATCTTTTCCAGCGATGGCGTTCCAGCTTGCAGGTGCTCGATCGTTTTCAGGATGACAAAGCCCTGCCGTGTGCGGATGGGATCGGTGAACTCGCCCTCTTTTTGCGCAAAGGTGCGATCCTCCAGAACCTTTGCGAGCTGTCCCCGCTTGAACACGCCAAGGTCGCCGCCCTGGGCTGCCGTTGGACCACCCGAGACTGTCTTCGCGGTTGCCGCAAAATCCGCACCACCCTGCAGCCGCGTGTAGATGCCGTCCGCCTTGGTCTTGGCCTGCTGGATTTCCGCATCGCTTGCGGTCGCCGAGACGGGCACCAGGATCTCCGACAGCTTGACCTGCTCGGGCATGGCGAAGTCCGCCTGGTGCGCCTGGTAGTACTTCTCCTCATCCGCATGAGTCATGTGGATGTTGCGGCCCACCTCGTCACGGACTACGCTTTGCGTCATGATTTGGTTGCGGATGTTGGCCTTGAAGTCTTCATAGCTCACGCCCTGGCGCCGCGCCGCCTGCTCCAGTGCTTCCATGCTTGGCAGGTTATTCTGCTTCCGGATTTCGTCCAGCCGGCGCGTCAGCTCCGCATCCGGATTGACGTTCAGCTCTTTGGCCTTGCTGATCAACAGCTGCTGATCGATCAGGTCGCGCAGCAGGTTACGCTGGCGTTCGGACGCATCGCCCGCCTGTGCTCCGCCTTGTGCAATCTCCTGCTGCAACAGGTCTTCGCCACGCATCAGGTCCGACCGGGAGATGATCTGGTCGTTGACGCGCACGATCACCTCTTCGGCGACTTCGCCGTTGACCGTGATGGCCGGGGTCGTCGGGAACACAGGCGCCGGGACCGGCGCCGCGGGAGCCGCCAGGCCGGGCGTTTGGTAGCGCGGCGTGGGCATGGCTTGCGGCGGTTGCTGCTGCGCCGGAACGGTCACGGCCGCGAACGCCAGACCCGAGCCGACACCAGCCAGGACCAACGCGCGTGAGAGAAAGGAAGAACGGGTCATGCGTACCTGCATTCCAAAGATGCAGCGCGGCGGCGCTCCCGGTTGGACGAAGCTTGCGGGTGGGCGGTAGGCGCTGCACATATTCTATGCGTTTGCAGGCCGTGTCCGCCGGTACGTCTGCGGCTCGGCGGGCAGTTTAGCCGCGCGGTGCCTCGTCTATCTCGATGAAGATCTCGGAAACAGGGATAACGGCGTCATTTCCCGGAACCGGAAGCACGTCGCCAGCAAGAAGGCGCAGCCCGCTCGCTCCCTGTGCGGTCCAGATTTCCCGGCTTTCCGGGTCGATGACCCAGACGTACTCCACGCCCATCTGCTGGTACTCCTGTACCCGCTGCTGAATGCGGGAAAAGCGATCTTCCGGCGACAACACCTCAATACACAGCACTGGCGGTGTGTGAAGGATGGGCTCGATCGGGTCAGAAGAACGGACGACGCAAACGTCAGGAACCCGGTAACGCTTTGCGGAAACCTGCACCCGCTGCTCCGTGAGGGAGCGAAGCCCCCACTGTTTGCGAGCAATCGAAAAGATTACCGCAAGCATCTTTTGCACCAGGCTGTGATATTGCTCGCCCAAGTTCCTCTCCTGCAGTTCACCATCGACATAGTCGCAGTCGGGTTCGTAGGAACTGCGCAGGTACTCCTCAACCGGAATGTGCACGGTGGTCGCCATTCCGACAGTATGCGCCCACCCGGCAGCAAAGGCGCTACCGCACGGTGCTATACTCCGTCTACTTCTCAGCACCGCCGCCCGCCACTTAGGCGCGGCTTCGGCGCATCGAACGCAGTTTGAAGGACTTGCCTGATGCCCTCTCGTACCCGCCGCGCCGCCCTGTCGCTTACCGCGTTTCTCGCCACCTGCGCGGTCGCAGGCCAGTTCCTAAACCTGCGCGTGAACGCTCAGTCCGCAACCGATGAGAGCACGCTGCGCGACAGCCTGCACCAGTTCACGGATGTCTACTCCGTCGTCGAGCAGAATTATGCCGAGCCGCTGAATGGCGAAACGATCGATAAGGTCATCTACAACGGCGCCATAC
>CAXUEG010000225.1:0-5559 GCA_964249935.1 uncultured Terriglobus sp.
CCCAGTGGCGTAAGCGTGTGGCAGTGGCCGCACGCTGGCTCCACATCTACCTCTCCATGGTCAGCTTCGGCGTGATCTTTTTCTTCGCCGCCACCGGCCTCACGCTCAACCATGCCGACAAGCTTAGCGGCAAGGAACGCGTCACACGCTACACCGGCACTATCGCCCCCGCCGCCATGCAGGCGCAGCCCGGCCCCGACCACGCCGCCATCGCCGCACAGCTTCGCCGCGAACACCGCATTCGCGGCACGATCACGGACACCCGCGACGATACCGACCAGACAACGCTTTCCTTCAAAGGCGCGGGATACTCCGCCGATGCCTTCATCGACCGGCCGCGCGGGAGCTACCAGGTCATCGAAACGCGCTTCGGCGCGGTAGCCGCACTCAACGACCTCCACCGCGGCGCCGTCACCGGCAAAGCCTGGTCATGGGTGATCGACGCCTCCGCGATCCTTCTCGTCCTGGTCTCGCTCACCGGCCTGTGCCTGCTTTTCTTCATCTACAAGCGCCGCTCGTCCGGCCTCGTCCTCGCGGCCATTGGCATCGCCGTGGCCACGCTGATTGCCCGCCTTTTCGCCATGTAGCCGCTGCAGGCATGGCAAGTAACGGTTTTCCGGCCGGCATCGGACGGCCTCCGGCGACATTTGCGAACGATCATCACAGAAAGATCAGCGTTTCATCACGACTGCTGCGCGCAGAAAGCGGGATATTCCTTCCTACGCCTCGAACAGCAAGGGTCCGCGTCACCCCGCACCACCATGGCCGTACCCCGTGAGTTCCAGGCATCTCTCAGGAGCGAAGCATGCCTTCCCCGTGGAAACGCCGCACTCTTCTTCTGCTGTTGTCTGCCTTGCTTTCCCTCAACTGCTTTGCCAAGGACACGTCGATCATCACGCAGCTCGCGCCAGGCGTCTGGCGGATCGATACACCGGACGTTCAGCAGAAAGAAACGAACTACCCGCAAATCACCTTTGCGCCCGGGGACAGTATCAGCGTGACTGCCGGCGGCTGCGTCCAGACCGGCGGCATCGGCCTCACCTGGAAGCGCTACGTGGACCCCTCCGGCAAGAATTCGGATCACCTCTACCACGGTCTGATCGATCTACCCGGCGTCACCAATGGCTTGGTGCGGCTCCAGGACTTCGGCCTCGACACACCGCACGCCGTCCCGAACCCTGTTCCGGCTGCGTCGGCCGCGCAGGGGTTGTATCTTCGGCTCGGCTATGAAGACGACGGCTATGGCGATAACGGCTACAGCTCCCACGACAACGGAACGGAAAACCAGTGCAAGGCCAGCAAGAACGCCTTTGTCATTATTTCGATCGCCCACAACGGCACAGCTCCCCTGGCAAGTTCCTTTATCGGCATCCGACCCTCGGCATTCTTATGCCAGGCCGCTTGGGAGTTCCGGAACATGGATACCTCAGATCTGAGCCTGTCGTCGTTCAAGCACGCGTTCGATCTGCACTGGTACGACTACCTGGATCCGGCGACCATCATCACCTTTCTGGCAGCACGCGGAAACCTTGCCTCCGGCGGTAACTGCGCCGGCATGTCCCTGCTGGCTGAGGTCGCCGAAGACCAGTTTCGAATCAACGATCTGAGTGAGAACCTCTACAACAACTACAAGGGCAACGGCGGCTGGCAGGGGCTGCCGGCCAGCAATGTGCAATTCGACATCAACACCGCGCACTGGCAGCAGTTATCTTCCTACTTCCTGCACTACTGGCTGGCTTCTGCCGTGCTTAGCCCGTCGCAAAACGCGGAAAACATTGCCCGCGACCTTGCCGCCACCAACTACAACTACGGCCTGGTCAGCATTGCTCATGGCTCGGAAGGCCACGTGCTCACGCCCATCGCCGTGGCGCATCAAGCGAACGGCGATTACCTGGTCAGCGTCTATGACTCGAACCGGCCCTGCGACGATCCGCAGTCTCGGCCACCCATTCAGATCTCGGGCGACTCCTGGAGTTACCAGATGGCCGACGGCAGCGTGTGGTCAGGGCACCGTGGCGGCCAGGCGCTTGCGTACATCCCGTATCGCGGTCCCGACGCAGCCTGGCGCAAGCTCGGCACCAACTTCTCCGGTCTTGCCGGAATCGTCTTCGGTAGCGGCACAACCATCACGCAGGTCACTGACAGCCAGGGCCGCACCCTCTACCTGAACGACGGCGCCACGCTCACCGCGGGCGTGCAGTCGCTCAGCATGGCGGTTCTCCGCGTGCCCATGCACGGTCAGGCCACCACCACAACCAGCCGGCGCGTGGCGGGGGCCACCTACAACTTCGCCACAGAAGCCATCATTCCTCCCCAGGACGTGCAGGCAGCCCAGGCCGTACAGGATAAGTACACCGCTGCCTACAGCAACTCCGGCACTATCTTCCTGGTGGCTGACCAGGATCTGAACGACCTTACCTTTCAGATGGCCACCAGGCCCGGCGTCACATCGGCAGATGTGCTGGTCCAGCAGGGACGGCAGTTCTTCGCGGCCCATCTCACCGGCTCCGCGGGTCTGGCGCCATCCGTCACCATTCATCGCCCGGCAGCACTCGCCGCGAACGGCATCAGCGTACAGAGCCGGAATACGCAGACCCTGCAGACCGCGATCGACTACGGCGAAACCTCTGACGCGGCGCAGGAGGTCCACGTGCAGCACCTGCTCACCCAGGCCGGCACGGTTCCCTTACGGGTTCGGCTGAATGGCAGCTCGCTTGTGCTTAGCGGCAACCAGGCCACGCCCGCGGCAACGGTCAACGAGGACTTTATCAACCAGGCAGGCGTCCGGTCCCTGCCGGCTCGCAAACTGAGGGTCGTGCTCGATCCTGCTGCCCCACGCTGACCCCGTCCGCGCCACATACGACTGCCCGACTCAGACCACGCCTCACGCGCGTGCTGCATGCGCGGCGCGAAGTAAGTCACAACGCACCAACCCTGGAGAGGAAAGCCATGCACACACGACACGCACTTTGCACTGCCATCACCACGCTTGCGGCATTCATCCCACTGTTGACGGTTGCGCAGAACCCGCAGATACGCATCTCCGGCGAGCAGTATGTCGAATGGGCCAGCGACGGCACGGGACGTTCCAGCTACGCCAACTCCGGGGTGCTGTGCGTGGTGCACCGGCCCGACTGCGGCCACGTCGGTCACAACGGCAAGGACCACTTCTTCTCCAAGAGGAATCCTCTGCCGCCCGGCGTCAAGGTCGACCGCGTGGATTACACGCCGTTCTGGCCGATTGGCTTGACCAAGACCGACCGCGGCGGCATCGGGAGCATGGGCTCCTACGGGGTCGACCTGGAAAACCCCGGCAACAACACGCCGCCCATCTCCGTCCATTGGCAAAACGCCTGCCAGGCGAGTACTTCGAACGACTGGGAACACCTCCCCGCCACCTATCAGATCTCGTTTGTCCTCAGCGGCCCCCAGGCTGCGCTGAACCAGGTGAGTCAGAAAAACGCATCCGTTCCCGCCAGCGTGAACCCAATCATCGCCTGCCGTCGCGCGGACACGCCCGGACCACTGCCCGGAGGCGTCGCAATCGAGAGCTTCACTGCGTCCTGGAACGGTCATACCGAGACAGCCGGCAAGACCCTGGTAATCCCGGTCGGCAGCAAAGCAACGCTTGCCTGGAACGTCGCGAACTGCGGCGCCGGTTGCAAGGTAAACCTGGCAGCCGTTCGCGGCGGCACCAGTGCGCCCAGCCTCTGGGCCAAGCCTGTCGCCACAACAGGATCGATGCCGGTTGCGCCTACGGACATGGCAACAACGTATGAGATTGGCGCAAGTGACACGGCGACCCTGCAGTACCAACCGCCGGACATCGAGTCGGCAAAGGTCAACGTGCAACTCACCAACAGCGGAACCGGCCCCACCTGCAGCGGATGCCAGTGGTTCTACTTCAAACTCACGTCGCCAGCCGGCGCAGCAAATGCCGAATGCTTCACCTTTGCCGCATACGCACCCAACGAAGCCGCGGCGAAGACCGAAGCTCAGGGACAAGCCACCAACTACACCGTGACGCCAATCACAGCGGACCAGTACTACCAGGGTTGCGGTTCATAGCCCCTCCGCTCGTCGGCTTTCGCTGCAACCACCAGTCGGACGACGGCACCCCTGGCAAAGTGAATGGCCTCCACTTGCTCGTGAAGTCAAACCGTAATCTTCCCAGAGTCACCCACGCTCGTTTTGTCCGCACCGGTCACACCCGCAATCGCCAGTTTCGCCAGCCGCACGATTGTGCTCCGATTTGCATCCCAGTACTCCGCCGCATCCACCTGTACCCGGATCAGCGCCGCCGCCGGATCGTTCTCGCCCTCCGGAAACCAGGCCTTCGCCGCCGGCGTCCAGTGCTCGTGAATCTGGTCGCGGTCGCGCACAATCCGCGCATGCCCACTCAGCGCGATGTATTTGCCGTCCTTCGGCTCGGCATAGCTGACCAGCACCTCGCTATCGTGCCGGATCTCATCCGTCTTCGCGGAATCGATGCGCGTGATAAACCACAGCGTTCCATCAAACGGCCGCTCCGGGTTCGCCATCGGACGCGCCCGCAGCGAGCCGTCCTCCGCCACGGTAGTCAGCATCGCGATGTGCACGTCCTTGATCAATTCCTGGATCTTCTCCACGCCTTCCGCGCCTGAGTAGTTCTTCTCTGCCATGGTTTCCTCAGCTTTCCAGCCATTGGATGCAGCACCCGTACTCTGGGTCGGCAACGGTCCACGACCCTGGGAAACCCCCTACGTTAGCGCTTACGGAACTTCGCGCAACCGGTTCCGCCAATCTCCGACAAAGCTGCCCACCTTTGGGTGCTTGCCAACCGTTCTCTCATGGGCTTACTATCCGATTCGCATTCAGTTCAGCCACACTTCGAAGGCGAGCCAGGGTGCCTGTTTTGAGTTACTTGCGATTACCTCAAAGCGGTCGTAACACCGCCTGAACGGAGCCACTTCAGATGTCCTGGTACGCATACTGCATCGCGGAACGAAGCGCCTTCCCCGAGCTTCTCCGCCACCGCCGCCCCATGCCGCTCGAAGATGTTTCGGGCCTCTTCGGCAACCAGACGTTTCTCTTTCCCGCCAGTGAACTCGCCATCGTCGTCTCCGAGCACAACCTGGAAGACGACACCCGCGTCGCCACCCCGGATAACCCCGACAAACCCCAGCGCGACCACGCCCGGGTCATCGCCGCAACCTTCAAGCACTCATCCGTGCTCCCCTTCCGCTTCGGCACGACCTTCGAGGACGACGACGCGCTCCGCCGCTCCGTCCGCTCCAACCACCGGCACTTCACCGACACGCTGGAACGCCTCCGCGGCAAGTCCGAAATGCACCTGAAGGTGCTGGTGGACGATAACTGCGCCGCCGCCAAACCCGGCCTGCGCGCCGCTACCACCGCCGGCAAGGAGTACCTGTCCAGCCTCCGGGAATCCGCCTCCGCTCAGCGCGAACGCCAGTCCCGCGCCCGCGCCCTGCAGGTCCAGATGCACCGCATGTTCCTGCCGATTGAGGAAGAGGTCACCTGCAAGCGCGCCGGCGAGGGCAAGATGCTGCTCGACAT
>CAXUEG010000226.1:0-2741 GCA_964249935.1 uncultured Terriglobus sp.
GCCCTGGATGGGCCGGCCCGTTGCCGCTGAATTTGTGTTCCTTTCCAGTTTACCAAGTTGGGAGAAATACCATGCCAGCTGTAAGTCGCTGTTTCATTAGGGATTAGCGCGAGTGAGGGCTTGACAGACTTCCAGGAGTCAAGCTGTTTTGCAGATGGCTAGCGCCCCCGGGAAGCACAGGTGGTCAGCGGACTGGCGAGGGAGACAGGCCGAGTTTGGCGACGATTGCGGTGAACGCCGGGTTGTTGCGATAGGGGTCGAGTTCCGGGTCGGCAGGAAGCATGCTGGTCCAGTAGCAGTGGCGACTTGCGGCCTGCCGGAGATCACTGAGACCCTGATCGACACGGCCGGCACGGAGGAGCACGCGGCCTTTGAAGTAAACGGAACAGGAATCTGCGACATTGTCCTGCAACAGGGTGCTGCGCAGGGCCCAATACGCCGACCAGCCGGAACGGTGGTAGGTGGAGAGCAGGCGTGCCACATTGCCCTGCGGTGATTCTGCCCCTAGCGCCACGTTGCTATGCGTTTGCTCCGCCTGCAGGCCAAGCAGGTCATACTGCACAGCTTTATCCTGTTTGCCCTGCTGCTGATAGACCGCGCTGATCCAGCCATTCACGACGCCCTGAGCCTGCGGGTGCATGGAGCGGGCGTACTGCAGCTGAGCCAGGGCTTCGTCGTAACGACGCGCGTAGAAGAGTGTGGAACCGTAGTGACGGGCCATGAAGAACGACAACGGATCGAGTTCCGTGGCGTGGCGCATGCGCGCGACTGCCTCGTCGACATTGCCCTGTGCGTCGTAATAGACGGCGAGTTGCATCTGTCCGTAGGAGTTGCTAGGACTGAGCGAGACGCCACGGAGGAGGTCCGCCTCCGCTTGCTTCCATTTCCAAAGAAAAGTCAGCTCAATAGCTCCCCGCGCGATGAGCGCGTCACCGTCGTCCGGATTCAGCTCAAGCGCACGCTGCGCAGCGGCCATGGCGCGCGGCACCGTTGCGTCACTGGGAGCCTGGCCGAGAAGCACCTGGGACGCAAGGGCGTTTGCCAGGCCGGTGTAGGCAGGCGCGTAGTTGGGAGCCAGATCGATCGCCTGCTGAAAGGCTTGTGCGCTGCTGAGGCCGTCGCGTTTGTCGAAATAGTTGCGACCGCGAATGCAGGCCTCCCGGACGGCGGGGCTGGGGGGCTGCATGCCGTTCAGCGAGGGTCGAGGTGCGGCGATGGCGAGGCGTGCATGCGCGGCGATTTCTTGCGCGGTGCGATCCTCAAGACCGACGATGTCGGCGGCTTCCCCCTCGCTGCTGCTGACCCAGAGAGGTTTTCCGGTGCGGGTGTCGATCAACTCGGCGTTGATGCGGACGTCTTTGCCGGAACGAACGATGGAACCCTCCACGATGGCGTCGGCGTGCAGGTCGCTGGCAATCTCTCGCAGCGGCTTCTGCCCACCTTTTTCCTGCACAACGGAACTCCAGGAGAGGACGGTGAGGTTTGGGATGCGTGCGAGTTCAGCGATCAGTTCTTCGGTTGTGCCGTCGGCAAAGTATTCCTGTGCCGGGTCGCCGGAAAGATTGCGCAGGGGCAGTACCGCCATGGAGCGGATGGGGGCGGAGACGCTTGCAGGGTGCACGGAATGGCGGACGATGCCGATGCCGATGCCGAGCATTGCGGCACAGATCAGGACGAGTAGAAGGGCGGTGCTTGTGTGCAGCCGTGGTCGAACCTGTGCAAGCGGCGCGTGGGTCGGAGTTGGCTCGGGAGCGGCCGCATCCGCAGCCCAGGCCGCTGACGGCGGCGCGGACAAGGATTGAGTGTTTGGTGTGGATGGCCAAGCGTCTGAAGCAAGCGAATGGTGGTGCGACGCCAACTGCCCGCTTTGGACGGCAGCGCCCCGCGGAGGCTCGCGGGGCGTGAACAAGGCACAGTACGCACCCTTGGGCACTTGAATGAGGACTGGGTCGCTCTGGCCTTCTTCGGCATAGTACTCGCGAAGACGGGCCCGAAGGCGGCTGGCCTCAACGCGCACGGTGGCATCGACGGTCGGGTCGTAGCTTGCGTCGCGGTCGAAGACGTCAATGGCGATGGTGTATTCCTTGACGGTGCGCGGCGGATTGTCAAGAGCGGCATCGACGAGATAACGCAAAAAGCGCTGGCTGCGACGGGCTTTGGCAAAGATTCGGGAGCGTAGGACGCGCTCCACTTGCGCTTCAAGGGCCGGCTGACCGGCGGCGATACGGGACGTGCTCATGCCGTAACCTGGCCGCAACACACAGTTGGGGAAGCTGTTGAACTGTAACTTACGAGAAGTTACTCCTTTTTGGTACGGGATTCGTTCAGTGTCGTCGTCGGGCCTCGCTTGGAAGCGGGGCACGTGAGGAGACACATGATGAATGACTCGATACTGCTTCGGGCTGCGGTTCTGGCGAGCGTGACGATCGCCGGTACGGTAGCGGTCCTCGCACAGGCGCCACCGGTGCCCGCAAATGCCACGGTCTATGCGTCCGGTCTGCAGGGCCCGCGCGGTCTCGCCTTTGGCCCTGACGGAGCTTTGTATGTGGCGGAGGCCGGCCTAGGCGGGACATTAACAACGGTTGGCGTGTGCACGCAGGTGCCGGCGCCGATCGGACCGTGGGCGGGCGGACCGACGGGGCGGATCAGCAAGGTGGTGAATGGGACGGTTTCGACGGTGGCGACAGGGTTTCCGTCGACCAGCAGCGACGCGGGTGGCGTGATCGGGGTTTCCGATATTG
>CAXUEG010000226.1:2751-4935 GCA_964249935.1 uncultured Terriglobus sp.
GGCAGCTGTATGGGCTGGTTGCCGGTGGAGGTTGCTCGCACGGCAATCCGAACCTGCCGAACGGCGTGGTGAAGGTCAACGCGAAGAACGGCAAGTGGCAGTACATCGCGGACCTGAGCACGTTTGTGATGGAGCATCCGGGCACCTACCCTTCGCTGAATGACACCGAGCCGGATGATGTTCCGTATTCGATGGCGCTGGAAGACGGCAAATTCTACGTCGCGGAGCCGAACCATGCGGAGATCTTCGAGGTGAAGCCGAGCGGGGCGACCAGCCTGGCGATCGACTACTCGTATTTCTTCGCGGATACGACCCCGACTTCTATTGCGTTCAACAATGGAAATATGTATGTCGGCAATCTGAACATCTTCCCGATTCGGCCGACCGCTGCGCGTGTGGTGACGTTTTCGAAGAGTGTGAGCTTTTTCGACACGACGCCGGGCTTTGAAACGACGGCAGCGGACCCCAATAAGTTCCGCCTGGCCGGGTCGCACGCTGGCTTCGCCACGGTCACGTCCGTGAAGATCGGACCGGATGGAATGCTGTACGCCCTGGAGCTTTCGAATCCGAGCGGCGACCCCAATCCGACGGGGTATCCAACGCCGGGTGAGGGAAAGGTGGTACGGGTGAATGCCAAAGGCGTGGTCGAGGATGTGGTAACCGGGCTGACCGTGCCGACCGGTATGATTTTCGGGCCGGACAAAGCGCTGTACATCTCAAATGTGGGCGGGGCGAACGCCGGCACACCGGGGCAAATCCTGCGAGTGGCGAGCTACTAAGCTCGGCTGCCGGGTTCTTAGGGTTAGGCGGAGGACCTGTGTTCTCCCAGGCGGCACGGCCGCTTCGGGGGAAAGCAGGTCCTTCGCTGCGCTCAGGATGACAATGTCACAGGCGCGACCTTCTCTTTCAGGTCGACTGGTACGTTGCGACCACAGCACCTTCTTCGAAACGCCATTCACAGGCTTACGTGGCCTGTGCACGGCTTAGTCCCTGCGGAGGCGGTTCAGGCCGTTGAAGGCGGCAACTTTGTAGCACTCGGCGAGGGTGGGGTAGTTGAAGACGGTGTCTACGAAGTAATCTACCGTCCCGCCAAGGGCCATGACGGCCTGTCCGATGTGGAGGAGTTCCGAGGCGCCTTCGCCGATAATGTGGACGCCGAGGATGGACCGGTTTTCGCGGTGGAAGATGAGCTTGAGGCGGCCGGTGGTGTCGCCGCGGATCTGGCCGCGGGCGATCTCGCGGTAGTAGGCGACGCCGACCTCGTAGGGCACGTCTTCTTCGGTGAGCTGTTCCTCGGTTTTGCCGAGAAAGCTGATCTCCGGAATGGTCCAGATGCCGTAGGGGTAGTAGCTGGGGTTGGAGAGGATGGTCTCGTCCCCGAAGGCGCGGGCGGCGGCGATGCGGCCCTGCTCCATGCTGACGCTGGCGAGCGAGGGGAAGCCGATGACGTCGCCGACGGCGAAGACGGACGGGCACTTGGTGCGGAAGTCCTTGTCGACGGGGATGCGGCCGCGCTCGTCGGCAGGGGCGCCGATCTTGTCGAGCTGGAGCTCGTCGACGTTGCCCTGGCGGCCCACCGCGTAGAGCAATGCACCGCCCTGGACTTTTTTGCGGGACTCGAGGATGGCGGTAACGGTGCCGTCCTCGTTTTCGGTGACGGACTCGACCTCTTCGTTAAGGCGCATGGTGACGCGGGAGTCGCGGAGGTGGTAGCTGAGGGCCTCGATGATTTCCTGGTCGGCGAATTCGAGGAGGCGGGGGCGGCGCTCGATGCGGGTGACGCGGACGCCTAGCGCGGCGAACATGCAGGTGTACTCGACACCGATGACGCCGCCGCCGACGACGATCATGGTGGAGGGCAGGGTCTTCAACTCGAGGATGAGGTCGGAGTTGATGATGGTGCAGCCGTTGATGGGCACCTTTGGGCTCGAGGCGGGCTTGGTGCCGGTGCCGATGATGATGCTATCGCCGGCGTAGACGTTGGAGCCGCGCGAGTTGGTAACGCGGAGGTGGTTCGCGTCCTCAAACGAGGCGACGCCGGTGAGGACCTCGATGTTGTTGCGGGAGAGCTGGGCCTCGGTGACGTCGATCTCGGTCTTGATGACGTGCTGAACGCGGAAGGCCAGGTCGGCCATGGTGATGCGTTCCTTGACCCGGTAGTTCATGCCATAGATGGACTTGTAG
>CAXUEG010000226.1:4945-5547 GCA_964249935.1 uncultured Terriglobus sp.
ACTCATGGTCTTGGAGGGGATGGTGCCGGTGTTGATGCATGCGCCGCCGACGACCTCACGGCATTCGACGAGGGCGACGCGCTTGCCGAGCTTGGCGCCATAGATGGCGGCGCGCTGGCCGGACGGGCCGGAGCCGATGACGATAAGGTCGTAGGCGCTGCCGGACTTAGTGGAATTTGCCATGCTGGCGCTGCTTTTCCTCTGGTAGGGGGACGCGGCTGGCTGCGGGCGGTGCCGCGCAGCTGGGGTCACTGTTGGGTGTATCGGCAGAGCCAGGGTTGCGGTTGAGCAGCCGGGTTGCCCTCTACGATACGGCCTTAGGCTACCACGGCGCGGGGCGGCGGATTGCGCGGCGCGTGCGTGACATGAACGCCAAAGTGGTCCTGGGAAGCTCCCGCATGAAAGACTGACAGGGATGCCGCGATATTGCGCACGATGTGAAGCTGCGGTGCCGCTGGTGGATGGCGATCCGGCGGCGTTTTGCGTGCACTGCGGGTTGCCACAGCTGCGGATGTCGGAGTCGGTGCTGGATGCGGTGGAGGCACAGGGGCATGAGGGTGCGGCGGCTGCGCCGGTGGCAGGGATTGAAGCCGGGGTAAGTG
>CAXUEG010000227.1:0-5493 GCA_964249935.1 uncultured Terriglobus sp.
TGGTCGAGCCTCTGCGCAGCATCGCAGGAGTAGATCCCGATGCCGCCGACCGCTACCGCTTCGGCGTGGAAACGATGGAGGAGGCCGACATTCGCGTGGTGACCGTGAGCGACCTCGCGCGCGTCGCCGAAACCGCAAAGCGCGAGCTGCGCGTGTAGCGAAAGAATCGTGCCGGAACAGTCATCTACAATGCTCTTTGGCCGATGAAATCGAGGGACTTGCATACTGGGGATCATTCTTTATCCCTCTTATTTTGTTGGTAATGACTGGTTTCATCCGCAAACTGGTAGATGGTGCGGACTTCAAAAGAGAGCACTGGTATCTGGGCATTGATCTGACGGTGTACTTCTTGGCTTCCACGCTGGTAAACTTCGTCGACATCGCAAAAGCGGCTCGCCCGAATGAGCAAGCTATGGTTTGGACGGCGGTTTTGGTCGCAGGTGCAGTCGTCATGCTGTTCGTTCAAGCGGGATTGCATCAGACCTGGCAATCACGCGCGCAAAGAGGCCGGATGCAGCTCTTCATGCTGTGTTACTTCGCCAATAGCCTAGGAATCCTTATGCTCTACGGATTCGTCAAATTGAAGACGAGAGGGCTGATATGAGTACAGTCAAGAAGTTCGGTGTCGCAGTGCGGCGCCTTGGCGGGCGGACCGTCACCGGCATGGCGACTGCCCTGGTCGCGTCGCTGCTCATTTGCGCCGCCCCTGAAGTAGGACTGCTGGGTGCCATCGGAGGTGTCGTTGTGGGTGGGATTTCCGCGGTCCTGATGCGTCCCCACGCACTCGTGTAACAGATCTGTTCCCAACAAGCCGGGCTTGTGTACGATCCAGGGCCACCGCATTGCGGTGGCCTTGTTACTTGGTAGGGCGTGGCTTCGGCTGCGCCCTTTCTGGTTTCAGAAGAGAGGAGAACGCATTTGGGTGCTGTAACCCGTTTGCAAGGTGCGCTGCGCACCTTGCGAGAGAAGAATCCCGCGCAGCACAATGTCAACCCGCCACAGCCCGCCGCGCGGGCTTTGCCGGCGGTGCTGCAGCCGTGGCGGCCGCAGGGGGTGGGCGCCTTGCCCAAGCCCACCGCGGCCAACCTGCGCCGCATGGCCGAACAGCCGGTCGTCCGGCGTGCCATCAACCTGGTGAAGGACCGCGTGGTGAACATGCGCTGGCAGGTGGCGCTCAAGCCCAGCCTGAAGCGCAACCGGCACACCGACGCGCGGCTTGCCGTCTTGCAGCGGCTGATGGACGCGCCCAACCCGCAGGACAGCTTCCGCACCCTGGTCGAACCCGTGCTGGAAGACATCATCGTGGGCGGCTTCGGATCGGTGGAGATCGAGCACACCGGCACCCCCGGCGAGCCGGTGCGGCTTTGGCCGATCGACGGAGCGACCATCCAGGTCGACGCCGCCTGGAATGGCGACCCGGAGGTGCCGCGGTACGCGCATGCGGCGAACCCGTTCAGCCTGTCGGACGCGCAGCCGCTGCTCGACCGAGAGCTGATGTACATCCGTCTCAATCCGCGCACGCACACACCGCTTGGCCTGGGCCGCGTGGAGGTCGCGTTTGAAACCGTGAACCAGTTCCTGAGCGCGCACCGCTACGCCGGCCGGCTCGCCTCGAACAGCGTCGTGCAGTACGCGCTTTGGTTGGACGAGGCGACGCCCGCGCAGCACGAGCGGCTGATCCGCTGGTGGCAGGACGAGGTGGAGGGCACCGGGCAGGTGCCAATCCTGTCCACCGACTCGAAGCCGGAGGTCCTGCGCTTCGGCCAGGGCACCGACGCGGACCTGCGGCTGGACTGGCAGGAGTTCCTGGTGCGTGTCATCGCCAACGCCTTCGACATGCCGCCCATGTTCCTGGGGCTCGAGGCCGACGTGAACCGGTCCACGGCTACGGAGCTGAGTGCGCAGTCGTTCGAAAGCGCGGTTCTGCCCGTTTCATCGCTCCTGGCGAACCACATCACGCGTGACGTCTTCGATCGCGCGCTGGGCTGGGATGAGTTCCAGTTTCAGTTCGTCACGGAGGCGCGCGACGAGGCCACCGAAGTTGCCCTGCAGGTGCAGCTGCTGAACGCGGGCATTCTCTCGGTGGACGAAGTACGGGCGCAGCGCGGCCTGGGGCCAAAGCCACCGGTCGCGGGACATTCACAACACGCAGCACGAACCGAGGAGGACGATGCAGATCGGAATCACTGAGAGAGTCGCGAAGCAACGCAGCTCAGGCGGAGAGACGCACACGTGGCTTTGCGAGGTCAACGCAATGGCGGTCCGGTTTCCAGAGGTGGCAGGGCACCCCAACCGTGTGCCCTTTTCCGGTGTGCTGACGCGGATCGATGAGGCCAGCGACAAGGCTCCCAGCGGCGCTCGCGGCCACCGTGTCGTTCTGACACGAGCTGCCGCTGAGGCCGCCCTGCCCAGCCTGCTCGGCATGGCCGTGGACTGGAAGAGCGGATGGGACGGCCACGATGCAAAGCAGAAGTGCGGCATCATCACGGCGGCCGAGCTCGACGGCAGGGATGTGCGCGTGGAAGGCTTTCTCTTCGCGCGCGACTGGTCCGACATGATGGAGGAGATTCACGCGCACGGCGATGAAGCGCTCGGCATGAGCTATGAACTGGCCGACGCGCACGTGGACGACATGCGCGCAGAGGAGTGGAAGCTGAACCGCGTCACCTTTACCGGCGCCGCGATCCTGTTGCGCTCCAAGGCCGCGTACCGCAACACCAGCTTCCGCGTGGTGCGTCCTGAGCGCGCGGCGGAGCAGGTTGCGGCCTCCGCAATGGCAGGCCCGGCACGCGGTTCGGCACAGCGCATGCACCCCGTGCGCCAGCCCGCCCGTCACACGGTGCGCCCGCGGATCGCGGCAATGCGACCCATGCCCGCTGCGGGCACGCAAAGCGCGGAGCAGTCCGGGACGTAATCAAGCGCCGAGATACAGGACGTTGAAGGAGATCGAGATGAACGAGGAAAAATCAGAACAGGAAGTGGGCGCCATTGTGGCGGAGGTCGCCAACCCACAGCCTGAGGCTGCGGTTGCGCCCAGCGACTCACGCGTGGATGATCTAGAGCGCCGCATTCGCGAGTTGGAGGCTTCGATCGGGGACTTGCGCACGGTGAGCGCCTCCGCTGCTGCCGCGAGTGCGGTACAAACCGGCCGCAAGACGCAGGCCTCCTACGCGCCGCGGCTGCTGGCCAAGGGCGCGGAGCCGGTCCGGGCAGGCGCGGTGGACGACGCTCTGGGCAGCCTGAGCGTGGAGCAGCGCATCGCCGTAAAGGCCGGCCTTTTGCGCGCGGGCCTGCTCTAAGCGGCCTCCGCACGCACACACGCTTCCACATTCAAACAAGTATGAGAACGGCACGCCTGAACCGGGCGTGCCGACCGCATTTCAGGAGAAAAGAGCAAAAGATGATTGCACAGTTTCGTGACCTGCACGCCGCCGCCGACTACATTGGACCGGGCGCGATCGAGGTTCCGCAGTACCAGACGGAGATCACCGACATCGTGCGCCGGCGCGGCGCCTTCGGTCAGCGCATCAAGCAGGTCCCTGCCACAGGTCACCCGTCGCGCTTTTTCGAGGAGACCGGCATTCCCTCCCCCGCCGCGGCAGCGGGCTTCGTCGACCCGCGCAACATCGTTGCGCCGGTGGTCACGCCCACCCGCGTGGAGCGCAGCGTGCCGCTGAAGGCCCTGGTCGCCCAGTTGAACTATAACCTGTTCGACATGGAGCTGGGCGTACAGCAGTCGCAGTTCGCCTACCTGCAGGCCAAGGACCTGCACGATACCGTCGATGGCGTGATGCGCACCCACGACGTTGCACTGTGGAACGGTACGGACACTTCGCTGTCCACGCCGACCACGGCGCAGTACTACGGCGCGGCGGCACAGATCGTCGCCGGCGGCAACACCGTCACGGTAGCCAATAACGCGTCCATCGTGGATGCGTTCAAGTCGACCATCGCGCTCATGGTGGCGAACAGCAACTATGCCGTGCGCCCGACCGCCATCTATGCCAACCCGGTGCTGCTGGACCTGATCGACCGCGAAATGAAGACCGCGTTCAACGTGGTTCTGAATACCAAGGAGATCACTGGCGGCATCAGCGTCAAGATGCTTTCCACGCAGGCCGGCGACATCCCACTCATCCCCGAGTGGACGCTAGGCTACACCGGCACGCCGGGATCCGGCTCTGCCGTGTTGCCGGCGTACATCGTGACCGAAGACATGATCGAGTACCACTGGCTCACGGACCCGAACCCGCGCGTGTTCCAACTGGGCACGCCCGGTTCGCTGGCTTCGCAGTACGTCGCGGTCAAGTTCGGCGGTCTCGTCGTCAAGGGCGCCAACTACGCACATTACCAGGTGCTGGTCGACCGCTAGAAAGCAGCGGGTCAGCAGCGCAACAGCCCAGCGAATCGTCGGCTGATGCGCATGCTTCGATAAACGTTTGAGTATGCGGCGCACGTTTCGATGAATGTCGAAACGTGCGCCGGCTTTTATTGCAACCAACCCGGAAGGAGGGGTGCATGGTGTATCTGGAACCGGGCGACTACGTGCGTTACGGTCTGGACGAAGAAACGCCGGACGCGCTGGTCGCCGCGGCAAGCGCGCTGATTGATGCGTTCTGCCGGCGCGCGTCGCTGGGCGTGACCACCTGTGTGGAGCGGCTGCGCTTTGCACGCGACGGCCGCACGCTGCGGCTCAGCTATGGTCCGGTCACCGCCGTGACCGCGTGCCGTACGCGGTTACGGCGCATGCGGCCGGACAGGCACGCGCTGTGGCCGTTCACACAGCTGCAGATGGACGCGGTGACATTCGGCCTCGGCGGCACATGGACCACGATCGATCCAACGACCATTGCGATCGCGATCGACGGTGAGGCCGAAGTTCCAACCAACCTGCTCGGTCTGCCCGCGGACGAGGCGGAGATCACATACACCGCGGGCTATGACACGGTTCCTGTGCCGGTACAAATGGCATGCGCGCAGATCGTGCGCAATGCGCAAAGCACGCCAGGACTGAACGTGAAGCGGCAGCAGGTGGACGCGCTGGAGATGGATTACTTCAGCAACACGCTGCTGGACAGTGACGTGCAGCGGCTTCTGCAGCCGTTCTGCGCGACGAGGCTCGGATGAGCGCCCCTGAGAACGGCAGCCGTGCTGCGGGAGCGCGCGCAGCCGCGGCGGCCGCGACCACCATTCTCGGCAAGAGCTCAGCGCTGGTGCGTTTGCCCCTGCCGCCTCTTGCGGCAACGCTGGAGGAGGAGCTGGGACTGCCCTCGCCTGAGTTTCACGACGTTGCGCTGATGCCCTGCGTGGTGCGCATGCGCAGCGATGGTTCGCGCGAGCTGCTGGTTGCCGCGCCAACGCTCGAAACCGCGCTTGGCGTAGGCGATGCCGATGCTGCAAAGCTGACGCTGGCCGGTGCGGCATTTGTGCAGGTAGGCAACGACTCGCTGCTGCTGCGCGAGGTGCAGCCGCTCGAGGTCCACGGCCGTGCGT
>CAXUEG010000228.1:0-5479 GCA_964249935.1 uncultured Terriglobus sp.
GCCTGGGCGGTGTTGTAATGCTCGTCACCCACCACGCGCGGTGAAAGGATGCGCGAGGTAGAGGAAAGCGGGTCCACCGCCGGGTAAATACCGATCTCCGTCAGCGCGCGATTGAGCACGGTGGTTGCGTCCAGGTGGGCAAAGGTGGTCGCCGGCGCTGGATCGGTCAAGTCATCGGCGGGCACGTAGCTGGCCTGCACCGAGGTGACGGAACCCTTCTTGGTCGACGTGATGCGCTCCTGCAGCTGTCCCATTTCGGAGGCGAGATTGGGCTGGTAGCCCACCGCACTCGGCATGCGGCCAAGCAGCGTCGACACTTCCGAGCCCGCCTGCGTGAAGCGAAAGATGTTATCGATAAAGAGCAGCGTGTCCGCGCCCTCGACATCGCGGAAATACTCCGCAATGGTCAGGCCGGTCAGCGCGACGCGCAGGCGCGCTCCTGGCGGCTCGGTCATCTGGCCGTAGATCAGCGAGGCCTTCGACTTTTTCCAATCGTGCGGGTCGATGACGCCGGATTCCTGGAACTCCATCCAAAGATCATTCCCCTCGCGGGTGCGCTCGCCGACGCCGGCGAAAACCGAAAAGCCGCCGTGCTGCATGGCAACGTTGTTGATCAGCTCCTGGATGAGCACGGTCTTGCCGACGCCGGCGCCACCGAACAGGCCGATTTTGCCGCCCTTCAAGAAGGGCTGGATCAGGTCGACGACCTTGATGCCGGTTTCGAACATCTCTTCGCCGGTGGCCTGCTCATCGAACGCGGGCGCCTGGCGATGAATCGGCATGCGCTTGTCCGTCTGCACCGGGCCAAGCGCGTCCACGGGCTCGCCGATCACGTTGAGCACGCGGCCCAGCGTCTCGCGGCCCACGGGCACCATGATCGGATTGCCGGTGTCGACGGCCTTCATGCCGCGCACCATGCCCTCGGTCGCTTCCATCGCAACGGTGCGCACCCGGCCTTCGCCAAGGTGCTGCTGCACCTCCACGATGACGGACAGCGGGTTGGGAATGTCGAAGCCCTCGCTGGTAATGCGGAGCGCCTGGTAGATCGGCGGCATGTGATGCTCGTCGAACTGGACGTCCACGGCCGGGCCGCTGATCTGAATTACCTTGCCTACGTTTTCTGCCATAACTTCTTTCTTTCGCCCCGCACGCGCTCTATAGCGCCGAGGCCCCTGAAACAATCTCGATGATTTCCTTGGTGATCGCCGCCTGACGGACGCGGTTCATGGTGAGTGTCAGGTCGTCGATCATATCGCTGGCATTGGAGCTCGCCGAGTCCATTGCGGTCATGCGGGCTGCGTGCTCGGAGGCGGCGGACTCAAGCAGCCCGTGATAGATCTGTGTGGTCACGTAGCGCGGCAGCAGATGGCGAAAGAGCTTTGCCGGATCCTCGTCATAGGTGTAATCGACGTCGGCGGTGCCAAAGGTCTTCGCTTCCTTCTCCTGCTCGGTCTCTTCGACCGCGTTCAGCGAGATGCCTGCTTCCGTCGCGGCGCGAGCCGCGGCTTCCTTCTGCTCCTCCGTCATCTCCTCGACGGCGGTAATCTCCGGCGAGCCGAGTTTGCGAATAGGCAGCAGCTTTTCTACAACGACGCGCTGTGCGATGACAGACTTGAACTCGTTATAGACGAGGTAGACGGCGTCAATCTCGCTGCGCTCGTAACGATCGATGATCGAATGCGCAGCCTTGTCCACTTCAAGGAAGTCCAGCTTGGCGAGCAGCTCCGAACGGTCATAGGTGACCTCTATCGGATGCTCGCGGTGGCGGATGTCTTCGATGTGATGCGAAAGGCCATTATCGTAGGTCTCGTCCACGTGCTCCCAGCGAGCTTCCGGGTAGCGGCGCTTGAAGAAGTCACGCGCCTTGCGGCCAACCGTCTCGATATCGATGCAACGCTCACCCGCCTGGCCATTCCCGGAAGGTGCGGTCTGGCGCGAATCGATAAACTTCTGCGCGGCCTTGCCGACGTTGGCGTTGAACGCTCCCGCGAACCCTTTATCGCCGGCGATTACGAGCACGAGCGATGTTTTCTCCTCGCGCTCGACCAGCAGAGCGTGCAGATCGCTGGCTCCGGACGCATCGGAACCTTCTCCGTACAGGTTGGCCCGGCGCACCAACGACTGCAGCACGTTGGCCAGCATCTGCGCGTACGGCCGCGCCTGCATCGCGCGCTCCTGCGCACGGCGCAGCTTTGCGGCCGAGACCATCTTCATCGCCTTGGTGATCTGCCGGGTATTCTTGACGGAGCGGATGCGCCGTTTGAGATCGAGTACGTTTGCCATCTATCGACTTTGCTTCTCTTCCAGGCGAGTTACGCGCACTTCCAGTTCGGTGAGTTTGCCGATCACCTGCATCATGTCGGTGTGGAATCGCTGCCCCAAGGCGGTGATGCGCGCATCCAGCTCGGACTTGATCGCGCTGATTCGCCCGTCGAGCCGACTTTTAACCTGTCCCAAGCGTACGTCGAGTTTCGAGTAATTTGCCTGCGAAAGGAGAATACCAACCAGAGCCGTGATTGTAGGTAGCGCAACGGACAACGCCGCCAGTATCACCTCTGTCCTCATGCGCTACCCCTTCTTAGATTCTAGTGCCCGGAAACCGCTTCTCCGTGCGGTTTTCCTTTGGAGGCTTGCCAGCGCTGCTCCTGTTCCAGCATGAACAGCCGTGCGTCCTGGTTTTCCGTGACGGTCTCCACCTTGACCAGCCGTGACCGCAACGAAGCTACCTGCCGCCTGAGAAGAAACACGGTCGCCAAAAGAAACCCGACCAGAAGACCCGCTGTCCACGTCAACGCTACCGCTGCCGCGTTCATCACGCACTCGTCCTTTATGCCGTCGCCATGGCCGGCTGTTTATCGGCGACCGCGTCCCTGCTCGCATCGACGAACGACTTTTTGTAGTCGTTGATCGCATCGGTCAGCCGCTTTTTGATGTCGTCGTCCAATGACTTTTTCGACATGATGTCGTCCAGGATCTGCTTGCCGGTGGTTCCCATGTACTGGTGAAACCCGGCCTCGAAGCCCTGGATCTGCTTCACGTCGACGTCGTCGAGCAACCCGTTGGTGCCTGCAAATACGATGCTGACCTGCTGCGCCGCGGTAAGCGGATGAAATTGCGGCTGCTTCAGGATTTCCACAAGCCGCTGACCGCGGTTCAACTGCTTTTGCGTGGCCGGGTCCAGATCCGAGCCGAACTGCGCAAAGGCGGCAAGCTCGCGGTACTGTGCAAGATCAAGTTTGAGGGTTGCGCCCACCTGCTTGGTGGCCTTCATCGCGGCAGCGAAGCCTACGCGTGACACCGACAGACCCACGTTGACGGCGGGACGGATACCCGAGTTAAACAGATCCGTTTCGACGAATATCTGTCCGTCGGTGATCGAGATCACGTTGGTCGGAATGTACGCGGACACGTCGCCGGCCTGCGTTTCGATGATAGGCAGCGCGGTGAGAGAGCCGCCGCCCAGCTTGTCCGAAACCTTGGACGAACGCTCGAGCAGGCGCGAGTGCAGATAGAACACGTCACCTGGATACGCCTCGCGGCCCGGCGGACGGCGCAGCAGCAGCGAGATTTCGCGATACGCCGCGGCGTGCTTGGATAGATCGTCGTAAATAATCAGCGCGTGCTTGCCGCTGTCTCGGAAGTACTCGCCCATGGCGGTTGCGGCGTAGGGCGCCAGGTACGACATCGGCGCGGGCTCGGACGCGGTCGCGGCAACCACGATGGTATAGGCCATCGCGCCGTATTCTTCCAGCGTCTGTACCACCTGCGCCACGGACGAGCGCTTCTGGCCGACCGCGCAGTAGATGCAGATCAGGTCGTTCTTGGCGGAGTTGATGATGGTGTCGAGCGCGATGGCGGTTTTGCCGGTCTGGCGATCACCGATCAGCAGTTCGCGCTGGCCGCGGCCGATCGGAATCATGGTGTCGATGGCCTTGAGGCCGGTTGCCATGGGCTCCGTGACCGACTTGCGGTCGATCACGCCGGGGGCGAGGCGCTCGACAGGCAGCGTGTGCGGCGTGTCGATCGGACCTTTGTCGTCAATGGGCTGGCCCAGCGCGTTGACCACGCGGCCGATCAGGGCGTCGCCCACGGGCACGCTCATGATTTTGCCGGTGCGCTTGACCTCATCACCCTCGCTGATCTCAGTGAAGTCGCCCAAGAGCACGGCGCCGACCTGGTCTTCGTCCAGGTTCATGGCAAGACCGGCGACGCCCTTCGGGAACTCAATGAGTTCGCCTGCCATGACCTTGTCCAGGCCGTGAATGCGGGCAATGCCGTCGCCCAGGGAGATGATCGTGCCGACCTCGTCGACCGCGACCTTGGTCTCATAGTTCTCAATCTGCTGCCGGAGCAGCTCCGTGATTTCATCCGCCTTGAGCTGTGCCATGTTTCCTTCAATCTTCCTTGCCTGTTGCAAATTTCTTCAGTTTTCGCCCTGTGCCGCGTTGAGTGGCGTTGCGCTGCCGTGCTCGTTACGCGCCGGCCAGGTGTTGCTTCATCTGCTCCAGTTGACCGCGGACCGAACCGTCGTACACGCGGGAGCCGAGCCGGATAACCGCGCCGCCCAGCAGCGCTGCGTCCTCGCTCCAGCGGACGCGGACGTTCGAACCGGCAAGCTCGCCCGCCTTGTTCTGCAGCAGGTTACGCTCGTCTTCGGCCAGCGGCTTGGCAGAGACAATCTCGACCTCGGCGATACCGTTCGCCATATCTGAGATGGTCTGATACTCGACGACAACCGCGTCCAGCGACTCGAGCCGCTCGTGATCCATGAGCACCGCGATGAAGTTGCGCACCGTTTTCGCAATGCCGATGCGGCCCACGACCGCGTCGAGCACCTTGAGCTTGTCCTGCTGTTCGAGGGACGGATTGGAGAGAAATTCCCGCAACTCGCGGCTTCCGTGCAGGGTTTCGGAGAAATCAGCGAGCTGCTGCCGAACCTGATCGTTGTCCAGCCCCTGCGCCTGAGCGACCTGCTGAAACGCGCGCGCGTAGCGAAGTTCAAAGGCAGCCATTTAGTTCCTGCTCCCTTCCCCAAGCTTTGCGGCGAAGTTCTGGATCAGGGCGCGATCGTCCTCATCCGAGATTTGCAGGTGGGACGCCGCGCGGTCCACCGCCACACCCGCGGCGTAGGCACGGAGGCTGCGCTGCGCCTGGGCGGAGGCTGCAGCGATCTCCTGCTCGGCGGACTTCAGGATGCGCTCGGTCTCCTCCGCGATGTGCTGCTTGGTCCGAGCCTCTTCCTCCACTGCCTCGCGATCGCTTTCCGTCCGGATGCTGGCAATCTCCTCGTCGAGTTTCGACAGCCGGGCTTCGACGGCGCTCAGCCGGGCATTGGCCGACTCGGTCGCGGTGCGCGCGTCCACAATGTGCTTCTGGATTCCCTCGGTGCGGGCGCGAAAGGTCTTGGGCAGGAAGCGTGCCCAGGCGTTCAGGAGCGCGCCTGAGAGCCCGGCCAGGTTCAGCCAGTTGCACGCTGTTT
>CAXUEG010000229.1:0-801 GCA_964249935.1 uncultured Terriglobus sp.
TTCTTGGCCGCCTTTGCGGGAGCTTTCGCTGCAACCTTCTTGGCAGGCGTTTCCTTCTTCGCGGATGCCGTCTTCTTCGCGGGTGCCTTCGTCGCCGGCACGCCCTCTCTCTTGGCCGCCACCGCCTTCTTCGGCGTCACCTTCGCGCTCGTGCTCGTGCTCGATGGCCGCCCGGCCGCGTTTGCGTTGTACTCCGCGGGCACGTCTTCCGTCTCGTCCTCGTCCTCAGTGCCGGCTTCGTCCACCTCGATCTCTTCGGTAAACGCAACCGCATCGTCCACACCGTTCCCCGACTCACTGAACGCCGCAGCGTCCGTCAGCTCCGCCTCCGCTGAGTTCTGCTCCGGCTCACTCGACATTGAGTCCGGCGGCGTGTACGGGTCTACCTGCGAAGACGGCGACGCATACAGCGTCGCCTGCTCCGCGTGGTGTTCACCATGCAGCATGGTGTCGTTGCCGCTGGCGTCCAGCTTGGATTGTCCCTTCGTATCTAAATCGTCGTCCTCGTCATCGTCGTCATCCAGGTCGTCTTCCTCGTCGTCCAGGGAGTCGTCCTCCTCATCCTCGTCGTCCAGCTCCCCTTGGGCCTGCATATGCGCCATGCCTGCACATGCCCCACAGCTGCAGGTCAACATGCACGCAATCAAGCTGTAGCTGCCCATTACAAAGGTATGCAAATGCAAGCACAAGGGCAAGTATGCACATGCACATGCACACACACACACATACATACACCTGCACATGCATACTCCCATGCCTCAGTTCCTCTGAAAAAGCCTTGCAGAACATGCTCTCTCTCTC
>CAXUEG010000229.1:811-5402 GCA_964249935.1 uncultured Terriglobus sp.
TCTTCCTCGTCTTCGTCGTCCTCCTCGTCTTCGACATCCTCTTCATCGTCGTCAAGGTCGTCCTCATCCTCTTCCTCGTCGTCCGTGTCCTCGTCTTCTTCGTCGTCGTAATCCTCGTCCTCGTCCTGTGGAGCGGCGTACAGCTTCAGGTCTTCATCGTCGTACAGCATTGGTACCCTCCTGCTTGCGATGCCCCATAGGATGCAACAAAACGACGGCGCGAACGACAGCAACAGCGAAACTGCCTGCGGGCTGCAACGGTGTTGAAGCGCTGCGCTCCGCGTCTTGCACTCTTTCCATCCACCGCAGTTTGCGGCTGGACATCAACCCTGCTGCAACACAGCACTATGGTGCATCGCGCATGGTGCAATGGCAAGCACAACTTTACGGATGCGCAAAAGATTTTCTGCTTTCGGACACACAGCTGCGAACGCATGCTCCAGCATCCACTCCGGCGAATGGCATCGGTCTGAACGTTACGCGCGAACGCAACGCAAACCACAGCCATCGACCGCTCCACTACAACACTGCAGCTTGCGCCTATCGCCTGCGCTTGTGCCCGCCGGAGGAACTCGCTCGCGACGCTGCACCGGATCGCACGGGACCACTCGTACGTGATGCCGTTCCACTCCGCCCAGACGTTCCAGCGCGCGATGCCGTCCGGCCCTGTGGTGCCGCTCCCATACCACGCATCGAACGCGCACGACCGCTCGCACGCGCGCCACGCACACCGCCGTAGCCGCGCACTGCACCCCCGCGCCCGCGGCCCACACGCCCGCGTCGCCCACTCACACGCGCGCTCGACGAAGGTGCCAGCCGCACCGGCTCACTCACATACATCGAAGTGCCCGGCGCCACCTCCATCGTGCTCAACTGATTCCATCGCTGCAGGTCTTCCGCCGACACATTGAAGCGATCCGCGATCGTCACCAGCGTGTCGCCGCGCTGCGCCGTGTACTCCAGCGGACGCGTCGACGGCGCGCTTGCCGAGTACACCGGCACCACCAGTTCATCGCCTTCACCCACCGCGTCCGTATCCGCCAGATCGTTCGCAACCCGCATATCGTGCGCCGTCACCTTGAAGAGCTGCGCCACCTGGTCCAGCGTCTCGCCCGCGCGCATTTCGTGAAAGCGCCACGTCGCCCGTTTGTCCACCGGGATCGCCGCGATGCGCTTCGTAAACTCGTCCGCCGTGCCCCGCGGAACGTGCAGGTCGTAGTGAATGCCAGCCGGTGTGCTTAGCCGCAGCAGCGCCGGGTTCAGCTGGACGATGCTCGCCAGCGTCGAGTCCGTCACATCGGCCGCCAGCCGCAGATCCATCGAGTAGTCCACCGGCACCGTGTCCTCTTCCAAAGGCTTCTCCGCCATCACATCCTCCAACCCGTACTTGGCTGGATTCTTTGCCATGATCACCGCGGCCAGAATCTTCGGAACATAGTCCGCCGTCTCACGCGGCAGTGCGTTGCGTCGCAACAACTGCCAGTAATCCGCATACCCGGTGCGCATGACCGCCTTCTGGATGTTTCCCGGACCCCAGTCGTACCCCGCCATCGCCAGGTACCAGTCGCCGAACTGGTTATAAAGCGTCTTGATATACCGCGCGTAGGCACGCGAGCTCTTCACCGGATCGAAGCGCTCATCAAAGTAGCCGTTGCGCTGCAAACCATACGCACCCTGGAACGGCATGAACTGCCACATGCCGCCCGCGCCGCTCTTCGCATTCACCACCTGCAGCTGAAAGCCCGACTCCGCCACCGCCAGGTAGATCAGGTCCTGCGGCACACCCTCTTCCTTCAGTACCTGCTGAATCATCTGCCGGTACGGCGCTGCCCGCTTCAGCGAAGCGCGCATGTGCGCCGTGAACGATCGCGAATTTGCAAACGCGTTGATGTACCCTGCTACCTGGTCGTTGATCACCAGCGGCAGGTCCGACGTCGTATTCAGTTCGCTGCTCAGCCGCGCCACCAGGGCCGGATCCGGCGGAAACGTCAAGTCCGCCACACTCTCCAGCGGCGTCTCTTCCTCCGGCGGACTGAAGCCATTGCCCTGCTTCAGCGCATCCATCTCCAGCGCGTTCACCGCGTTCACCGTGCGCTCAAACTCATCGTTCAGCGTCGCGTCCGCCTTGATGTCCATGCCGCTCGTCAGCATCAGGTCCACGGCAAAATCGAAGTCCAGCCGCGCCGCATCCAGCCGGCCCGCGCGATAGTTCTGCACGCCGCTGTTATAGTGGCTATCCACCTGCTGCATCAGCGCCTGCACGCGCCGCGTCTGCGCATCACTCCCGCCGGCTTTTTGCGCATCCGCATTCGCCGCGCTCGCGCCCGCCGTATTCGGCAACGCCGGCGCCGTTGCCTGTGGCACCGGCCGCGCATTGGTAGCCGGCGTATCTGCCTCCGGACACCCCAGCAACAACAGCACGGGCAGCAATACCACCGCACCCGCAAACCTTCGCCTGGCAGAAACGGCCGCGCGGCCCATGTGCATCGACACGCTCACCATTCTAGCGAGTTATCGCCGGGAGCTTTCGCGCTCTCTCGGGCTCGCCCGGGTTGCCTCGCGCGCCTCCCACCAACGGGGTACATCGCTTCCCGGAAAGTCCAGATCGAAACTGCTGTCGTGGAATGGGACACCCGCACGGAAGGCGAGATCGTGGATGCAGCAAGCGGGGCAGCCGCACCCAAGCCCCGCTGCAGAAAGCGACACACTCACCCATGCATGATCTTCTCGTTGGTCTCTCCTTCGTGCTCATGATTCTCGCGCCTTCCCTCGTTGCCACGCGCTGCGCTTCGACGGAATCCTCCGTCTAGGCCGCCGGACTTTCGCCAGACGGAGCAGCGTTGCCGTCGCTGCACACCACCGCATGGTTCTCGCTTCGCGCTACACCGTCATACGCTCCGCCCGCGAAGCTGGACCGCAGAGAACTCAAACCCGTCGCTGGCTGGACCCCCGTCTCCGCATCACATCGCGCCTCCATGATGCAGCGGTCCAGCAGCGACTCCAACCGGCACAACTTTCCCCGCCCCATTCAGCGCTCCTCCACCGGAGGCGCCGCCGCGCCGCCCCACTCACCAGCCGTTGACTCCACAGGCGCCGACGGCGCCGCGCTACCGCCGTACCAGTCCAGCCGGCGCGTCCAGTACATTGCCGCCGCAATCGCCACAAAGCTGCCCACCGCGCCAAACAGCAGCGCATTGTCCTCCATCCGCAACAGGCCGTAAATCATCGCGTATAGCGCGCTAAAGATGCCCAGAGCCCGCCACCGCTGCCGCGCGCTCCGGAACACCCATCCCGCGTTCACACTCAGCAAGAGCACCGTAGCCGCGCCGCCCAGCAGAAATCCCCAGTCAAACCCGATCCGTTCCGCAAACGACAGCAGCAATAGATAAAACACCAGCTGCGCCACGCCCACCAGCACATACTGCGCCACATGCACCGGCCGCCCGGCCGTTACCTCAAACAGGAAATAAGACAAAAACACCAGCCCCAGAAACAGCGGCGCATACTTCAGCGCGCGCTCGACCGACTGATACGGGTCGGCCACCTCCACCATGCCCGTCGTCATCGCCGTTCCCGCCAGCGCATCCAATGACCCCGTGTCGTTTGCCGCCGCGATCCCGCGCGCCACCGCCGGCACAAACCACTCCGCCGCGAACCCATCCTTGCTCACCGTTCGCTTGGTCGGCAGCACCGACCCCTGAAAGCCCGGGCTCGGCCAGTCGCCATGCATCGCGACGGTCGTCGCCTGCGCATACGCCAGCACCGTCACGCTCTCCGCGCCTCGGAACCGCAGCTTCGCCGTCACGGTAAACGCGCCGCCACGTCCCATCACTGCGCTCGCCGGCGTGCCCAGCACACTCAACGTCTCTCGTGTCATCTCGCGGCCGAAGCTCGGACCGTCCACCGTCGGCACTGCAACCGCCTGCAACCCTGACTGGGACGGATCGATCGTGATCGTCTTCAACATCGTGATCGGTCCCAGCACCGTCGACGCCGGTGCAATCACCCGCATCGCCGCGGACGGAACACCATGCCCTTCGCCGGCCGGCGCACCACTCCCTACGCCTGCCGTCCCGTGAGTCTCCAGCACCGCATCCGCCAGCGCACTCCGCACATTGCCCACACCTACAGCGATCGCCGCCTGGCTCCAATCCAGCGTCGCATCCTTCGGCACCTCGGCCCGCTGGTCCTCCGGCGTGAACTCGGCCTCCATCGACACATCGCTCTCCAGCACCGGCATCCGGTACAGCGACCGCCGGCGCTCCTCCGCATGCACCTGTACCTCCGCGTGCCCCACCGAGGGCGTAAACGCAAACACCCCATGAACCGTCGCCTGCTTTGGATCGCTCGGCGGCTCGGTATACGGCACCAGCATCGTCGGCCCCATAAACCCCTGCGGCCCACCCGACTCCGCACTCAGCTCCTGGCGAACACCCACCGCGCGCGTATTCCGGTCCTCCGTCAGGTACGCCACCACCAGCGCCATCAGGCTCATCCCCAGCGCCAGCCCACACACCACCAGGAACTTCAGCCCGCGCGACGCCGCGCCTCGCCAGCGCCCACCACCGCCCAGCATGCCTCCGCCCAAGAA
>CAXUEG010000230.1:0-2347 GCA_964249935.1 uncultured Terriglobus sp.
CGAACGCTTCCATCAAGCGATGCAGGCCTTAGACCTGCAGTTGGACCGTAGCAAGGTACGACGCTCCTTGACTGCGAGCGAGATCGAAGCTGCTCATCGGCAACAGCAGCCTACGGTGATCCAGGCCATCGAAGGCGGGCATTTTCTCGAAGGTCATCTGGAACGTGTGGAAGAGGCTTATCGTCGCGGACTCCGTCACTTCGGCTTGCTGCATGACAGCGATGCTTCCACTCCTCTCGGGGACGTGTACACGAACCCACCACGGCTTGGTGGTCTTACGGCCTTCGGAGCAGCGGTCATCAAGGAATGCAACCGGCTGGGGATGCTGGTGGATGTTGCTCACGCCAGCATGCAAACGACAGAAGCTGCCTTGAGAATCTCATCCAAGCCGGTCATGATCTCGCATACCGGTTTGGACTCGCAGCTCGGTAGCGATGCGCGTATGGCGCAGATGATGCGACCGCGGCTCATCAGCAAAGAGCAGGCAACGCTCGTGGCGGACGCAGGTGGCGTCGTTGGTGTGTGGACTCATCTTGCCGACACGCCTCTCGACTACGCCCGCAACATCCGCGCGCTGGTCGAAGTGATCGGCGTAGACCACGTTGCGATTGGCACAGATACCAAGCTCACACAGCCCACCCCTCGCGGCTTTGGACCGCCTCCAGGCGGACTCACACCGGGTGGAGGAAGTGCGCCTAAAGGGCAAGACGAGCAGAGCGGGCCACCACCGGGATTCCGTCCCGGCCAGAGACACGCGCAAGTGGGCGAGCGCACCAACATGGCCTGGGAAAACGAAAGCAGCGGGTTCTACTACGCCGTGGTTGACGCGATGCTAAAGACCGGTTTCAGTAAAGAGGAGATAGGAAAGATCGGTGGAGGCAATTACCTCCGCATCTTCGGCAAGGCGACCAGGACGTAGATGGTCCACGAGATCGTTCTGTAAAGCGAGAATAGTGAGTTGCTCGAAAGGAGAGACGTGAAACGAATAGTGGTGCTTACTTCAACGCTGGTTCTCGTCGGATTGTTTGCGACAAGCCAGCTTGTACGTGTGCCTAAAAAGGCTTCCGTTCAAGCTGCCTCGGATCACGAAACGCAGGCCGTTGTGACGGCAGCTTCAGCGTTCCTCAAGACGCTCACGCCGGAACAGCGCAGCAAGGTGCAATTTGCGTTCACTCCTCAGAAAGAAGGCGTAAAGGCTGCGTTTCATCGAACGGCGGACGGCGGCGTCGCGCCGGGCGCGCCTGCTGCAGGGCAAGGTGGACCGGGGGGTCCGAATGGTGAACGCAGGGAGGGTCCCCCGAACGATGGCAAGCCGATGGGGCCTCGGCCTGGAGGACAGTCCAGGGGGCCGGGCGGCCCTGGTGGACCGGGTGGCGGCTTCGGGATGGGACCTTCTGGTGGGTTTATCGGCGAGCAGTATGGCCAAGCCGTGTGGTCCAACTACCCCGTGAGCGATGTCCTCCGTCCTGGGCTTCGTATCGGCACACTCTCCATTCCACAGCGGAACGCCGCCATGCTCCTGCTGCAAACCGTGCTGAGCCCAATGGGCTATCAGAAGGTCTTGGACATCATGGGTTCAGACCAGGCACTGACGGACGCGGGGACGAATTTCGCTTCTGGTGAAGCCGTGTATACCATTGGCATTTTTGGCGAGCCCAGCGAAGACAAACCCTGGATGATTGAGTTCGGCGGCCATCACCTTGGTCTCAATGTCGTTATCGCAGGCGCAAAGGGGGTCCTGTCGCCCACACTGACCGGAGCGCAACCCGCTGTGTACAAGCGCGGTAAACAAACGGTCCGCGTGTTGGAAAAAGAGAATGACCTCGCCTTCGATCTGCTGGACTCGCTACGGCCAGAGCAGAAGAAGCAAGCGATGCTGGACTATGAGGTGAGAGACCTTGTTCTTGGACCCGGTATGGCAGGCAAGCAGCTTCAACCGGAAGGGCTAAAGGGCTCGGAACTGGACGCAAAGCAGCAGTCCATGCTGGTGAACGTGATCGCGCAATGGGCAGGCATTGTGAACGACTCCTATGCTCACTCAAGGATGGACGAGATCAGAACAGACCTGAACAAAACCTACTTCGCATGGAGTGGTCCCACCACACACGCTGCTGGTCAGAACGGCACAGCGTACTACCGCATCCAGGGTCCGAAGCTTGTGATCGAGTTCTCGCCGCAGGGCGTCGGCGGTGATCCGGCGATGCACGTGCATACCATCTATCGCGACCCAACGAACGACTACGGGATACAGCTTACGGGGGCCAAATGAAGCGACTTCTCACTCTTGCGACAGCTGCGGTTCTTGCCCTTGCACCACTGGCCGGAGCGCAACAGAAAAGCTCAACCG
>CAXUEG010000230.1:2357-5400 GCA_964249935.1 uncultured Terriglobus sp.
TGCGCGCTGCCGACACCTTCCTTGGAACGCTGAGTTCGGAGCAGCGGCAGAAGGTGGTTTACGCCTTTGATGACGTCGCACAGAGAGCACGCTGGTCGAACTTCCCCACGGGTGTGGTCGCTCGTGGAGGCATCAGCCTCAAGCAGATGACCACGCCCCAGGAGGAAGCGGTGATGAAGCTGCTGGGCACCGTTCTTAGCCCGATGGGCGTCGAGAAGGTAAACGAGATCCGCCAGGCAGACGACGACTTCAAAGCAAACGGATCGAAGCGTGGTCCGGGTGGTGGAAGGGGTCCGCAGGGACCGCCTCGTGACGGACAGGGCGGACCTCCGCCGGGTTTCGGTGGCCGTGGGCCCGGTGGACCCGGAGGTCCAGGCGGACGACCACCCAGTGGTGACCTGTTCGGCAGCGACTTGTACTTCATCTCGTTTCTTGGAACGCCTTCAGCGACAGAGCCGTGGATGCTCCAGTTCGGGGGACATCACCTTGCGCTAAACGTCACTGTCGCCGGCAGTAAGGGAGTTCTCACGCCGACACTTACCGGAGCTCAGCCGGCGCTCTTCAAACTGAACGGCAAGACGATTCGCCCGTTAGGACGGGAGAGCGATAAGGCCCTGGGGCTCCTGCAGACGCTTGATGACAACCAGCGCAAACAGGCCGTCCTCGGCTACCAGGTCGCAGACCTAGTTTTGGGGCCAGGTCAGGATGGCAAGAAGATCGCACCGGAGGGTCTGAAGGTCGCCAGCATGAACGCCAAGCAGCGGGCCATGTTGCTGGGTCTGATCGCGGAGTGGTCAGGCATTCTGAACGAGCCATATGCATCTGCACGGATGGACCAGCTCAAGGGTGAAGTGAAGGAGATGTACTTTGCGTGGAGCGGTCCGACAACGGCGGAAGCGGGAGCGAACATCACCGCCTACTATCGCATTCAGGGACCTCATTTGGTGATCGAATACGCGCCGCAGAGCGACGAGCCGGGCAATCATGTGCACACCATGTACCGCGATCCGACCAACGACTACGGAAGTGCGCTGCTCAAGCCATGATGCGCAAAGCGGTTGCTGTTGGTGCTTTTTGCTCCCTCTTCCTTGGAGGAACCGCCTGGGCACATCGCATCGATGAGTACCTTCAAGCGACGATTTTGTCGTTAGAGGCAAACCGTGTAACCGCCTCCATGCGGCTGATCCCTGGCGTGCTGGTCGCACCGTCAGTCATTGCGACCATCGACACCAATCACGACGGCGTGTTCTCTAAAGACGAGACGAATGCTTACGCGGAACGAGTTCTCCAGGACCTTTCCATCACCATCGATGGGAAAAGCTTGGAGACACAACTGGATGCATCGACCTTTCCCGATGCATCACAGTTGCGTAACGGCCTGGGTGAGATCTCCATTCAGTACCACGTCGATCTACCTGCCCCGAACGATGCGAGTCGGCGGCTCATCCTTACTAACCACCACCTGAATGCTGGCTCGGTCTATCTCGTGAACGTCGAGGTTCCACAAGCGCCCGGACTCAGCATCGTAGGACAGAAGCGCAATTCGCAACAGTCGCTCTACGAGCTGGACTACTTGCAATTGGGCTCGGTGGGCAGCTCCTCGCCTTTAGGAGTTCGCGCGTTCCTAGAGCGGTCTCAGTTCTCCCGCCTCTTTCATCTCGGAATGCAGCACATCGCAGAAGGTACGGACCACCTGCTGTTTCTTCTGGTGCTGCTTCTGCCCGCGCCGCTTCTAGCAGTTGGGTCACGGTGGCAGGGAGTTGCGAGTGTTCGCCAAAGCCTGCTTCACATCGCAGGCATTGTGACAGCGTTCACGATCGGCCACTCGCTGACACTCACGCTCGCTGCCATGAACGTCGTTCATGTGCCAAGCCGCCCGGTGGAAGCGCTGATCGCTTTATCGATCCTGGTGTCGGCCATTCACGCGCTACGGCCAATCTTTCCGGGTAGGGAGGCCTGGATCGCTTCGTTCTTCGGCCTGATCCACGGTCTTGCGTTTGCGACGACGCTGGATCGTCTGGGCCTCTCGCGATGGGATCGTGTTGTTGGAATCCTCGCGTTCAACCTGGGGATCGAAGCGATGCAATTGCTGGTAGTCGCCTTGATCTTGCCTTCACTACTTCTGCTGAGCCGCACAAGGACGTATTCCAAGCTGCGCGTTGGGGGAGCGATCTTCGCGGGTGTGGCGTCGAGTGCGTGGATCGCCGAACGTGTGTTCGGAGTTCAGACCCCGGTCGATAAGGTCGTGAACGGGTTGGCGCAAACAGGTGTCTGGGGCGCAGCTGCGCTTTTAGCCCTCAGCTTGGGAGCGACATACGCTCCAACTCGTCGTGAGCTTGACGAGCCCAATAACAACGGCCCCGATTGACTGTACAGAACGTAGGGTATCTGGTGTAACTTATCGATCACATAAGTTACCTCCTACACAAGAACGAGCTTTTCGGAGGTGCGATGGCGTCCGTTGTAGCCTCGCGCCACGGAACTTCACCGTCGTTTCGGCATCGATCTTGATCTGCTCGCCGTTTCAGGGTTGCGGCCCAATCGTTCCTTACGCTCCGCTTTCAGGAGCTTGCCCAGCCTCGGAACCGTGAACTCGCCGGCCGGCAGCCTAAGTGGCGAGGACGGCGTTCCCAGAACTAATCGTCCGCGAGCCATGAACTCTCGCAAGGTAAGTGCATCGGCCTGTTTTCATCAGTTGAGAACGGCGGGAGCACTTGCGATATGCCGACTTGTGAAGAGCTACGAAGCCATCGGTATTCAGTTCCCGTGACTTGCATTACTGAGGCTCACTTTGGCTGGGCTGTTCTAGATCAGCGCAGTTGGTCTTCTTAGGCGTGTCGAGACTTGTAGGCACCACAACCACGCAGATAGTCGTAAAGGCACCGTTGAACTGCGTGGTGACGAGGGCATGGCCAAGAGCGACTGGCGTGATGGTGCCCGTATTCGGATCGACGCGCACAACCTGAACGCCGCCAATGGTCTTTACCGAGAACTTCACCTGAGCGGGCTCGAGGGGGAACGGTTACTGATAGCTGGCGTACAG
>CAXUEG010000231.1:0-784 GCA_964249935.1 uncultured Terriglobus sp.
GCTCGGATTCGAACCGAGAAGTTCGGTTTTGGAGACCGACAGTTTAACCGTTGAGCTTACTCCCCTACGGAGCAGCCGGCAGCCCCTGCGGACACCAGCAACCAACGCCTAAGTGTACCGAAGTTCCGGGCCGCGTCGCAACCACGGAGGCGCGCCCCGCCAGGCGGAGTCCCGTCCTGCCGCGCCGCCGTCACATCAGGCAGCACCGCGCAAAAAGCGTGGACGGAACCGCTCAGCTCCCCAGGAACTCGCACACAACCTGCGCTACCGTCAGCACATGCGTCTCCAGGGCAAAGTGTCCGGCATCGATCAGGCGAATCACCGCGTCCGGATTGTCGCGCTGGAAAGCCTTTGCTCCCGCCGGGAGGAAGAATGGATCGTGCTCGCCCCAAACCGCAAGCGTTCTTGGTCTGTGTTCGCGAAAGTACCGCTGGAATTCCGGATAAAGCCGAACGTTGTCGCGATAATCCAGCGTCAGGTCAAGCTGAATGTCGAGGTTTCCTGGCCGGGACATCAGCGCGACATCCAGGGTGTAGCCCTCCGGCTTAACCCGTTCCGGATAGGGCGTCGTCACGTATTGCTGTTGGATGCCCTCGGCCGATAGCAGTGGACGCAATGCGTTGCGATTGCTCTCCGATGGATCACGCCAATACCTCTGAATCGGAGCCCAGATCTCACCCAGACCTTCCTCATACGCATTGCCATTCTGCGTGATGATGGCAGTGATCCGCTCCGGTTGCTTGAGCGCAAGGCGCAACCCGGTAGGCGCCCCATAATCGAAGAT
>CAXUEG010000231.1:794-5368 GCA_964249935.1 uncultured Terriglobus sp.
GAGCTTCTCCACGAAGGCGTCGATCGTCTCGGCCAGGTGCGCAAAGGTGTACTGGTACGCCCGGGATTGCGGCACTTGCGTGAATCCAAAGCCAGGCAGGTCCGGCGCGATCACCCGGTATGTGTCCGCCAGCAGCGGCATCAATTCCCGGTATTGAAACGAGGACGTTGGAAAGCCGTGCAACAGCAGCAGTACCGGTCCGTTCCGCGGACCAGCTTCTCGATAGAAGACATTCACACCATCCGCTTCAACGTAGCCGGTTGAAATTTGCGGTACTGTCGCCATGGAAACTCCCTCCGTCTCAGGCGGACCACTGTTCTTCACACACCGCGGGACGCTGAGCCGATGTAACGGTTGTATTTGTTAAATACCGTTACACAGGTGAGATGACCGCTCAACGGCAAGGGTTCATCAAAATGCCACTCACCGTAGCTTTCCGCCGCAAGCGCCGCGCACATACATTTCTGGCGTAAACCGTTTGTCGCGGCTTCAGGAATCCCCGGATTGCGCCCGCCAGTCAGATAGGGAAGTGGGGCGTCAGTAGAGATATGAGTGGCAGGCGGAATCGAGCGGCACGATCTTCTGCGGACCTCGATCTCGAGCTCGTTGGCGGCGGTGTTGCCTTAAATTTCATCAACACGCTGCGTGCGGATGCGGGCGAGCCTCTCGAAACATTGCAGAGCGACATCGACGTGCGTGCCTGGATGACAAAGAACGGGTTGCGCGTATCGACGCACCGCGCCGCTTCGCAGAACGGTGCTCTGCTTGACAGCGCCCGTCACTTGCGTCGCATTGCGCAATTGGCAATTGCACAGAAGAAAGCCGGTAAACGAGTACAGCTTTCGGATCTCAACGCTTATCTTGCGGGCGCTTCCAGCCATCTGTTGCTGCATCAGTCCAACGGCATCATCCAGATGCACCGTCAATACGACGCCGATTCGGCACAACAGGCGCTCGCTCCCATTGCGGAAGCGATCGCGGACCTGCTTGCCAACGCCAGGTTCGATCAGGTGCGGCAGTGCGAAGCCTCAGGCTGCGTTCTCTGGTTCACAGATAGCGCCGGCGGACGTCCGCGCCGCTTCTGCGCGGAAGAAACTTGCGGCCCACGGACGCGCGTCGCTGCCTTTCGGGCAAGACAGGCGGAGCGAAACGCTGCGCAACGATAACGTCCCGCCATCGCTACGACGTCTTCGGCCACATCGTCGATCGCTTGCGGACTCACCCACGTTCTGCACACTGCAGAACATCCGCAGCGAACCTGCCGAACTCGGTCAGCTCACGTCACCCATCGCCACTTAGGTTGATAGCCGGAAAAGCGCGACCATCCTCACCAGCGCACTGCAGCTCTGACAAAGCACGTTAAAGAAAACGAACGCGAACTGTGTTGCTGCGCCGCTTTGGTCATGGGCGATGCACAAACTGCGAACAGGCGCGGCAGTTCGCAAAAGCTCATCGCTAACCCCGCACGTGCTTACGCCATTTATGGCATGGAGGCTTCATTTGTCTACCACATCCTACACATCGTTGCTGTCACCGACGGAGAAGGTCTCCGCGGAGCAGCTTGAGACCGATCGCAGAATCCTGGCGTTTGAACGTTCCGTGCAGCACATCAACCGGCGCGGTTTCCTGGGCGCAATGCTTGGTGCTGCCGCACTCGCAACGGTCGGCGTCGGCGAACTTCATGCGCAGGCCGTGCCCATCACTGACGTTCTCAATTTCGCGCTCAACCTCGAGTATCTGGAGGCGAACTTCTATTTATACGTGTCGACCGGAACGGGTCTCAGCGCGTCGCTGAACGGCAACGGTGCCGCGGTACAGGGCGCACCCGGCAAACTTGCGCTCGACGCGAACACGCTCGCGGTCGTTCAGGCACTTGCGCAGGACGAGGTCGACCACATCGCCGACCTGCGCTCAGCCGTGACCTCGCTTGGCGGAACACCAATCGCGCAGCCGGCCATCAACCTCGCCGCAAACGGCACCATTACCACCCAGGCGCAGTTCATCGCCGCTGCCCGCCAGTTCACCGCACTTGGCGGCTCCGCATATATCGGCAGCGCGCAGCTGCTGGTCTCCAACCCCTCCGTCCTCACCACCGCAAGCCAGATCCTGGGCGCGGAAGGCCAGCACGCAGGCGTGCTCAACTACCTGGCCGTGACACAAGGCGTGACCAGCCCGGCCATCGACGCACAGGACGTCCCACCTTCGGCTACCAACTACATCACGCTCGACCCCGTGCACGCACTGTCGCCGCTTCGGACACCTCAGCAGGTGCTTGGCGTCGCCTATGGTGTCTCGACGGCGGGCACGGTGACACCTCCAGGCGGCGTCGCCATGGGTGGCTTCTTCCCCAATGGATTCAACGGCAACGTGAAGTCGACTTAGCCGCGCGCACCTGCCCTTTTCGTGCAGCAATGCTCCTCAAGATCGACCCGACGTTCACAACCACCTGCCTGGAGGCAAGTTCCAATGTCTGACCTGATGAACCCTATCGAACCGTGCGGTGAGGGCGAAGCACCTCACCTGAACGACGCTGCCGCGCCGCGCGGCCGGCGCAATTTCCTTTCCACACTGACCCTGGCCGGAGCCGCGATTGGAGCCGGAGCGCTTACCGGGTGCAGCAGTGACGGCCCCGTGGCACTGGCGGGACTCACCCCAACCGTCTTCGATGTCCTGAACTTTGCGCTCAATCTGGAGTATCTGGAGGCAAGCTTTTATAGCTTCGTCGCTACAGGTTCCGGTTTGCCTGCGGCCGATACGGGCGCCAGTCCCGGTGCTGTTTCGGGCGGTGCCAAGGTCAACTTCACCAACCCCGTCATTGCCAGTCTTGCGAACCAGTTGGCGACCCACGAACGCGAACACGTGGAGCTGCTTCGCGCATCCATCAGTGGCCTTGGCGGCACACCCGTCGACATGCCGGCGCTGAATCTTGCCGCGGGTGGTGCGGTTACCAGCGACGCAACGTTTCTCGCAGCAGCACGGCAGCTGGAAACGGTCGGCGTCAGTGCCTATGCGGGCGGCGCGCAGTATCTCGTCTCCAGCGTGCCGGCGCTGAACTATGCGGCGCAGATCCTTCACGTAGAGGCACAGCACGCCGGCTTCCTGCGCGAACTCTGCATCGTCAACGGCGTAACCTCCCCGGCCGTCGACTCCCTGGACCAGCCGCCCACTCTCTCCAAAATCTTCAACACGGACCCGACGACCGGGCTGAATCCGGTACGCACCACTTCACAGGTCCTGCAAATTGTGTATGGCTCAGCGGGCACACTGGGCGTGACCAAGGGCGGTTTCTTTCCCAACGGATTGAACGGCGCCATCTCGATCAGCTGACTCCGTCGCGCCCACACGGCCGGTACGAAACTGCATACCGGCAGAAGAGACCACTCACCCTTTGCTTTCTCCTAAGGAGACCTCATGAAGTTCCATATGCAATATGCTGTCGCGTTCGGCCTGACCCTGGCCGCCGTCAGCGCACAGGCGCAGTTCAACCGGCTCAAGGGCGGAACGCTCGCGGTGAGCGCCACCGAAGAGTTCACGACACCCGTAACCAACAACGCAACCTCAGTCTCCACAGTCGTTGGCACGCCACCCAATGCCTTGAGCGAGACCACCTACAACCAGCAGGTGGGCGCGACCAGCAAACCTGGCGTCCTGGCCAGTTTCGCCTTCCATCCCGTCGCCTGGGCCGGTGTGGAAGTCAACTACCAGTTTGCGCAGTTTGAAGAGCAGTACAGCTTCAACTATGTCGGCCTGCCGAATACGCGGTACAACCCCGTCGCCGTTGCGTTCCACGAAACCACCGCGGCCTATCAGTTCCATCCCAAGCACATCAAGTTCCAGCCCTATGTCAACGTAGGCGGCGGCGCCGTCGACTTCCTGCCTTACCTCGCCAACAACCAGTGGCGCGCGGCAGGCCTCGTTGAAACCGGCTTCGACATCCCAACAAAATCGCCGCACCTCGCTATCCGCATAGAAGGCCGCGCACTCATCTACCGCGCACCCAACTTCAACAACAGCGCAATCAGCACCCGCGGCTGGGTCGTCACGGAAGAACCCGCCCTCGGCTTTGCCTACCGCTTCTAACTCCTGCAACGAGGGGGAGCCGGACCTTTCTGCCTGGAAGCGCGCAACGCTCACACCCTTGCGCTTCCTCCATTCAGGAAGCAGAGAAGTGATCGCTATACCGGAACGCAAGAGGGCCGCATCTCTCGATGCGGCCCTTGTTGGGTTTGTGTGATTTTTGTGCCGCTCCTGTCACGTCGCGGGAGCGACGTCGAGCACGGCGCGAAGCGTTACTTGAGGATCTCGGTGATGGTGCCTGCGCCCACGGTGCGTCCGCCTTCGCGGATGGCGAAGCGCAGGCCCTTTTCCATCGCCACCGGCGTGTGCAAGGTGACCTCCAGGCTCACGTTGTCGCCCGGCATCACCATCTCCGTGCCCTCCGGCAGCTTCGCCGATCCCGTCACGTCCGTCGTCCGGAAGTAGAACTGCGGACGGTAGCCGTTGAAGAACGGCGTGTGGCGGCCGCCCTCCTCCTTCGACAGGACGTAGATCTCGCCCTTGAACTGGGTGTGCGG
>CAXUEG010000232.1:0-2422 GCA_964249935.1 uncultured Terriglobus sp.
GCGACCAGCGGCATCAGGCGTGCGCGGGAGCGAAATGAGACGCGGGCACAGCGGCAGCGGCGACGCTCATCTGACGCCCGGGCACGTCCGCATCTTCATATCCATACGCCAGCTCCCAGGCGCTCCGGTCCTTCATCAGCTTGCTCACCAGAGCCGTGTGCATCGCATGCCCCGCACGTTCCGCAACAACGCGGCCCTGAATACGCCGCCCCGCCAGCGCCAGGTCGCCAATCAGGTCCAGCACTTTGTGCCGCACAAACTCATCGGCGTACCGCAGCGGCCCGTTCTGCACCGCGCCGCTGCCGATGATGATCGCGCAGGCATCGCTCGCGCCGCGGATCAGGCCCATATTGCGCAGCATCGGCTCGTCCTCACGAAACCCAAACGTCCGTGCTGGCGCGATCAGGTCCGCGTACGCGCCGGTTTCCAGGTCGCCCAGGAACCGCTCCGAGCCGATCGGCGCTGGGAAGTCGATGCAGTAGTCGATCTGGTAGCCCTGCCCCGGATACACGCCGATAAATTTCACGCCGTCGCGCGAGTTCTCGGTTACCTCGACCGGCTTCAAAATGCGCAGGTACTCGCGGCGGCGCCGCTGCGCCTTCAGCCCGGTGCGCAGGAACGCCTCCACATACGGCAGCGCGGAGCCGTCCAGGATCGGCACCTCCAGGTTATCGATCTCCACGATCACGTTGTCCACGCCGTGCCCAATCAGCGCGCTCAGCAGGTGCTCCGTGGTGGAGATCAGCACGCCCTGCCGCATCAGGCTGGTCGCGTAACTTACACGCGCCACATTCCGCCCGTTCGCAGGAATCTCGAAGTTGTCCAGGTCGGTGCGGCGAAACACGATGCCCGAGCCAGCGGGTGCGGGGATCAGCCGCATCTGCACCGGTGCCCCGGAGTGCAAACCTACGCCCGCAAAGGCCAGCGGCTCGCTCAGTGTGAACTCGGTATGAGGCTGCCCATGCAAAACGTTTCTACAAAGCTCCACGATTTCGCGGCGCGTCCAAATGCTTCTACGACGACATCGCTAACGTGGCCTAGAATACGCCTCTGTCACAGACCGGCTCCTGTGTCTAAATCGACACAGTACGCCCAGTGCCACACAGGTCCTATAACCACATCATGCCACTCGAAATGGAGCCGTTGCGCGCCGCAGTCGAAACCGGCCGCGCGGAGATGCTGCAGCGCCTCCGCACCCTGATCGAGCTCGAATCCCCGAGCGACGACGCCGCTGCCGTGAACCGCGCCGCCGGCCAGGTGCATGAGTGGGCCGAGGCCGCCGGAGCCCACGTTCTCCGGCATCCACAGGAGGGCTTCGGCGACGTCACTGAAATCTGGTTCGAACCCACCGCGTCCGTTCCTGCCGGCACCAAACCTCTCTTGCTCCTCGGCCACCTGGACACAGTCTGGGCCATGGGCACACTCGCGCACATGCCCTGGCGCGATCAACCGGACCGAGACGGCCACCCCCGCCTTTGGGGACCGGGCGTGCTCGACATGAAAGCTGGCGTGCTCATGGCCATGTCCGCCATTGCAGCCGTCCGGCAGACCTCAGACCTGCCACGCCCTGTCGTCCTTCTGCTTAATCCCGATGAGGAGGTCGGCAGCCCCGTCTCCCGCGACCACACGGAGCGCCTCGGCGCGCTTGCCGAAGCCGTCTTCGTTCTCGAACCGGCACAGGGCATGCCCGGCACACGGGCAAACGGCGCTTACAAAACGGCTCGCAAAGGCATCGGCAACTACCGCATCGAGGTCACCGGCGTCGCTGCCCACGCCGGCGTGGACTTCACCAACGGCCACTCCGCCGTACTCGAGCTCGCGCGCCTCCTGCCGCAAATCGCGGCTCTCTCACAGCCCAGCGAAGACTTCGGCGTCACCGTCAACCCCGGCGTCATCGGCGGTGGCACCCGCAGCAACGTCGTTGCCGACAACGCCTGGGCTGAGGTCGATGTCCGCGTCCCCAGCGTGGCCGATGCCGACCGCATCCACGCCGCCATCACCGCATTGCCCACCACGGACCCGGGCTGCACGCTGAGCGTCACCGGCGGGCTGAACCGCCCTCCCATGGAACGCCTGCCGGGCACCATTGCCCTCTTCGAACGCGCCCGCACCCTTGCACAGGAACTCGGCTTTGCTCTGAACGAGGCCAGCACGGGCGGCGGCTCCGACGGCAACTTCACCGCCGCGCTCGGCACACCCACGCTGGACGGCATGGGCCCGGTCGGTGAGGGCGCCCACGCCGCCCACGAAAGCCTGCTCACCGAATACCTCGTCCCACGCACTGTCCTGCTCGCTGCCCTGATCGCTTCGGCGTAACCGGTGAGCACGTCAAACAATGGCAAGCAGAAAGGGCCGCCGCGGTTTGCGCGGGCCGGGCGTGGACCCCAAACCGTAGCGGTAGTGTTGAACCGCGCGCGAGCGG
>CAXUEG010000232.1:2432-5313 GCA_964249935.1 uncultured Terriglobus sp.
ACCCAAAACTACTTCTTAGGCGGAGCGATCGTGACCTTCGCGACCTTAGCCACGCGGAACTTGACCACGGTCTTAGCCATGATCTTGATCGCTTCGCCGGTCTGCGGGTTGCGGCCCACGCGTGCCTTGCGCTCTGCCTTCACCAGCTTGCCAATGCCCGGAATCGTGAACTCGCCATTCTTCTTCGTCTCTTTGACGGCGGTCGCGGACATCAATTCGAAGAACTGGCTGACCTTCTTGGTGGGCAGCTCCGACTGCTCGGCAAGCGTGCGGATGAGTGCGGTTTTGGTAAGTCCTTTTGCCATAGGTTGCTCCTTTTGGCCCCGGTCGCGGGGTCGCGTGTATCTCGAACAGCGCTGCCCTCATCAGGGACCCGGGATCGCCAATATGAATGCCCTTGCCGGATCGGCAGCCGAGCATCGTCCATGTCGATATCCCTAGTGTTTATGCGGCTTTTCCGCTCGTTCCGCCTATCACCATCGGCGTTTCCGAAGCGGATGTCAACTCCTAAACTTCGGTTTTCTTCGGTTTTCTCCGGCAATTAGGGGCTTTTCTGTGGAGAAGTGCTCTCAAAGGTACAAAAAGGCTGAATGTCCTCAGAAAATGGCCCCGCCTTGGGCCCTAAAACATGCTCTTGCGCGTCGGCTTCGCCGCCAGCAACGGGGCATTGAGCAGCCCTACCATCGGCGCAGCAGCACGAAAGCGCTTCGTAATTTCATCCAGCAGCTTCGGCGAAGTTGCCACTTCCAGAGGCAGCGTCACGCTCAGCGCCCACTGCCGGTACAGCAGGAGATCACCCGCCGGATCGTCCGGCAGAAATCCCTTCGGCATACGCGTCAGCGGATTGTTGTCCAGGTCCGGCATGACCTTGCGCAGCTTGCGGTCCGCAAGCATGCCACGCAGTTCCGCATGGTGCTCCTGTAAATGCCGCCGGATTGCCAGCAACTGCGGCGGCAGCGGCATGTACACACCGGCTGCCACGATCACGTCTTTGTCCGACACATGCGCATAGAAACCGCCGCCGCTGGTGCGCTCGGTCGTCGTCGTCGACCACCAAGCGGCCACGTTCGTCTTGTACGGCCGCTTGTCCTTGCTGAAGCGTATGTCGCGGTAGATCCGCAGCGCCGCTTTGCGCGCCGGCCTCGCATAGTCTGGCGCAAAGTCTAGAAAGCGATGGTTCACCGCCTCCACAATCGCAAGCCATGGCTCTTGCACCTCGCGCGTGAACACGTCCTTGCGCGCGTTGAACCAGTCGCGATCGTTGTTGCGCTTGAGCTGCTGCAGAAACCGGACCGCTGCGGGTGACAGATTCGGCGAAACACGAGTCATACGCGCCCGATTCTACGCGGAACGGACACACGCCCTTCAATCTTGCGGAGAACGGGCGGGCAAACGTGGCTTTAGCCGCCGTGCCGCAATCCCGCATCCATTCCAGCAGAATGAGTACCGCGCCCAGCAACGACCCCAACGCGAGAAGCGTTCCGCCCGACCCCGGGGGACGCAGCCGCTTCCTCGTACGCGGCATCGCCATCGCCTGCATCGTGCTTGCAGTCCTGGTCATCGTCCTCATGTTTACGCTGCACTCGACCGCACCCCCCGCAAATCCAAATCATCAGCCTGACAGCAATGGCGGCGGCCGGTCCTCACGAAGCATCCCGTCTGCGACGGATCTGGCCTGCTGACCTGGCCGCCCTCGCTCGACGAGTCACTTCGCCGCATGACCGCCAACGTCCCATCCCTGCGGCGTTGCCCCCAATCGAATAGCGCGAAAGTGTCACAGCTTCGGACACATCCTCTCACCGGCTGCATCGGTCCAATCCTCCGGATGCAGCACATTGAGATGCCGCACCACGCGCACAGCGAAGTCGTCTCCCAGGTCGGCGATGCCCAGTCCAAACTGGACTGGGCATGTGCGCTTCGAGGCTTCAGCAACCGCGGCCGCATTCTCCGTGCCTGGACAGGCAATAAGGCACCGCCCATCCCACGCGCATGGAACCGCCCAACAGAAAAGCCTGCTTCTTCTTCTCCAGTCTTTGATCTAACCAACGTCGGCGCGTGCACGTGTCATTTCACCGTGCTGCCGCAGGAGGATCACCATGCCCTTTTTCATCGCAGGCATCACTGGCAACGTGGGCGGTGCCACTGCCCGCCAGCTTCTCAAAAATGGTCACACCGTTCGCGCCCTCGTTCGTGACACCGCGAAAGCCAAGCCGTGGGCCGACCAGGGCGTTGAGCTCGTTCAGGGCGACTGGAACGACACAGCCTCGCTCACCAGGGCACTCACCAATGTCGATGGCGCTTATCTGATGATGCCGCCCTCGCAAACGCCATCCCACGACTGGCACGAAGCGAAAGCCGTCGTTGCCAGCTACAAAGACGCGCTCGCACAAACCAAACCAAAAAAGCTTGTCCTGCTCTCCTCTTTCGGCTCCGAGCAGCCCAGCGGCATCGGCCTCATTACTTCGACCCACCTGCTGGAAGAGGGCGTCAGCAACCTGGGCATTCCGACCGCGGTTCTGCGCCCCGGCGGCTTCTTCGAAAACTACATCGGTCAGGTCGGCCCCACGCGGCAAAGTGGAACGCTGTACAGCTTCTACCAGCCCGTGGACCGTAAGCTGCTCATGACCGCCACCGCCGACATCGGTGCCGAGGCTGCGAAACTGCTAACCACTGAGTGGACCGGCAAGCGCATCGTCGAGATCGGCACAGAGCACTCCCCCGCCGACATCGCCGCTGCCATGGCCGATGCGTTCGCCCAGCCCGTTACGGCGCAGGCCGTTCCCCGCGATCACTGGTCGGGCGTCTTGCAGCAGTTCGGCCTGCCCGCCGACTCCACCTGGGCCTTTGAAGAGATGGTCGAAGCCGTCAACTCCGGCCACAT
>CAXUEG010000233.1:0-5310 GCA_964249935.1 uncultured Terriglobus sp.
GTTCATGACCACGACGCCGCGGTGGGTGGCGGGATCCGCGTCGATGTTATCGACGCCCACACCGGCACGGCCGATCACACGCAGCCTGGGCGCGGACTCAAGCAGCGTTGCCGTCACCTGCACGGCGGAGCGAACAACCAGCGCATCAGCGTCCGCCAGTTCGGTTTCAAGGCCGTTCTTGATCTGGTCGGCGGTAACCACCTGCCATGATGGCTCCTGTCGGAAGACGGCAAGCGTTGCAGGAGAGACTTTCTCAGCGATCACGATTTTCATGAATGTTCCCAGTATATTTGCCGCGGAAGCACGGTTCTATCCGCGTTGACGTGGTGGAAGCGTTTGCAAACACTTGGTCGGCTTACGGCGTCCAACCAGCATCCGTCAGGTGTGCGGTCTTTCCGTGCTGTGAGGGTGCTTCCACCGGTTTGGCTTGCAACGGTTACACGAGAAAAGGACGGAAGTATGCGGTACTTTGCCACAATGCTTTGCGGTCTCGCTGTGCTGCATGCCTGTGCCCAGGCGCAGGACAAGCCGATGCCGAACCAGGATGCGCTGCGGCAGCGCGCTATTGCGACCGCCGAGCGAACCATGGAGCAGCGCGACCGCTACGAATGCCGCGAACGCCAGGTGCAAAACGACCTGGATGCAAAAGGCCGCGTGAAGAAGACAAACGCGACCGAGCAGGAGTTCTTTCTGCTGCATGGCAGGCCGATCATGCGTGAGCTGAGCCGTGACGGTAAGCCGTTAAGCGACGCCGATAAGAAGAAGCAGGACGAGCATGTCCGCAAGCAGATCGAGGACGCCGAAAGAGATTTCAAGAAGGAGAAGCGTAGCGACGGAGGGCCGATGTCGTCGCGCAACTTCCTAAGAATGGCGAAGCTCGGCAATGAGCGCCGTGTGCTGGTCAGCGGGCGGCCGACGATCGTGTTTGACGTGCTGGACAACCCGGACCTGAAGGGTGGCGATATCCCGCAGCGCATCATTGCAGCCATGCGCGGCACCATGAGCGTAGATGAGGAGACCGGCCAGGTGCAGGACCTGAACGTGACCGGCGTGCGCGACGTAAAAATTGCGGGTGGCCTGATCGCGAACATACACAAAGGTTTTCAGCTGCACATGGTCACGGCGCCGCAGGTAGATGGTGTTTGGCTGATGAAAGCCCTCTACGGCTCCGGCGACGCGCGCATGGGTCTGTTCTTCCACCCCGCCGCCAATTTCAGGGCGGACGTGGAGGGATGCAAGCTGTACAACGTGGAGGCCGATGCTGTCGTGAAGCAGGTGGAGGGAAAGCCGTGAGCGAATGGATCGTTCCCGGCGCGCCGAACTTTTACCAGGTCACGCCCTTCATGCACGTGGAGGACGTGAACGAGACCGTTCGGTTCTTCACGGAAAGGCTCGGGTTTTCAGCGACGGTCCAAAGGAGCGACTACGCCTATGTGGAGCGCGAGACCGTAGCGTTTCGTATCCTCTGCAACGAGGCCAAGCCAGAACTGGGCGGGCGGCGCATCCTGTACTACATCGATGTGAAGGATGTAGATGCGGTAGTCGCGGAGCTTGGGCCGAAGCTAGCCGATCTGCCGGAGCACCACGTCTTCGGTCCCAAGGACCAGGAGTATGGCCAACGCGAGTACATGGTGCGGCTGCCGGACGGCATGGTTCTGGTCTACGGACAGGCCATTGCGGTCTCGTCGCTGCCGTAGAGAGCTTCGCGCACCCAGAAAGCTCGCTGCGCTCGCCAGATTGCAGCGCGCTTCAAACCTGCTTGAGCGGTGCGAATGCCAGCGAAGCTGAGTTCATGCAGTAGCGCAGACCGGTAGGCTGAGGGCCGTCGTCGAAGACGTGACCGAGATGTGCGTCGCAGCGGCGGCAGCTCACGGCGACGCGCTCCATGCCGAGTGAGTTGTCATGATCTTCGCGGACGTTTTCACGCGCGATCGGCTTCCAGAAGCTCGGCCAACCGGTGCCTGAGTCGAACTTCGTGTCGCTGCTGAACAGCGCAGTGTCGCAGCAGATGCAGCGAAAGATACCGCGGCGGTGCTCATTGGTGAGCGGTCCGGTGCCGGGCATTTCGGTGTCGGCGTGGCGGGTCACGTTGTAGCTGAGCTCGGAAAGCTGCGCGCGCCACCCGTCGTCCGTTCTGGTCACAGTCGGCACATCGGCGATGCCAAGCCGCTTGCCGTCTGTACCGAAGGAGACGATCTTGACGGTTGCGGGCAGGTCGTTGCCGCGCAGGGTCGCAGCGCGCGCGACCGCGAGCGGCAGGTGCATGCCACCGAAGAGCAGGGCCGTCGCGGCCGTGGCGCCGCCGACGATCCAGGCACGGCGAGTCAACGGCTCGTTGCCGGCGGTTTCGGATAGCGGTTTGCGTTGCTGGTCGGCGTTCATGAGCATATGAGTTGGACGAAACCAGCACTTCGCTGGATCGTGCCAGTTCCCGGATGGTTTCGCGTCATCGAAACAGGTGCGGCACAAAGCTGCTCAGGTTGCCTGTGATCGGCGTGCGCGACTCACGGATGCCCATGCCGCCGCACTCCTGGTCAATCATCCAGAGGCCCAGCACGGGGTAGCGCGCGTCTGCGCCGGCGGTCTGACCATATACCCGAATCGCGTCGCCGCCTGCTTCGAAGCAGGCCAGTGGCGCCATCGCCTGGCAGATGAAACGGCCTCGGCCGTAGTCGCCGGTCGTCTGTGTCGTGCCTTGCGATGTAACCAGTGTGATGTTTGCCCCCTCGCGGCTGAGCAGCGGCTTCCGCACATACTCGCGCATGCCGCGCGGCTCGTCGAAGTACGCTTCCAGCAGCAGCGGATGGTTCGGGTAAAGCTCCCAAAGGATGGGCAGGATGCCCTTGTTGGAGAGCAGCATCTTCCAGACGGGCTCGATCCAGGTGATGTCGCGGTAGAAGGCGAGCGCCGCGGGGCCGTACGGCTCGGCGAGCAGCGTCTCCCACGGGTAGAGCTTGAATAGTGAGTAGATGGTGTCGTTCTTCAGGTCGACGAAGCGGTTGGAGCTGTCGTCCCAGCCAATCTCATGCATCAGCAGTTGCTCGGTTCGCAGGCCGGCCTGTTGCGCGGTGTCGCGCAGGTAGGTGGTGGTGAGCATGTCCTCATCGGTGTCGACGCTGGCGAAGTGCACCGGCTGGCGCAGGTAGGGCGCAACGTCCTGCCATTTGGCGATCAGGCGCTCGTGCAGGCTGTTGAACTGGTCGGCCTGCGGGTCAGTGTCCTTGAGCCAGTCCCACTGGATGACCGCGGCTTCGAGCAGAGACGTGGGTGTGTCGGCGTTGTACTCCAGCAGCTTTGGCGAGCCGTGGCCGTTGTACATCAGGTCGAAGCGGCCGTAGAGTGCGGGCGGCTCTTTTTCCCACGCCCACTCGATGAGCGGCACGGCCTGCGGCGGGATCGAGAGATCGGCGTAGCGCCTGCGATCGACCACGTGCTGCGCCGCGGCCAGGCACATGGTCTGCAGCTCGTTGGCTGCGGCCTCGAGCATGTCGATCTCGGCGCTCGAGAACTCGTAATGTGCCGACTCGTCCCAGTACACGGCGCCGGGGATGGCGCTACTGAGGTCGTCGGGCGAGTGAAAGGTGAGACCCGCGGTTTCGACCTTACGGCGCCAATCGGTGCGGAGTGCGTGTTCGATGCGCTGCATGTCAGCTGTCCGTCCCGAAGCTGTGGCCGAAGCCGCCGCGCGAAATGCCGCTGCCGCCGAAGAAGCCGCGCCCGCCGGAAAGTGGCGAAGCGTAGTGCACACCCGGCGCGGCATTGAAGCTGCCGCCCGAGACGTGATCGCCCAGGCCGTAGCCGCCCAGACCACCGTAATAGGGACGGTAGATGTGCGGCACGAAGAGGAAGCCGCCGTGGCCGTCCGGGCGCCGTTCCTGTACTGGCTGCTGATCCTTGCATAGGTCATCGGAGACGACGGTGCCGTTCTCGTCGACACAGCGCTGCATCTCCTTGGGCCGGCAGCCCGTAAGCAGCGAGACCGCAGCGGCGGCAACCAGGGGAGCTGCGATGGAAAGAGGACGGCGCATGGAGCCTGCAGTGTAAATGCGGGACCGGTGAGAGACGTCGCGAACGTTCCCGTAGTAGCCAGTTCGTGAGCGCTTAGTGGACGAGCTTCACCGTTCCTGCGCCGTAGTCCGGATGCTGCAGGCTGCAGCACGCGTCCGACCTGCCGCAAATGCAGCTGCGGGTGGCGGCCTCATCGGGCTTGCGCTCGGCCAGCACCTTTTGCGCGGCGATCAGGCCCTTGCCCCATTCGAAGCCAGGCATGTTCAGCTTGGTTGCGACCACGTGTTCTAGGGCGCCAACCAGCGCAATGGTGTCCAGCGAATCAAAGAAGCCGAGATGCGCAAAGCGGAAGATCTTGCCTTGCATTTCGCCCTGGCCGTTGGTGATGGTGGCGCCGAAGCGGTTCTTCAGCTCCTTGCAGATGATGCCGGAGTCGACGCCCTCGGGTGCATAGACGGCGGTCGCGGCAGCGGAGGGGCATTCCGGCGCAAAGAGGCGGAAGCCAAGCGCGAGGACGGCGGCGCGGGTCATCGCAGCGATGGTCTCGGCGTTCTCGATCAGCTTCTTCCGGCCCTCGGCCAGGTTGCCGGCCGGGTTTTCGGGCGTCCCGGCCTGCGCGGCGATGTAGTCCAAAGCAGCGCCGAGCGCGGCGATGAGCGCAACCGGAGGCGTGTAGGCCGATTCGCCTTTGACCGCGTTCTTGCGTTCCTTGCGCAGGTCGAAATAGTAGCGCGGGTTGTAAGTGGCTTCCATGCGGTCCCACGCGCGGGCGCTCACGGCCAGGTAGCTCAGGCCCGGCGGAATCATGACTGCTTTTTGCGAGCCGCCGATCATTACGTCGACGCCCCAGCCGTCCATGTCGAAATGGCTGGTGCCCAGGCCGGTGATGGCGTCCACAATCAGCAGAGCCTCTGAATTCGTGTCCTTCAGCAGCTTCGCAACGGCGGGAACGCAGTGGCGCGCACCGGTGCTGGTTTCTGTGGCCTGCATGAAGACGGCCCGGGTCTCGAGCTTGAGGGCTTCCTTGACCTTGTCGATGGAGAATGTCTCACCGTAGGGAGCCTCCACCACGTCCACCGCGCAGCCGAACGATTTGGCCAGGGCGGTCCAGCGTTCGCCGAACTTACCTGCGCTTAACACCAGGACGCGGTCACCGGGCGAGGTCAGATTTGACACAGAAGCTTCCATGGCGCCGGTGCCGGAGGAGGAAAGCACGATGACATCGTTCGTCGTGCCGACAAAGTCCTTCAGTTGCGCGAGCACCTTGGTGAACAGGGCTCGGAACTCTGGCGTGCGGTGGTG
>CAXUEG010000234.1:0-5308 GCA_964249935.1 uncultured Terriglobus sp.
CTCCGCTTCGGCGCCGGCATCAGTTTCCGCGTTCCCCTCGGCATCGCGAGCCGCTAAAGCAAAACGGGAGAGGCATCCGCCTCTCCCGTCGCAATCCAGGCGCTCTCGGACCTAGAACTGTCCCCACAGCAGCTGGTTGTACACATCATGGTGAAACTGCACCTCAGGCGCCTTCACGATCGTTCCCAACAGCCGCGCGCAGCGGTCCGCCGAGGCCTGCTTCAGGTCCGCATATCGACCCTTCACATCCTCGCCCAGCAGCTTGCCGGCCCACTCCGATCCGCGAAAATTCTCAAGTGCCGTGTAGATATTGTCCGGCAGATACCGCTCGGCCTGGCGCAGGTTCTCAATCTTGCCGATCTCGCCCTCCAAACCCGTCTTGAACACTGATAGCAGCACCGCATACGGATTCGCATCCGGCCCCACGGACCTTACCTCGACACGGGCCGACTTCTCGTTACCGATCGGAATCCGGATCATCGACCCGCGATCCGTCGCCGAAGCCTTGATCTGGTTCGGCGCTTCAAAGTGGGGATCGAGCCGGCGATACGCGTTCACGCTCGCGTTCAACAGAACACAAAGATCGTTACCAGCAGTCAGGATTTTGTCGATGAAGCTCCACGCCAGCTCTGAAATCTTCTCCTGCCCGGTCGCATCCCAGAACAGGTTCTTCTTGTCCTTGGTGATGGACACATTCGTGTGCATGCCGCTGCCGTTCACGCCCGTGACCGGCTTCGGCAGGAAGCTCGCCGTCATGCCCATCTGCGTCGCGACCTGGCGACAGATCAGCTTGTACAGCTGAATCTGGTCCGCCGCCGCAACCACCTCGCCATACGTGTAATTGATTTCGAACTGTGAAGGCGCTACCTCCGGGTGGTCCTTCTCGTTCTCAAAACCCATCGCCCGCTGCACTTCCGCAGCGGTATCAATGAACTCGCGCAGCGGATCGCCCGGCAGCGAGTGATAATACCCGCCGGCATTGGTGTACTCAAAGACGCCTGCCTTCGCGAAATTCCGCTCCGCATCCACCCCGTCAAACAGGAAGCCCTCGATCTCGTTCGCCGCATTCAGCGTGTAGCCGTTGTCCTTATATTGCTGTGCCGCAAACTGCTTCAGCATGCCGCGCAGGTCGGCCGCGTACGGCTTGCCGTCTTTGTCGATCACCTCGCCGAAGACCAGCGCCTTACCCGAGCCGAACACATCCGCCGGCGCCCAGTAGAACGAACCCCAGTCCAAACCAAGCCGCAAATCCGACTCTTTCTGGGCAGTAAAACCGCGAATCGATGACCCGTCGAACGTCAGATTGTCGTAGCTGCCGACAAGAAACTTCTTGTCGTAATCCAGCATGTGCAGCCGGCCTTCCAAGTCGCTGAACAGCACCGTGACCGCCTTCACACCCCTGGTGTCGGTCAGATCCTTCAGCCGCGCTTCCTGCAGCTTTCCTGCATCCGTGCGCTTCTTGCGTTCTTCCTTAATGCTCAGGTTCTTGTCTTCCAGCTCTTCATAGGAAAGTTCCAGAAAATCGCGATACGTACCAGACATGACAGCTCCTCTTCCAACATGCGACGCCGCGCCCGAGCACGCGCCGGCTGAGATGGGTGAACGTAGACTGCAGAACGGTTGCAGAGGGGTGAAAATCCGCTGGCTTCACCATAGCAGAGCGTCGGCTCCGAGCAGCAGAGTGGCCACGCGACAGCAGCAAGTGCACCCCTTCGGCCCTGCAAGCGCGTTCACAATGCACCCGGCCCATCTGTGATACGTTCTATCGGGTGCCTGGGCAAGGCACCTGAAGCAGAAAGCCTGCGCTGGCGTGAAACACTTCCGCCTACGACGCAGTAACGCCTGCAGCCAACCACCATCCGCCGCATGAGCGACCAAGGCTTCCAGCGGCTCCCATCGCCAGGGTTTTCGCCTGAGCAAACCACCCGAGGAGCTACCACGTTGGGCATGAATATGGTTCCCAAGCGCCTGTTTTTCACCAAAGGTGTTGGACGGCACAAAGAACGCCTCACATCGTTTGAAATGGCACTGCGTGATGCCGGCATCGCGGCACAGAACCTCGTCCGCGTCTCTTCCATCTTTCCTCCCAAGTGCAAGATGATCACCCGCAAGGAGGGTCTGAAGTACCTCAACCCCGGTGAAGTCGTCTTCGCCGTCGTCGCCGAAAACAGCACCCGCGAACCGCACCGCCTCGTCGTCAGCTCCATCGGCGTTGCCATCCCCACCGACCGCAACACCTACGGCTATCTTTCCGAGCACCACAGTTTTGGCGAGACCGAGGAGCAGGCCGGCGACTACGCCGAAGAACTCGCCGCCGAAATGCTCGCCACCACGCTCGACGTCGACTTTGACCCCGACAAAAGCTGGGACGAGAAAAAGGAAATCTACCGCATCTCCAACAAAATCGTGCGCACCGCCAATGTGACGCAAAGCGCCGTGGGCGACAAAAAAGGACTCTGGACCACCACCATTGCCGCCGCCATCCTCATCTTCGACGACGACGATAAGGAGTAGCCCGCTCACACTACACTCGGCAGCGCACCTGTCTCGAGCAGGTGCGGTGGCGCGAAAGCCGAATGCTACACTCAAATAGTCATCTCGAGGTGACCACATGAGCGTCAAAGCACATCAGTCTTCGATGCCAAAGCCGAAGAAGATACTTCCCCGCCAGCTTGCCGCTGCAGAAGCGAAAACAAACCTGCTCGCGATGATTGCCTCCGTCGAAGATGCCGGCGAATACGTCATTACGAAGCGTGGACAGCCGGTTGCGAAGCTCATCCCCTTTACAACAAAGCCGGTGAAAGATATCTATGGCTGCATGAAGGGCACCGCTGAGATTACAGGCGACATCATGTCTCCTCTACCCCCGGAAGAGTGGGGATCCCTTTATTGAGATTCCTGCTCGACTCCCATGCATGGCTCTGGCTTGCTCTGGGCCAGGAGCTTAGCAAAGCGACCATTCATCTCTGTGCAGCGGCTGCTGCAGAAGATCGTCTCTTCCTTTCTCCCTTCTCGATTTGGGAGCTGTCGCGGAAGGCTCTGACGACTGACTTCGGTATCCATGGCCCAATTACTCCATGGATGATCGAGACCATCGCAACCACCCGGGTCCATCTCGCCCCGTTTGATTTCCATGTGGCTGCCGATTGCGCCCTCCTGCCTGCCGCTTTCCACAAGGATCCAGCAGACCGCGCACTCGCCTCAACATGTCGCATGCAAGGACTAACCCTGCTGACGCGTGACCGTACGCTTCTGCGCCTCGCGAGCCAGAATCTGTTCACCGCGTTGCGCATCTGACACCTCCCCACAGAGCAAAGGCCAACGTGGATCACAACACAGCAAGTCAGCAACAATTCGCCAGCGACAATTACGCCGGCATCTGTCCCGAAGTCTGGGCCACCATGGCCGAGGCCAACACCGGCCATGCCACCGCTTATGGCGACGACTCCTGGACTGCCCGCGCCTCCGATCGCTTCCGCGAGTTCTTTGACAACGACTGCGAAGTCTTCTTCGTCTTTAACGGCACCGCCGCCAACTCGCTCGCACTCGCCTCACTCTGCCAGAGCTATCACTCGGTTATCTGCACCGGCAGCGCACACGTGGAAACCGACGAGTGCGGCGCGCCCGAGTTCTTCTCCAACGGCTCCAAGCTCCTCACGGCGCCCTCAGCCGACGGCAAGCTCACGCCCGCCGCAGTGCGCGCACTCGCCACCTCACGCACCGACATCCACTTTCCCAAGCCCAAAGTCGCCACGATCACCCAGAGCACCGAGACCGGACGCGTCTATCGCACCGACGAAATCCGTGCCCTCTGCGACACCACCCGCGAGCTCGGCCTTCACCTCCACATGGACGGCGCTCGCTTCTTCAACGCGCTCGTCAGCCTTGGCTGCACCCCAGCCGAGATGACCTGGAAATCCGGCATCGAAGTGCTCTGCTGTGGCGGCACCAAGAACGGCATGGCCATCGGAGAAGCTATCCTCTTCTTCGACAAGAAGCTCGCGCAGGATTTCGAGTATCGCTGCAAGCAGGCCGGTCAGCTCGCCAGCAAAATGCGCTATCTCAGCGCACCGTGGCTCGGCATGCTCGAGAACGGCACCTGGCGCCGCAACGCCGAACACGCAAACCATTGCGCAGAGCACCTCCGCAACGCCATCGCCAGCATCCCCGGCATTCAACTTATGTTCCCCACCGAAGCCAACGCAGTCTTCCTGCTCGCGCCCGAAGATCGGCTCGCCGCCCTTCGCGAGCGTGGCTGGCGCTTCTACACGTTCATCGGCGGCGGCGCCCGCTTCATGTTTGCCTGGGACACCGACCTGGACCGCGTCGATCAACTCGCCGCCGACATCCGCGAAGTCCTGCGATAGCGCATTGCTTCGAAAGCGCTATCCTCAAGAAATTGTCCTCCTGAACGAAGCGAAGGACCTGCTTCTTTTGCGAAGCGGCACATCTGTCCAGAGCAGGCACGGCAAGCTGCATACGTCAGAAAGGTTGTGATGAAGAACACCCGCGTCGGCCTCATCCAAATGAGCTGCGAAGCCGACACCGAAAAAAATCTCCAAAAGGCCGTTGCGCGCATCACTGAAGCCGCACAGGCCGGCGCGGACCTCGTCTGCCTGCCCGAGCTCTTCCGCGCTCAATACTTCTGCCAGCGCGAAGACCACGCCCTCTTCGGACTCGCCGAATCGATCCCGGGCCCCAGCACCGAGCGCCTCTCCGCGGTCGCCAAAGAACACGGCATCGTCCTCATCGCCTCGCTCTTCGAGCGCCGCGCCCCCGGCCTCTACCACAACACCGCCGTCACCCTCGAAAAAGACGGCAGCATCGCAGACGTGTACCGCAAGATGCACATCCCCGACGACCCGCTCTACTACGAGAAGTTCTACTTCACCCCCGGCGACCTCGGCTTCCGCGCACTGCAGTCGAGCGCCGGCAATATCGGCACACTCGTCTGCTGGGACCAGTGGTATCCCGAAGGCGCCCGCGTCACCGCGCTCAAAGGCGCGGAAACCCTCTTCTTCCCCACCGCCATCGGCTGGCACCCCAGCGAAAAAGCCGAATTCGGCGAAGCCCAGTACGACGCCTGGGTCACCACGCAACGCGCCCACGCCATCTCGAACGGCGTCTGGGTCTGCGCCGTCAACCGCGTCGGCCACGAACAGGGCGACGTCCTCGTCAACGGCGAACTGCTCCGCGGTCCAGAAGGTGCAGGCCTCGTGTTCTGGGGCGGCTCCTTCATCGCCGACCCCTTCGGCCGCATCGTCGCCCAAGCCTCCCACGACAGGGAAGAAATCCTCTACGCCGACAT
>CAXUEG010000235.1:0-1326 GCA_964249935.1 uncultured Terriglobus sp.
CGTAAAACTCCGCTGCGGGAGCATTCTTCTTTGTCGGCCGGAACTCACCCAGCAAACTCCGCGCTCCATCCGCTCGCGCCCGCCGCGCGCACTCTGCCAGCATCGCCCGTTCAATGTCGCGCCCGATCACCCGGCAACTCAGCAGCAGCGTGTCAATACGGCAAACCTCGCCCTCTGTTTGCGCCAGGAGCAGACCGACCACGCCTGAATCGCCAAACCGGTCCCGCACGCGCAGGGCTAGCGCCTGCCCGCCAGGCCTGTCCTCAAATTGCTTAACCTCCGCCGCGCCATGCCGCCGCGAGGTCAGGTTGAACTGGTTCGTCTTGCCCAGCAGTTGTACCGAACGCGCCAGCGGCGCCTCCGTCGCGGGCACAAACGTGCAAACAATCTCCAGTGACCGCAGGAAATCCTCACGGCTGGCTCCACGGGCGCCCAAGCTCTCGCGCAGCACCTCCCGTTCCACCTGAGTGCGGTACTCCTCTGCGCGCCGCAGGTCGTCGTCGCTGATCGCCAGCGTGTCGAAATAGCCGCCATCCTCCACGAGCTCGACCAACCGCCACGGCTCGGCCGCCGGCACCTCGACCACCGCAACCTCCGGCATCGCCTGCCGCACCGCCTCGCACTCCGTCGGGTTGTCGTCCACGAATACCAGCGAATCCGTGCCCAGCGACAGATCCGCCGCCAACTTTCGCAGCGAACCCACCTTGTCGCCCCAGCCGATCTCCCGCGCCGAAAACTCATCCAATGTGAGCTGGAGATCGCTCGCCCGCGTCGCAAACGCCTCCGCCACATCCGCCGGATTGTTCTTCGACACCACTGCGAGCAGCACACCGCGCGTCCGCAGCCGCTTCAAATAAAGCTGGTACGCGCGGTAGCAGTTCCCTGGAAACGCCGTCCCCGTCGCAATTCCCTCCGGCCCATCCTCGCCCAGAATGCCGCCCCAAAACGTCTGGTCCAGGTCCGTGCACAACACCTTGCGCATGGGCCGGAACACTGCCCGCACCGTGCGCACCAGCCCCCGCGCATACGCCGGAAATGCCGCCGCCGCCATCGGCACCCGCGACGACAAAAACATGCGCTCGTCCGCCCACGCCGCCCTGCCGAAGCGCGCGGCCACGTCATCCACCGCAAAAAATACGCAGCCCGCGATCCCCGTGCACATCGTGGCCAGGCGCCGGTTTAGCTCTCGCACTGCCGCTCGCAAACCACCCGGAAGGTTCGCCTCGCCTGTATCGCCCAGCGCCGTGCGGTCCGGTACCACAAAACCCTGCACCACGATCCGGCTCGCGACACGTCCCCGCACTGACTCCAGCATCGACCGCATCC
>CAXUEG010000235.1:1336-5302 GCA_964249935.1 uncultured Terriglobus sp.
GTCTACGCACGCGTCAATCTCACCGGCAACACCGTCCCCGCGCCCACTCGCGCATACATCCGGCAGCCGTCCCGCAATGTCCTCCAGGTCCAGCGCCAGCACAACCAGGTCAAACCCCGACCCGGCGCTCAGCGGCCCCGTCGCGTTCATCAACTCGTCCATGAACGAGCCGTAACCGCCCATCTCCGCGCGCAGTACAAACCCGTCCAGCGCCGCCTCGATCTGCAGAAACGGCAGCACCGGCTCCAGCGACACCGACCGCGCCACAAACATCCGCAGCTCGCGATGCCCCGCCGCCAGCAGTGAAGGCGCGATCTCGCCCACCGCCCGCGCACACAACAAAGCATCAGAAGGCTTGCCTTCGCGGTACAGCCGCCCAACCACGTCGAGCGTCTCGCGCCACGTCGCACCGAACAAGGCGGCCGACCGTAGCCGTCCGCGCAGCTCCTCGCGCACCGCGGGCTCAAGCACGCACAGCACCCGCTTCTAGCTTCTCCACCAGCAGAGACGCACTGGCAGCCTGTGCATGGGCCCCAACCGGCTCGACCGTCTGATATTCAACCGCAACCGAAACATCGACCGCCGGGTCGATCTCCGCCACTGCTGGATCACCCTGCACGGATTTTGGAACAGCCGCCGTGCCCACCGCAGGCGAGACCGCCGCCGCCTTCGCCCCCGCAATCTTGGGGGGCTGCATGATGATCCGCGCCGGCACCCCCATGACCGTCGCACCCGCGGGCACATTCGTAATCACCAGGCTGTTCGCCGCAATCTTCGCACCGCTGCCAATCCGAATCCGTCCCACCAGCGCTGCACCCGTGCCGATGTACACCTCATCCCCCAGCACGGGAATCCCGCTGCGACCCATTGCCGACGCACCGATCGTAATCCGGTGCGCCAGATCACAGTTCCGCCCCATCACCGCGCCCGGGTTGATGTGCACGCCGCCGATATGCCCGATGTACAGACCGCCACCAATTGTCGCCTGTGGATCGATGTCCATCTCCATCACAACCTGGCAAAGCTTGACCACGACAAACGAAACTACCTTCAGCGGCAGCCGGATCGGCGCCGCGGGCGGCTCCGCATACAGCCAGTTGCCCAGCCGGTGCGCGCCGATCGCCCACAATGCAGGCTCCAGCCAAAGCCGATGGCCGGAGTAGCCTTTGCTGCGATAGCGCGCGACATCCTCAGAAAATCGGCCTCTCGATTGCTTTGCGTCCACGTGTGACCTGTCCGTTAAGCTCTTGTACTGCCGCCGACCGTTTAGCAGCGCACCAGGTTGTCCGCCGTCATGCCCTTGGTCGCATTCCGCGAGTCCACCACCAGCTGGCTCTCGCGCACGATGCGGCCGTAGTCATAATCCGAGTGGTCCGTCGCGATCAGCACACAATCGTACTGGCCCAAATTCTCCAGTGGCGTCGACGTCATGTTCAGGTTGTACTTACGGCCACGGCCCACCTTGGGATGGTACGGATCGTTGTAAACCACCTCCGCACCCTCATCGCGCAGCAACTCGATCAGGGTCAGCGACGGCGACTCGCGCAGGTCGTCAATATCCTTCTTGTAGCTCATGCCCAGCATCAGCACCTTGGAGCCGTTCAGCGGCTTCTTCCGCGTATTCAGCGCACGCGCCACCTGCGTCACCACAAACTCCGGCATAGCTTCGTTCACCTCGCCGGCCAGCTCGATGAAACGCGTGTGGAAGCCGAACTCCTTGGCCTTCCAGCTCAGGTAGAACGGGTCGATCGGAATGCAGTGACCGCCCAGCCCCGGGCCGGGGTAGAACGCCTGAAAGCCGAACGGCTTGGTGGCCGCCGCGTCGATCACCTCCCAGATGTCGATGCCCATGCGGAGCGCCAGCACCTTCATCTCGTTCACCAGCGCAATGTTCACGCAGCGGTAGATGTTCTCCAGCAGCTTCGTCATCTCTGCCGCCTGCGTGGTCGAAACCCGCACGGCGCGCGTAAAGATCGCCTCGTACAGCGTCGCCGCCAGCTCCGCTGCGATGGGCTCATGGCCGCCCACCACCTTGGGAATATTGTGCCGCGCCACGGACGTGTTGCCCGGATCCTCGCGCTCCGGCGAAAACGCGACATAGAACACGCCCGACTCCGCCGGCTCTCCGCCCGGACCCTGCGCCTTCAGGCCCAGCTTATTGCCAGCCTCCAGCAGCGGAATCAGCACCTCTTCCGTGGTGCCCGGATACGTCGTGCTCTCCAGCGCCACCAGTTGCCCGGCCTGCAGCCACGGCGCAATCATCTTCGCCGTGTCCACGATGTACGACATGTCGGGCTCATGGTGCTCGTTCAGCGGCGTCGGCACGCACAGGATGATCGCGTCCTGCTCCGTCAGCTGGCTGAAGTCTGCCGTGGCGCTGAACCCCTTTGCGCGAACGCTCTGAATCTCCTCGCCCGGAATCCGGAAGATATACGACTGACCGGCCATCAGGCTGTCGACCTTTCTCTGGTCGATATCGAAACCCGTCACCTTGAAGCCCGCCTCCGCAAGCAGCAGCGAAAGCGGTAAGCCCACATAACCCAGGCCGATGATGCCGATGGCGGCACTCCGGTTCTTCAGGCGTTCCATGCGTTGCGCAGAAAGGGCAGACAAACGTGTGACAGACATGCTCCCTCATTATTCCATCGAGCAGGCTTCACCCTTTGCCTCATTTCTGGCCAATTTGTGGGATAGTTCTTTGAGTACCATGGGATAGTTTCAACTCAAGCTCACTGGAAGGCATCGAGCCGTGTTCGCCATCGGCGCCGCGCTCCGCAAGAACAACATGGCACGCTATTTGATCACCGGCATCGCAGGCTTCATCGGCTCGTCCCTGGCCCACACACTCGTCGAACAAGGCCACCGGGTCTGCGGCGTGGACAATCTATCCACCGGGCGTCTCGAAAACCTCGACGCGATTCGATCTTCCGTCGAGTTCCATCAGGGCGACATCCAGGACGCCGCGCTCATGCGCGCCGTATGCGAGGGCGCCGACGTCGTCCTCCATCAGGCCGCGCTCGCTTCCGTTCCCCGCTCCGTGCAGGACCCGCTCACCTCGCACAACTCGAATATCAACGGCACGCTCCAGGTGCTGCTCGCCGCGCGCGACGCCAGAGTCCGGCGCATCGTGTACGCCGCGTCCTCCTCCGCCTACGGTGACCAGCCGACCCAGCCCAAGGTGGAAACCATGCCACCCATGCCGCTGTCGCCCTACGCCGTGCAGAAGCTGACGTGCGAGTACTACATCCAGAGCTTCTGCAAGGTCTATGGCATGCAGGGCGTCTGCCTCCGTTACTTCAACATCTTCGGTCCCCGCCAGGCCGCCGACTCACCCTACTCCGGCGTGATCGCGCAGTTCATCTACAAGATGATGGCCGGCACTACGCCCACCATCAACGGTGACGGCTCCGTAAGCCGCGACTTCACCTTTGTCGCCAACGCCGTTCAGGCCAACCTGCTCGCAGCCACCGCACCCGACTCGGTCGCCACCGGCCGCGTCTTCAACGTCGGCACCGGCCACAGCCACACGCTCAACGACCTCTACCGCGCGCTCGCCAGCATCCTCAATTTCCCTCACGCCCCCAGGTATGGCGAGGTCCGCACCGGCGACGTCCAGCACTCCCTCGCCGACATCACCCGAGGCCGGGAAGAGCTCGGCTACCAGCCCATGGAAGATTTCCGCGCCGGCCTCGAACAAACCGTCGCCTGGTACCAGAGCGAAGCCGCAAAACAGGAACCCCAACTCGCCTCTGCCTGAGCGGAAGCTAAGAACACACGAACAGCGACACGGCGGTCTGCCTCCGCAGCCATGCCACCATCAGTGCGGAGCAATGCTGAAGCAAGATCACTTCCGCCAACGGCGTTTATCAGAAGTGATTCTAATAAGATGGTTTCACTATGCGCATCCGTGCTCTAGCGGCGTTGAGTTTCTCGGCTTCGTTAGTGCTTCATGCTCAGTCATCACTG
>CAXUEG010000236.1:0-1024 GCA_964249935.1 uncultured Terriglobus sp.
TGAGGTTGGTGGGGTCGGGCTAGTTGCTGCAGGCGCCGGTGGTCACGCACGTCCCGACGTCGGATATGCTGCCGAATGGTGGCGCGGGCGGCGGCGTGAACCTGACGAACTATCTGGCCGCGGTGGGCAAGACGAATGGCATTTACGATCCCGCGACGAACTTCTGCGCGGTGCCGAGCGGGACAGGATGCGCGACGTACGGTCGTTTGCCGTTCTTGAACAACACGATCCCGGCGAGCCGCATTAGTGCGATCGGAACCAAGATTCTGCAGCTGTTTCCCGCGCCCAACCGGGCGGGGTACGTGTCGAATTTCGTGTTCAACGGCAAGGACCGGTACACGTACAACATGCCGATCGGGCGCTTCGATTACAGCTTCAGCGACCGCACAAAGATGTATGCGCTGGTGGCGTTCTGGAGCGGGCAGGAGTATCGCAACGGCAACGGTTTCAACGGACCCGCGATCACGGGCAACATCGACAACCAGCGGTCGGACTGGACGGGTGTGCTGGACGTGACGCATGCCTTCAGCAACTCGATCGTGAGCGATGTGCGCGTGTCGTACAACCGGTACAGCAACCCATCGCCGGATGGCTCGGTGGCGGCTGGGCTGGCGAGCCTGTCGCCGGGTGACCTGGGGCTGAACATGCCGGCGATCCCGACCACGAGCCGGTCGCTGGCACCGGAGTTCAGCTTTGGCGACAACTACAGCAACGTGGTCGGCAACACGGTCGGCGCGACGATCTTTGAGACGTATGACCTTGGGCCGTCAATCACGCAATCCATTGGCCGACACTCTCTGCACTACGGTGGGGAGGTGTCGCTCTACCACGACATCACAGGCAGCGCCGGACAGCCGAATGGGACATTTGCGTTCTCTACGCAGTTCACACAGCAGAACTACACGGTGGGCAACAATGACGGGTCGGCGATTGCGTCGGCGTTGCTGGGCATACCCGCCAGCGGCAGCGTGCAGTGGCAGAACGGGCCATACGAAAGCTACAACTACTACGGTTTTTTCGTGCA
>CAXUEG010000236.1:1034-5295 GCA_964249935.1 uncultured Terriglobus sp.
CCCAAGTGGAATATCACGTCGGTAACCAGCTCCGCGGGAGCGGCACAACCGCCTGCTTGCCGGCATCGATTTGACCGCCGTAAACCCCTTGACGAACATGATCGCGTATCCGGCGGGCGGCACGCTGCCGAATGGAGCAAAGATTGCAAACCCGATCCTGGGCGCGGTGCAATACGCGTCAGGCAGCACCCCGGCATACCTGAACAACACGGGTTTCTGGCAGCCGAAGCTTGGTTTCTCGCTGGCACCGAACAGCGCCATCGTGTTCCACGGGGGTTACACGCTGGGCAAGGCGTTCGGCATTGAGCTGGGCGGAGCGTCGCCGTTCAGCCAGACCACGCCGTACAACGCTTCCGCTGATAACGGACGGACGCCGAACACGTTTTTCCAGAACGGCAATCCATTTCCGAACGGTGCACAGGCGCCGCCGGGATCGAGTCTGGGGCCGCTCGGTCTAACCGGCAATGGGCTTGACCTGGATCAGCAGGATCGCAAGATTCCGATTGTGCAGCAGTGGACGCTGGGAGCGCAGATGCAAATGCCACTGAATGTGGTCTTCAACCTGGACTACTTTGGAGCGCACACCTACCACTTGCGGGCGTCCAAGCAGTTGAACGGCTTGAGCGCGGCGGATGTGGCGCGCGGCTTTGCGGACAATTCATACCTGGATCAGCAGGTGAGTAACCCGTTCTATGGCGTGCTGCCGAATACTACGTTTCTGGGCCAGAACCAGACCGTTGCGGTGCGCTATCTGATGGTGCCGTACCCGCAGTATGGTGGCGACCTGTATGTGTATACGAACCCGCAAGGCTACAGCAACTACGATTCGCTGCAGGCAAAGGCGGAGAAGCGCATCTCCGGCGTGAACTCGCACCTGGGCGGGTTGAGTGTGCTGGGTTCGTTCACGTTTTCAAAGTTGATGTCGGCAACGGGGTTCCTGAACAACAACGCGAACGGTCTGACCGATCCACTGCCGTTCTATGGCGTGGATAGCGGAGACCGGCCATGGACCGTGGCGTTCAGCGGGCTGTACAACCTGCCGTTTGGCCGGGGTGCGGCGTTCTTTCCCAACAGCAATCGGCTGGTGGACGGGGCCATAGGTGGATGGCAATTCGACTTCATCGTGAGCGATTCCGCAGGCGTGCCGATTGCGTTTCCGAACGGGTCGAACTACATCTGCGGAACCTACCAGGTGACTGCGGCGAAAAAGAGCTACACAAGCTACCTGAACAACAGCAACCCTGGCTGCTTTACGAGCTTTGGCGAGTACACGGCGGTAACGCAGGCACCGTTGACCACGGCGGTACGTACACCGAATGCGCCACAGGAGGCGTTTGGTTTGGAGAAGAAGTTCTCGATCACGGAGAGTATGAAGTTCCAGTTCAAGGCGGAGGCGTTCAATGCTCTAAACACACCGATCTTTGGTGGTCCGAACACGGGTGGTCCGAATACCGCAATCGTTCCGACGGGGAAGGGATTGCCGGGTGCGCCGGGGTCGTTTTCGGGGTACGGTACGGTTGGATCGACGGAGCAGAACTTTCCGAGGCAGTTCCAGTTTTCGGGAAAAATCTTTTTCTAGACGGCGATTGACACAAGGGGCACAGCCAGCGGCTGTGCCCTTTGTGCTGCTGCCGTCCTTTGTGGGATGGGGCCGGAGGCTGCGGTGTGAGAGATCGTTGCGCCCTTCTGCGGAAGCGTGGGCGCTTCCGTAAGGGAGCGCGGCCAATCCCTAGGTGGCGCATTCCACTGCAGGGGGTAGGTCGTGGGCTCGAAGGAGAACCGGCCTGCAGCTGTCGCGAGGGTGTCAGACCGTGTTGGCTCTGGCAGCTACATGCCTGCGGCGTTGTGACATTGGGTCGCGGGGGTGTGCGCCGCGGCGGCGACGGGTTTGTAGTGGCCGCCACTGCCTTTGAAGAGGAGCTCCCCATGGCTGGTGGTATGGGCGCGGCTGTGTTCGTGAGCGCGGAGCTGGAGCAGGAGGCGGGTGAAAGCCTGTGAGAAGGCCTGCTGGTCGCCTGGTTTGGCGTCTGGCGCCTGGCCGGCGCGCATGAAGCCGTGGCCCGCGTCGGGGTAGGTGACTGGATCGTAGAACTTGTGCGCGGCGGCCATATCGGTGATCGTCTGCGGAATGGTGGCGCCGATGCGATTGTCATTGCCGGCGTAGAAGCCGTAAACGGGTGCCTGGATGCCGACCATGTCGAGCGCGGGTGGTGGCGGGCCGTAGAAGACGAAGGCAGCAGCCAGGTCGTGACGGTGGGTAGCGAACGCGAAGCTCTTGCCGCCACCCCAGCAGAAGCCGGCGACGAAGAGCTTACCGTTAGCCGAGGGCAGCGATTTGCCGTAGTCGGAGACGGCGTCCAGGTCGGTGAGGACCTGTGCGGGATCGAGCTTCGAGACGGCCTGGACAACGTTGTCCTGGCCACCCATCGCGTCGGTGCCGCCGCCGTTCGCGCCCATGCCGCTGAGCAGATCGGGGGCGACGACGATGAAGCCCTCGGCGGCGAGCTCGTCGGCCTGCAGCTTCATCCAGGTGGAAAGGCCAAAGATCTCGTGGCTAAGGACGACCACGGGCGCTTTGTCTTTCCGTTCGGGATATATGACCAGCGTGTTTAGGGTGCGCGCGCCGGATTTGACGGGGACGTATTCGCGGTGGCGTGTGCTCTGCTCGAGTTTGGTCCTGGCCCAGTCCTGTGAGGTGTCGTGCGGCATCTGAGCCGGGGCAAGTGGCGCCAGGGCGAAGGCTGCTAGGAGCATGAGGACCAAACGGCGTGTCATGTTGCGGAGTCTACGTTCCCTGCTGCGGCTTGGCAACGTGAGCGCGTGCCCTCAACGCTGCTGTGTCGTTTGCTGAACACTGTGACGCCTGCCAGGACCGCGCTTCAAGAAGAGCTTCCTTCTGGACCTGCGCCAGTTTCAACGTGCCGCGAGTGTACCGCGTGAACAATGGCGGTTGCGCGCATTGCCACAGAAAGCATTCGCGGCGTCCAATGAGGCATGACGTTCCGATCCGCGGCTCTTCGTTTTGCGTTGTTCTCTGCCCTGTTGCCATGCACGAGTGCTTCTCTGCACGCGCAAGCCACTCCGGTGCAGCAGCCACCTGAACATCCCACGAGTACGCCATACGCGGGGTCGACGGAAATCTTCGAATACCCGGATCGGGCGAAGAACCTGCAGATCGACCGCGTGATGGATATTCTGCGGATCACGCCAGGCAAGGCGGTGGCGGATATCGGTACGGGTGGCGGATGGTTTACGGTGCGCGCGGCGCGGCGGGTTGGTTCAGGCGGCGTGGTGTATGCCGAAGACATCAACCCGCAGTTTGTGAAGGAGGTTGGGCAGCGGGCGCACCGTGAAGGGCTGCAAAATGTAATGCCGGTGCTGGGCGCGCCGAACGATCCGAAGCTGCCGGCCGGGTCGGTGGATGCAGTGCTGCTTTTGAAGGTCTATCACGAGATTGCGGACACGAAGACGCTGCTCAGAAACCTGCAACCGGCGCTGAAACCGGGGGCGCGGGTGGGAATCATTGATCGGAACGGCAATGGAGCGGACCACGGGTTGAAGCAGGCGATCGTCGAAGAAGAGATGCGTGCGGCGGGGTTTCACGAGGTGGAGCACTACGACTTCACGAAGGCGGATGGGCAGGATTATTTTCTGGTATTTGTAGCGCGATAGCGTCGCCGGTCCTGCAACCCAGCGAAGAAACGAACGCCTGGACATAGGCACGGCGAGTGCCTACGGAGTGCTGAACTCCAGAAAGATGCTTCGCAATTTGTATCCTGCTGCAGCGGAATGTTTGCTGGAGATCGATCTCCTGTGTTCCGTTGTCGCTTGCCGCTGCCAGCGGCCGGAGCCTTCGCTGCAGATCTGTGGGACCGGCTCGGTTCCCGGAACGCATTCCCAGGCAAACGAAAGTGAACCGCGTTGGCTGTTTGCTGCGTATCTTGTCTGCGAGGGATGAGCGAAGCATATGGAGCGAGCGGAGCAGCGCGGCACGGCATGGTGGTTGATTGGTTTGGCGGTCGCGCTGCTGGCGGTGCACTTAGCGCTGGGCAACCGGTATGGGTACCACCGGGACGAGCTGCAGTTCCTGGATGACGCGCGGCACCTGGACTGGGGAGATGTTCCGTTTCCGCCACTGACTTCGTGGCTGGGCCGGTTGTCGATTGCGAGCTTTGGTCTGTTCGGGGTGCAGCCGGGGGATGGGCCGCTTACATTGCGGCTGCCCGCGATGCTGATGGCGTCCGCAATCCTGGTCCTGAGC
>CAXUEG010000237.1:0-3305 GCA_964249935.1 uncultured Terriglobus sp.
CAGCATTGAGTAACCGCAGCCTGACGCTGCGCTCAGAAAATTGTCATCCTGAGCGCAGCGAAGGACCTGCTTTTCTTCCGCGCCGGAATACAGCAAGGCGCAAGCCACAGAAAAACATGTCAAGTCCTTCCTCCGCCCAAGTCAAAGCACTTCAGGCACTTACGCTTGGCATGGTATTTCCTTCCCGCCGGTATAATAAAAAGAGTGCAAGTCCAGCCGAAAAGATTTGTTTCAAATGGACACCCGCTAACTTGCTCCATCGCCGGAAGTTACGCGTAAGTTCTGGCGATGGAAGAATTTACGTCACCTAACGAATCTAAGTCCTGCGTTTGCAGGAATTTACATTTCGACATAGGGGGGCGGGGTTCACCTGCACATCAGCCCGGAACCTCAGTAGAATAGATAAGTTGCTCTAAATCGGACTCGCGCACGCCGCGAGTCGCATCGCAGATTTGCGCACAGAACAGGAATTCCAGCGTTGAGCCAGACCATCCGCAACATCGCCATCATCGCCCACGTCGACCACGGCAAGACCACGCTCGTCGACGCCATGCTCCGGCAGAGCGGAACCTTCCGCGCCAACGAAACCGTCACCGACCGCGTCATGGACTCCAACGACCTCGAGCGCGAGCGCGGCATCACCATTCTGGCCAAGAACACCGCCGTCCACTACCGCGACGGCAAGATCAATATCGTCGACACGCCGGGCCACGCCGACTTCGGCGGCGAAGTCGAGCGCGCCCTGAAAATGGTCGACGGCGTCGTCCTGCTGGTCGACGCCAGCGAGGGCCCGCTGCCGCAAACCCGCTTCGTGCTCTCCAAAGCGCTCGCCGGCGGCCTCACGCCGATCCTCGTCATCAACAAAATCGACCGCCCGGACGCGCGCGTGCAGGAAGTTCTGAACGAGGTCTATGACCTGTTCATCGACCTCGACGCCGACGAATCGCAGCTCGACTTTCCCGTCGTCTACACCAACGGCAAAGCGGGCACGGCAACGCTCGACATGGCGACGCCCGGCACGGACCTGCAGCCGCTCTTCGAGACCATCGCCAAAACAATTACGCCGGCAAGCGGCGAGGCCGACGGTCCTCTGCAGATCCTGGTCACCAATCTGGACTACTCCGACTACCTCGGCCGCTTGGGAATCGCCCGCGTCTTCAACGGCACACTCAAAACCGGTGAAACGGTCAACGTCGCGCGCCTGGACGGGTCGCTGCAGCCGGTCAAGATCACCCAGCTGGTCACCTTCAGCGGCCTGAAGCGCACCGACATCGAAGAAACCACGGTCGGCGACATCGTCGCCATTGCGGGCGTCAGCGGCCTCACTATCGGCGAAACCATCACTGGTCTCGAGAACCCACAGCCGCTGCCGCCGATCGTCATCGACGAGCCGACCATTGCGATTCAGTTCAGCGTCAACAACTCGCCCTTCGCCGGCCGCGAAGGTCAGTACGTGACCAGCCGCAACCTGCGCGAGCGCCTGGACAAAGAGTTGCAAACCAACGTCTCCATCCGCGTTGAAGAGACCGGATCGCCGGACGCCTTCAAGGTACTCGGCCGCGGCGAGCTGCAGCTGGCCGTGCTCATCGAGATGATGCGCCGCGAAGGCTACGAACTTCAGGTTGGCCGGCCGGAAATCGTGACGAAGCGCATCGACGGAGAGCTGATGGAACCGGTCGAGTACGTCACCATCGACGTGCCGAACGAGTTCAGCGGCACCGTGATCCAGAAGCTTGGACCGCGCAAGGGCGAGATGGTCAAGATGACCGGCGACGCACGCGTGCGCATGGAATTCAAAGTGCCCTCGCGCGGCCTGATCGGACTCCGCAGTGAAATGCTGACCGAAACGCGCGGCACCATCGTCATGAATTCATTGTTCGACGGCTACATCGCCTACCAGGGTGAGATTCCGCAGCGGCCCACGGGCGCGCTGATCAGCGACCGCACCGGCGTGACCACCACCTACGCGTTGAACGGCCTGCAGGAGCGCGGCACGCTCTTCATGGGCGAGGGCGTGGAGGTCTACGAGGGCATGATCGTCGGCGAAAACAGCCGCGACAATGACCTGGACGTCAACGCTGTACGCGAGAAGAAGCTGACCAACATGCGTGCCTCCTCTGCCGACGAAGCTCTGCGGCTGGTGCCCTACAAGCAGCTCACGCTTGAGCAGTCCATCGAGTTCATCGCTGACGATGAGCTGGTCGAAGTGACACCGAAGGCGCTGCGCCTGCGTAAAAAAGTTCTGCAGGCCAACCGCCGTCCACGCCGTCAGCAGTTGCAGGAAGCGTAGATTCCACACTCTCCGAATGACAAAGGGCACAGCTTCGGCTGTGCCCTTTGTCGTTCCCAACTTCCCATCATTGCTTCTTCTTGCCGAATGGGAAAACAAGCGAAACCTTGACGTTGTAGCTGTTCCGGTTTTCACCATCCGGGTGCACGTACACGTACTCCGCAGGAATGATGGAGAGAGAAACCCGCTTGTTGATCGGTGTCGTGAAGTTGATGCCTGTCAGCAGCGCGAAGCCGTTGGTAATGGTTCCGGCATTCGACGTTCGAGAATCACCCATCTGCAAAAACAGCGCCGGCTTGAGCCTTGGCTTGGGAAAGATCTCCTTGCTTACGCCAAGCGAATAGGTGTGCAGGTTGACGCTTCCCTTCCGGTTTGCACCGTAGTAGTTGGATGCGTCAGCGTAGATGGCCCAACCGTCGACGAGGTTGAAGGTCGGCTTTGCCAGCCAGCCGTTCAGGTTGCGGTGATAGCCGCCCTGGTCCGCCCACAGGTATGCGTAGCCGATGCTGATGGTACCGATCGGTGTGGATTTCTGCGGCGCAGGTGTGGATTGCTGCTGCCCGGAGCCGCCACTATCCAGCGGCAGAAGAAATGCCTGTGCGCGCATCGTTGTCGCACAGGATGCAGCCATGATCGCAAGCGTGAGTCGCGTGAATGAGCGGAAGTTCATGCGTCATTGAGACGGGCTGTCGCCCGGTGCAGGATGCTCTGTCGCATGAAGCGGCACTGCGACCGCAAGCGACTATGGCTCGATGGGCTGCGTAGTCAGTTCGCCCACGTGGGCGTCCTCGACGCCCCAGCCGGGCAGCTCCTGCGAGCCCGTGATGAGACGCGCACCCTCCTTGAAGAAAAGGTAGGTGAACGCCCAACTACGAAACACTGAGAAACGATTGCGGAAGCCGATCAGGAAAAAGATGTGAACGACCAGCCACGTGACCCACGCCAGGAATCCACTCATGTGCGCACGGAACGGCCATTTCACATTACCGACCGCGGAGGCGCGGCCGATGGTGGC
>CAXUEG010000237.1:3315-5133 GCA_964249935.1 uncultured Terriglobus sp.
AGGTTGTCATCAACGACGACGGCGCCCTTCTTGTCACACTCGACATCGAGCATTTTGCCAAGTGGGCTGGCCTGCACGCCGGCCGCCCACAGCGTTACGACCGAGTCGATTCGCTGGTCGCCGACCATCACATAGCCGGGCTGCACATCGGTAACGCGCTGACCGGTGCGCACCACGACTCCGAGCTCTTTTAACTGCTGCAACGCACTTTTCTGCAGATCCTCAGGGTACGCGGCGAGGATCGCCGGTGACCCTTCCAGAATCAGCACGCGTGCTGAGGCAGGATCGATGTGCCTAAAGTCTTTGCGAATGTAAAGTTTGGCGATGTCGGAGATGGCGCCGGCCAGTTCCACGCCGGTTGGGCCGCCGCCGATGATCACAAAATTGAGCGCTGGATGCTTGCCTGACTCGAGCATCTCGCCCTCTGCCTTTTCAAAAGCCAGCAGCACGCGGCGGCGAATCTCAACTGCGTCCTCAACTGTCTTGAGTCCGGGCGCGAGTGACGCCCACTCCTCTTTCCCGAAGTAGCTGTGAGTCGATCCCGTTGCGAGAACCAGATAGTCGTACTGCAGCTCCGTTCCGCTCCTCAGGTGAGCTCGACGGTTACTCACGTCGAAGCCGACGACCTCATCCATGAGCACCTGTGTGTTTGCAGAACGCACCATGGTACGAATCGGCTGGGCAATATCTGCAGGCGACAACACAGCCATGGCAACCTGATAGAGCAGCGGCTGAAAGGTGTGGTGATTCTTGCGGTCGACAATGGTGACGTTGACCTCGGCATGTTCGAGCGCCTCGGCAGCCCGCAGTCCGGCAAAGCCGCCACCAATGATCCAGACCCGTTTGCGCACACCACTTGCCACCACCTCCGCTGCCATGCATCGTCTCCCGTGATCTCTGGTTCAGATGCCGTCTGGAACAGGCCGGTCGCGCGAGGGCTGCAGGAACCTTCACCGACTTCGATATGCCGCATCCATAGCTCCGGCTAGTGCCGAAGCTGTGGATGCGAGATCGGCTGCAAGAGGGCAAGTGGCGTCGCACGCATGCGGACACGCCGAAGAGAACGGTGCGGTGCGGTCGGCGTATATCGGCGTAACGGCCACGGGAGGAGAGGAGCAGAAGCAAACTGCTCCAGTGCATAGGTAAGACCCTGGAGAGGTTGTGTCCTGTTACGAGGAAAGCGCTTCCACCAGAGCTTCTACCGTTCTTCTGAGTTCGCATACAGGCAACACTCGTTCAGGACGTGCGTGCCCTGCAACGCTCAAGGCTCCTTCGTGAGTGTCACGGCGAAAAAGCCGTTGTTCCCCGCGGCAGCCACGATCTGGGTATTCGCGGCAGTTCCGTCGTACTGCAACGGAGCGACGGCAATGAGACCGTCATCGTCACTGATCGACGACATAGAGGCGGTGCCGTAGACCGGCGGAACGGCGCAGCGTCCTGTCGCCGGGCAGGCAGGCTGCCAGCCAGTCACCTGCTGTTTGATGGAAACGGTTGCGCCCGCGACGCCGTTTCCACCGGCGTCGACAACGCGCAGTGTCAGCGTTCCGAGGGCGGTGCCGTTGTTGACCACCTGCGCATCCCCGCTGACGCCTTGCAGCCAAAAGTCGTTCGGCGAAACACCGATCAGTGTGAGGGTGGCGCAAGAGGTAGACCAGGCGCAACCCTGCACGGCAGCCTGCGCACCGGGTTGCAGGTTGCCGACGGCTGGGACCAGAGCAGACCCGTCTGCCGCGCTGGCAGTCTGCGTAGTCGCCTGCCCCGATCCGAATGTGACCGCGCCCGAGATCGCGGTCCACTGCACTGGTGACCCAGAAGCGC
>CAXUEG010000238.1:0-3224 GCA_964249935.1 uncultured Terriglobus sp.
TGCTCCGGAAGCAGACTTCAAAGGGATCATTGTTCCGGACTGCGGGCATTGGCTGCTGGAAGAATGTCCCACAGAGGTCATTCCCCTACTGGCGGAGTTTATCGACAGGTAAGGAAGGCTGGATGCGGTCGCCATTGGTCCGCACAAGTAGTGCGGCGAAGCGTTGCTGTCAGTGGGGCGAGAGACGACCTGGGCGAAGAACTTGCGCAGATTGGAGTAAGCGAGCTCAGTTGACCGCCTCTGGCTCCGCTATGCGGCACGACCAAGAGAATTATCTTCGGAGCCCTTCTCGGCTTGCTCTGTACCACGCTAGGAACATTCAGCGAGTTCACGCCGTTCCAACAAAGTCGTTGAAGCAGCGATCAGCCACGGATACCCAGCTGCGTCACGGAATGAGAAGCACCTTTCCTGGAACTCCGGCCTGGACCGCTTCATGCGCCGCTCGCGCCTGCGACAAAGGCATTTTCTTGTGAACCGGTATGTCAAGCCGTCCCTCGTTCACTGCCCTTGCCATCCGTGTCATGTTGTCGGTGTTCTGTTTGGAGACAAAGGACACAACGCGCACGGAAGGATAGAGGTGCTCATTGCCTGGCTTGTCTGTAGCCGAAACAAACGTCCCGCCGCTTCTTACTTTGTTCATCAACTGCTGAGCCGTCTCACCACGCACCGTGTTCGCGACGATATCGACGTTGGCTAGCGCCCGAAGCGCATCCGGATCGTCAAGCGCGATCACCTCGTCTGCGCCAATGTGTTCAGCCTCCGTGACCTGCGTCTTGCGAACACCCGCGATGACACGAGCGCCCAGTTCTTTCGCCGTGCAAACGGCGGCACGAGCCACCCCTCCAACCGCGCCGGAGACCAACACCGTTTGTCCTTTCCTCAAACGGAAATCAACTGGCTCCCCGTGGTGGTCACCAAGGGCAAAGCTGCGGCGGCTTCGAGATCAACCTCGTCAGGAACTTTAACGAGGATGTTCGTCTTCACCGCGCATAGCTCGGCGTAGGTCGCGAATGCCCATGCCATCACACGATCCCCGACCTTGAATTCCGTTACCTTCGCAACCAGGGACACGACTGTTCCAGCGATGTCCCATCCAATCACGCCAGGAAATGCTACTGGCAGATACTCCTTGGTCACTCCCGACCTCTGGAGCAAGTCGACCGGGTTCACGCTCGCTGCAGCAGTGCGAACGATCACCTCACCTTCGGAGGCTTCTGGATCCGGGAAGGCCGCGTAGTTCAGAACGCTGGGCGCACCGTATTCTTTCATCACACTTGCCTTCATACGATCGTCTCCTCTTGTGTCCGAGATGGCTATTCCACGAAGCTCTTAGCTCGCCTTTGCCAATACCTGGAAACGCTAGCGCAATCCTCTTCCCGACGAAACGCCCTTTGGGGCTGGTTCCACACCCCTCGAACCACCTGTGCCCTCCGCGCCACTTTTGAGTTGTCCACGCCCAACGCGAAAGGGGCTTGCTGCGACGTTCAGGACGAGGTTCCATCAATAAAGCACAGGCGTGATCTCTAGGCGCAACGCCTGCGAAGATCTGGCCGCGACGAGGACAGAAGTATGACACCGCTCAAGAACAAAGTGGCGCTCGTAACCGGCGGTTCGCGTGGAATCGGTGCGGCGATCGTGCGCAGGTTGAGCAGCGAGGGTGCCAAAGTGGGCTTCAGCTACGTCGGCTCCAAAGACGCAGCGAAACTCATGGTGGAGCAGGCCAAAAGCACCGGACGGGATCTTGCCGCCTTCGAAGCGGATCAAGCCGTTACGGAACAGGTCACGTCCCTCGTACATTCAGTGCACCAGAGGTTTGGGCGGCTCGACATTCTCGTGAATAATGCGGGCGTCGTGTTGTACGGGAAGATTGATGATCCCGAGCCGGACGTGACCGCTCTCGAACGGCAGTACGCAATCAACGTGAAAGCGGTCGCTACGGCGACCCGAGCCGCCGCGCCGCTCATCCCGGATGGCGGGCGCATCATCAACATTGGAACGATCTTTGCGAGCCGTGTTCCAACGACGGGAGTTGGTGATTACGCGGCGACGAAAGCCGCAGTTGCGGCGTATACTCGCGCCTGGGCCCGAGACCTTGGCTCACGCAACATCACCGTCAATGATGTACAGCCAGGCGCGATCGCAACCGACATGAATCCAGAAGATTCGGACTTCGCTCCGTTTCTGAAAAGCCTCGCCGCGTTGGGTCGATACGGCCGTCCCGAGGAAGTCGCCGCAGTCGTTGCCTTTCTGGCAGGACCTGAAGCCAGCTACATCACGGGAACGACCATCAACGTCGATGGCGGTCATCTGACCTAAGCATCCATACCGACGAACGCTTCCGAACACATCGATCCGTTCGGCCGCTGGAGGTCAGAAACGCACGCTTTCGACCTTCCCCAAAGTTCCTGACCGGTTGGGACGGTACGAGTTTGGCCCAGCTGATGTAACGACAGATTCCCGGTTTCAAATCGAGAATGCCTATGCCTCCCGCCCTTGTTGGATTGCATCATGTGACAGCGATTGCATCTAAGCCGCAACGCAATCTGGACTTCTATACAGACGTACTCGGTCTCCGCTTTGTCAAGAGAACGATTAACTTTGACGATCCGGCCTCGTACCATTTCTATTTTGGGGACGACATCGGAACACCAGGAAGTATCCTGACCTTCTTCCTTGGCCGCATGCCACACGGGCAAGGTTTGTATCGGAGAAACCTCTGCAGTGGCGTTCTCAGTCGCAACGGAATCACTGCTCTATTGGCAGCAGCGATTGCTCGCGGCAGGGGTCGCCTTCGAGCCAGGCGATGTCCGTTTCGGCGATCCTGTTCTCCGCTTTACCGATCCAAATGGCTTGCAACTGGAACTCATCGGGCACGCCACCGCCCCACCGCAACATGCTCCACGCACTGCATCGGTTCCACCCGAACACAGCATCCGCGGATTTTCGCCGTGAATCTATGTGAGGCCGGTTTCGAGGGCACGGCTTCCGTCCTTAACCGCATGGGCTTTACCCAAACTGCGGTGGAGACTAACCGCTTCCGCTTTTCGGCGCCGGAATCCACCGCTCACGGATTGTATATCGACATTCTCGTGCAGACGCAATTGATCTCTGGCCGGATGGGGGCGGGCAGCGTGCACCACATCGCGTTCCGGGTGCCGGACGATCAAATGCAGCTGCAATGGAGTGAGGACTTGAAGTCCGCCTCGCTCGCCGTCACGCGTGTG